>CAYJDE010000242.1:0-3243 GCA_964368805.1 uncultured Desulfovibrionaceae bacterium
TTGCGCTTCTTGTACTTGTTGCCCCTGTGCTTGCTGTTCTTGCCTGTGTTGTTCTTGGTCTGCTGTGGCATAAAGTGCAACATCGTTTGTTGTTGCGCTATTGTTATTTATTATGGCTTGATCTTGCTTCTTCTGCCCTTGGCCCGTGGCTAAGACTTGAATGGACTTACAGCCGTCTCGGTATACAGTAACCCCCTTGCAGCCTTCGGCGTAGGCAAGCCAATAAATACGATAAATATCTTCCACACTCGCCGTATGCGGAAGGTTGACTGTTTTAGAAACGGCATTGTCCGTATGACGTTGAAAAGCCGCTTGCATTTTTACATGCCATTCAGGGGCAATATCCATGGCTGTTACAAAAACACGCCGTATATGTTCTGGCAAAAAATGCATATGTTTGATGGAACCTTCGTTAAGCACCGCCTCCATCAATTCAGGACTTTGCAAGCCGGCATCTCTCAAGATTTTTTCAAAGTGCGGGTTTATTTCCACAAGCTTTTCCCCGTCTAAAATATTACGGGTAAAGCAAAGGGCAAACAGTGGTTCCACACCGGAAGAACATCCGGCAATGATGGACAAAGTGCCCGTGGGCGCAATGGTGGTTACTGTGGCGTTGCGGTACGGGCCTTGATCTTGCGTGGCGTAGCGTGACGTGGCATAGGCCGGAAAGGGGCCACGTTCTTGGGCCAAGATGGCAGAGGCTTTATGTCCATGTTCATTGATAAAAGCCATGATTTTTTCACCCAAGGCAAGACCTTGCGTAGAATCATAAGCAATACCCAATTGATACAGCATGTCAGCAAAACCCATGACCCCTAAGCCAATTTTACGGTTCAAGCGTACTTTTTCCGCAATGCGGTCTAAGGGAAAGCGAGAAGCGTCGATGACATTATCTAAAAAGCGTACAGCAAGGTGCACAATGCGTTCAAGCTCTTGCCAGTCAATGCGTTCATGCGCCGCTTTTTCAGAGCCATCTAGGACAAATTGTGTCAAATTAATGGAGCCAAGGTTGCACGCTTCGTAAGGTAACAGCGGTTGCTCGCCACACGGGTTAGTGGATTCAATATCCCCTTGATCGGGGTTGGGGTTATCGTTATTAATGCGGTCTAAAAAGACAATACCCGGATCGCCAGAGGCCCACGCTTTTTGCACTAACAAAGTAAAAACTTCCTTGGCTTGTAAGCGACTATGCTCTTGGCCAGTGTGCGGGGCTATAAGCGCATAATCGGCATTGCGTTCCACAGCGTGCATAAAATCTTCCGTAAGGCCCACGGAAAGATTAAAATTGTTAAATTCTCCTTCCACCTCTTTGGCCTTGATAAATTCTAAGATATCGGGATGATCCACACGCAAAATACCCATGTTGGCACCACGCCTGGTGCCGCCTTGCTTAATTTGCTCTGTGGCGGTGTTAAAAATGCGTAAAAAAGAAAGGGGGCCTGATGCCACGCCGCCGGTGGAGCCCACTCTACTTTGGGCCGGGCGAATGCGGGTAAAGGAAAAACCAGTACCACCGCCGGATTTATGAATCATAGCCGCATACTTAACGGCATCAAAAATTTCCTCAATAGAGTCGCCCACGGGCAAGACAAAACACGCCGAAAGTTGCCCAAGGGACGTGCCGGCATTCATAAGAGTAGGGGAGTTTGGTAAAAACTTCCACTCTGTCATCATGGTGTAAAATTCTTTCCCGAGGCTTTCCTTGCTATAGGGCGAGGCGGCGTATTTTTCTTCCTCTTGGGCTATGCTTGCTGCCACACGCCAAAAGAGCTCTCTGGCATCTTCCACATGTCCTGTGTCTAAATTATGTTGATAATAGCGTTTTTTTAGTACAATTTCTGTGTTGGCAGTGATGCAAGGCAAGGGTAAATCTTTGGGCATGGAAAACATGTACTACCCCTTGTTGGGATTTTGCAGGATTAATAAAAATAAGGCCATAACAGCGCGTGAAAGTGTCTTTCTTTTTCATCTGTGCATATGTGTACTACTCAATTTCTTCGCCTTCTTCAATGAAGTTTGGCAAAGATGTGGGCATAAGTAGGGTTTCCGGTAAGGTGCTGGCCGTTTGCGAAAAAATATTGGAAAGAATACTATTGGAAACCAACATTCCACTGCGTGTAAGGCGTAAATATCCATCACGAATGCGAATAAGGCCATTTTCGTGCAGGGCTTGAATGAGGCGTTTATGGTCCTTCATAAAATTGCGCCCTGTCAGCAATCTGTAAGCTTTAAAACGTAACCCCCGTGAAGTGCGTAGGCGCAACATGACAAGTTCAAGTACTCGTTCTCTGGGGGTGAGTATGGCAGCGTCCGTATCAAGGTTGCCGTCTTGTACATGGCGTGCCCAGTGGTGCAAATCGTACGGGTTTGTCCAGCGGCGTCCTTGTACTGTGGAGGTGGCCGAAGGGCCAAGGCCTAAATAATCGCTGCCTTCCCAGTAGCCTAAATTGTGACGACACTGAAAACCCATACGTGCAAAATTAGAAATTTCATAATGCAAATAGCCTTGCTCTTCCAAAAGGGCTGCCCCTTCCATGAACATAACCGACTGATCACGCTCCGGTGGTAGGCCAATGCGCCCCTGCTCATAATCTTTTTCCAATTTGGTGCCTTCTTCCAAAGTAAGGCCATAGGCAGAAATATGTTGCGGCTTCATACGAGTGACTTCCCGTAATGTATTAAGCCAATGACGCACCCCTTGCCCCGGTAAACCCCACATAAGATCCACATTAATATTGGTGATGCCACACTCATTGGCTAAGCGTACTGCATATAGGCTGTCACGCACCTTATGCGAACGTCCCAACATGTGTAAGTATTCTTCATCTAAGCTTTGCAAGCCAATGGACAAACGATTGACACCGGCTTTCATAAATTCGTAAATATGCCCTTGCGAACGTAAAGATTCAGGATTAGCCTCAAGGCTTATCTCCACATTAGGAGTTAAGCTAAAGTGTTTAGCCACTTCATTGACAAACCTGTCCACAGCCTTAGCAGGAAGCAAAGAAGGGGTGCCCCCCCCAAAAAAAATAGACGAAATAGGCGATGTTCCATATCTTTGAGACCAGATACGCAATTCTGTATAGAGCGTATCAAGGTAGGTACGAAAGTCGCTGTTTTGCAAAGGTTTAACCCCCCTGCCCAAAGGGTAGGAGTGAAAGGCGCAGTAATGGCATTTACTACGGCAAAAGGGGACGTGGATATAGAGAAGCATAATTACCTACTTGGCAGTACGTTGAAAAA
>CAYJDE010000243.1:0-3242 GCA_964368805.1 uncultured Desulfovibrionaceae bacterium
GAAAAAGAATTAATCAGCGTTTTTTATAATTAATCCAAACAAATGGAAGAATTAGCCAATTCGCCCATTTCAATGGGGAACAGCGGCGCACGGGCCTTATACGGCTTCAATCTTTCCAACGGAATGCCATGAACCTCAGAGATAATGGCGGCCACCATGCCAGAGCACATACGCCCTTGGCACAAGCCCATGCCGCAACGGCAAGCAATTTTGGCAGCGTCGGTGGTGTAGCAACCATCTAAGACAGCTTCGCGTATTTCTTTTGCTGTTTTTTCTTCACAACGGCAAACAATGGCATTGTCGGCAGGAAGTAAGGCTTCGGGTTTTGGCTCAAAAAAGGCGTCGGTAAAATCTTGCATCCAGCGGCAACGAGTGAGGGTGCGTTGATATTTTTGCGCCAAGGCATCACGCTCATCTTGAGTATATTTACCAAGCTTCGCACCAAGGCCAATGCCCACAATATTTCCTTTGGCTTGCGCAGCTTCCGCGCCGCACACGCCAGCCATATCACCGGCAACATACACATCACTTACACTAGTTTCACCCCATTCATTGGCTTCTGCATACCAATATCTATGGCGGCTACTCCATTGATGACGACAACCCAAAAGATGGGTAATGCGTGAAGCAGAAACAATGCCTTCATGTAAAAGTACTGTTTTAGCCTCTAAGCTATGAGACTTTCTGCCAGAAGTGAAGGTAACTTTTGCCCCGTTTTCTTCGGTAATTACCACATCTTTTGAATTGTAAAAAGTGGGAATCTTTTTCAAAAGAACTTGTAAAGAGTAGGAAAGCCCATTCATAAAATACAAAGGGCGCCCCAAAATTTTATAGGACTGCAAAAACGCTTTCCAGCTATTTTTTGTCATATTTCCTGTAAGTACAAGTCCTGCAACGGGCACTTTTAAATGGCATAAATGGGCCAACGTTTGCAAAATAAGCGGTCCATTACCGCATACGACTACAGGAGCAGCAGGAGTGAGCCCTGCCGACTTTAGTAAGAGGTCACAGGCACCTACACCCATAACACAAGGTAAATCCCAGCCTTCAACAGGCACAGGGCGTTCCATACCGCCGGTAGCCAGCACAAGGGATTTGGCCTTAAGCTGATGACTTTGTCCTTCAATACTTACACATATTGAAGTGCCTTCCACAAACCACACAAGGGCATTGGCCATATACGTAATTTTGGACTGCAAAAATTGTTGCACAAGCTTGGTGCCATGCGCATATTCTTTGCCAAAAAAGCGTACTTTGTCGGCGCCAGCTCTAGCAGCACCTTTCCAAATTTGTCCGCCAGGGGTATCTTGTCTATCTAAAACAAGTACATCTAAGCCGGCTTTTGCGCATTGTATGGCAGCAGACATGCCCGCAGGCCCTGCCCCAACAATTATGGTATCCCACTGCGTTTGCATTGGTTTTCTCCTTATGAACATTCTACTCTTTCTTGACTGGAATTTTCTTTTTCTGAAGCAAGCACATCTACAAAACCGTGTTGCCTAAAGACACGCATACCTTCTCTTACGTAAATGGCACAAGCCTGTTGATTGGCTTTTCCGTCAATGGTCATCATGCATTCAAAGCAAATGCCCATTTGACAATAAGGAGCGCGCTTATCTTTGCGATGTTCCGTTACCCTTGTATGCCCAGCATGGGAGCCAAGCACAGCCGCTGCCACGGAAATACCTTCAGGCACCTCCAGCACGGCATCCTCAAAAAAAATCTTCACTTTTTTCGAGGAAGTTTGAAAATGTGTTTGCATACAATTCTCACTTTATAAAATTCGTTAAAAAACTTTCATGTCATATAACCAATGGCAAGCTTATCAGAGATTGTTCTTTATGTCAAGTACTTATGCATCTTCTACGTTCACTACTCAAACTTGGTGGGTAATGCTTTGCAATATTAGCAAAAGTTCTTGCCGATAAAAAATATGGTAAGAAAAAAACTGCCCTATTCTCCATGAGTACGGAATTTTTTTTAGCCTATTTTCCTTTCCCTGCGAAGTTCTTCCTTCAACAGAATGTGACAAAATCTCGTTGTAGCATTAGCACACAGAGGACATCAAAGATGTATCAGTCTAAAACAAATAAAATAGGGCAGCACAGTCATGCAAAATGGTTATTTCTTCAGCATTTTCTTTAATAAGTCTTCGTCAAGCTCAATGCCAAGGCCAGGACCTTGTGGCACTTTGATAACGCCATTACCTATTTGAAGTGGCTCTTGCAAAATATCATTCTCATACTTGAGAGGGCCAAACATATAGCAAGGGTATTTCAAATTGGGTATGGAGGCGGCCAAATGCGTACCAGCAGCAGTGCCTACGCCCAACTCCAAATAACTGCCAATGAAGCAATCAAGGGCAAAGGCATTACTTACGGTGATGGCGTCATGCCCACGTAAAATACCGCCAGGTTTCAGCACATAAATAGTGATAATATCTACAGCTTTTGCTGCTGCCAATTGGGCTACGTCGGTGACAGAAAAAACAGCTTCATCGGCGGCAATGGGCGTAGTTACTGACTCTTTTACCAGGCGCATGCCGTCATAATCCCATTTAGGAATAGGCTGTTCCACATAGAGTAAATTTTCTTCTTCCAGCATTTTTATAGCTTTAATGGCTGTTTTTACAGACCATTGCTGATTCACATCCAAAAAGACACGGGCCCGAGAACCAATGGCTTTGATGACTTTTTTTAATTTTGCCACATCTTGGCTCATCTCTTCTTTACCGCAGTACAGCTTAAGATATTTTACTCCAGCTTCGCTCATCTGTTCTTCAGAGGTGGCAATCATCTCTTCTGCCGTGCCCATGCCTACAGAGCCGTTAATCTCCACTTCATCACGGTATTTGCCCCCAAGCAAGGTATATACAGGCACATTGAGTAATTTTCCTGCCAAGTCATACAAGGCAATATTGATGCCGGCTTTGGCCACCACGTTACCGCCGAGGGCCTTTTCACAAAGACTGGTCAAGGTGGCAAATTCTAAAGGATTTTTTCCTATTAAAAGAGGTTTAAAGAATTTTTCGATGGTATGGCAAATGGAAATATCTGTTTCGCCGGACATACCGGGTACAGGGCAGGCTTCGCCAAGGCCGTATATTCCTTCATCGGTATGAATTTTGATGATAATATTATTGGAGCTTATGCGTGTAATGCCCGAAAAACTGAAAGGTTTTTTAAATTTTGCTTCCAAAGGAAATATTTCAATATCAACTATTTTTACCATTGTGTTTCTCC
>CAYJDE010000244.1:0-3183 GCA_964368805.1 uncultured Desulfovibrionaceae bacterium
AACTCTGTCCCCCCTCCTGCGGTTTGGAAATTCAATTCCAACGCATCAGGAAGAATCCGCGCATTAAGTTTTTCACCATGGCCGAAGTGGTAGAACTTAAGGGGCAGAAAAATGACTACACAGCAACGGTTCGCATTAAGCCACGCTATACAGCGGCGCATAATGTGGACTTTACTTTGCTTGCGTCTACCTTGGAAGGTGAAACCTCTAACGACTTCGATTTTGGTCTTTCCAAACGTAAAGCCCTATATCGTTCAATGCCCTTTGCATTCCCAGGGCGTTATGTGCTTGACCCAAGCACATTGACCACAGCCGACAATGTGAAGCTGACAGGGAAGAGTTTTATTGATTTTGACGAAAAAGAGCGTGATATTGAATTGAACGTAGGTTCTATTGTCATTGCCACCGGTTGGAAGCCTTACACCATGAAGGCTTTGTCTAACCTTGGCGGCGGTAGCATTGAAAACTGTGTTTCCAATATGCAGCTAGAACGTCTGGCCTCACCTTTTGGTCCCACTCAAGGCAAAATTGTGCGTCCTTCTGACGGACGAGTGCCACAAAATGTGGCATTTGTACAATGTGCCGGCTCTCGAGACCAAAATCACTTAAATTACTGTTCATATATTTGCTGTATGGCATCGCTTAAGCAAGCCCAATACCTTGCCGAGCAAAATCCTCAAGTAAATATCACCATATACTACATTGATTTGCGTACCCCAGGCCGCTATATGAAAGTGCTGGAAAAGGTACAAAGTCAGCCCAATGTTACCTTTGTTAAAGGTAAAGTGGCCGACGCTGTGCAAGGCGAAAATGGTAATGTGGTGGTAACGGTAGAAGATGCCGTGCGCGGTGAAAAACTTACTGTCACGTACGATATGGTCGTTCTTGCCACGGGCATGCAACCTTCCTTAGTGGATGAAAAGTTGCCTTTCCCTGTGGCGCTTGATGAAGATGGCTTTATTATTAATGGTGAAGAAGCCGGCATTTTTGCCGCCGGTTGCGCGCGCATGCCTCTGGATGTGATGCGGTCTGCACAGTCTGCAACCTCGGCTGCCATGAAGGCAGTGCAAACGGTGAAAGGGAGGTAGACGTACATGGCCACGAAAATAGGTGTTTATTTTGATGTGCAAAACATCGGTGGCGGCATAGATGTGGATGCACTTGCTGTAAGTGTCAGCAAGAAATGGGGCGATTTTACCCCCATTGTAAAATGTTATCCTGTGCTTGCCGACGCTGTGAAAGATATACAAGATGACATTGCCGCCAATGAACTTGACGGCGTGCTCATCTGCGGCTCAAGCCCACGTACCGACACGGCCATTTATGCCTTTGGCGAAGCCATGGTAGAGCGTGTAAACTTACGTGAGCAATGTGTGCTTGCCTATAAAAATCCCGATGGCAGTACTGCTGGCATGAGTGCCCCTGCATTGCTAACCCAAATGGCTACAGATTATGTGCATATGGGCGTGGTGAAATTGCAAAAGGCTATGCCACCAGAAGCTGCTGAAAATAAAGGCGTACGCCGTGTGCTCGTAGTGGGCGGTGGCTGGACAGGTTTAACGGCCGCCATGCAACTTTCTGCTGCCGACTATGAAGTTATTGTGGTGGAAAAGCAAGCTGCGCTGGGCGGACATGTGCAAAACATTCCCCAAGCCACTCCTTTGAATGCCCCTTGGACAGAGCCACAAAGTTCTGGACTTGAGGCTAAAATCGCAGCCGTACAAGGTGATAAAAAAATCACCGTCTACACCTCAGCCAGCATGGGTAAGCTTTCCGGCCAACCCGGCGAATTTACTGCCACCATCAGCACTCCCAAGGGAGATGTGGATGTGGAAGTAGGTGCTGCTGTACTTGCTACTGGTTGGACGCCGCTGGATGCTAAGAAGTATCTTGCTCCCATGGGCTATGGCACGTTACCTCAAGTGTATCATGCCGGAGAGTTTGGCAAGTTATTACGTGAAGGAAAAATCAGTCCCAAGCGTGTGGCTTTTGTGCTCGATACCACTTTGGCTGAAGATGCTTTCAAGCCCAGTGACTGCGGTTGTGATTGCGGTGGCGAGGCTTGTGAAACTGCCCCTGAAGCACCAGCCCCTGAGGCCGCAGAAGGTGAAGAAGCTGTATTCGTGAAGGAAGATTTGGAATGCATCAAGCATTTGGGCTATTCCAACTCTGTGTCTTCCGTGGCGGCTTTACGTCTTGCCAATGCCGTATGCGATAAGGATGAAGGCGCACAAGTCTTTATTTTATATAAGCATATGGTAGTACAAGGTCTTTTGGAACGCTATTACAAGCATGCCCAAGACCGTCTTGGCATTATGATGACCAAGGCTGATGTCACCAGCATAGCCAAGGGTGAAGGCGATAGCCTTACCGTATCTTGTAAAAATACCTTGCTTGGTATGGACTTTGATTTGGATGTGGATGCTGTGGTACTGCCTACAGGTATTGTGCCCACCACCGCCAAGGAAGCTGTTATGCAATTTGATTATCGCCAAGGCCCCGACTTTCCCGATTTGGGATTATTCGACGGCTTTAGTGATTCAAACTACATTTGCTTCCCTTATGAAACTCGCCGTACCGGTGTATATGCCGCCGGTTGTGTACGTCAGCCCATGACCATGGATGCTTGCGAAGAAGATGCCTATGGCGCTGCTTTGAAAGCCATTCAGTGTATTGAAGCTGCCGACCATGGCGTAGCTGTGCATCCTCGTTCTGGCGACAGATCGTATCCTATCTTCAACTTTGTGCGTTGCACGCAGTGTAAACGTTGCACAGAAGAATGCCCCTTTGGTGCCCTTGACGATGATGAAAAAGGCACACCAAAGCCTAATCCGGCTCGTTGCCGCCGCTGCGGTACATGCTTTGGGGCCTGTCCTGAACGTGTCATTTCCTTTGCCAATTATAACATTGACCAAATTGGCTCCATGATTCGTGAAGTGCATGTGCCTAAAGACTTTAAAAATGAAGGGCCACGTATTCTCATCTTGGCCTGCGAAAACGACGCCTATCCTGCCCTTGACATGGCGGCCATGCGCCGTAAACCTTGGAGCCCCTACGCACGTATTATTCCAGTACGCTGCCTTGGTTCTATCAATGCCATTTGGGTATCTGATGCCATGAGTAAGGGCTTTGACGGTGTCATGTTGCTGGGTTGTAAATACGGCGATGACTATCAGTGTCACT
>CAYJDE010000245.1:0-3166 GCA_964368805.1 uncultured Desulfovibrionaceae bacterium
CAAGCCATACAAAAGTGCCATATTTCCCCTTTGCTTCTATTGGGCATTCTGGTATACTTTGTGCACGCTTACAAGACAGTTGTGTAACAGTCATTTTTTTGAAAGGAGTAAACCATGGCAGATAAAAAAGCGCTCCCTGAAGGCGAAGCGCCTCCTAAAAAATCCGGCTTTAAAAAGTTTATAATTATCTTCTTGGTATTACTTATCATTGGTGCAGCTGGTGCTGGCGGTGCTTATTGGTGGTTTTATATGCGTAGCCCAGCCGTTCCCGCAGAAGACGCAAACCAAGAAACACAACCACCTAAAGAAGGGGAAAAAGGCCAAGTTAAAACTGACGAAGGCAAAGCCCCTTCAGCACGTATTGACCGTCAATCAAATTTGCCACGTTCCATGGGCCAAGTGCTTCCCCTGCCGCCCTTTGTAGTCAATCTTTCTGACCCCACGGGCAAGCGTTATTTAAGATTAGGCATGGAAGTTGAGGTTAACCAAGACGTTGCTGCCAGCATAAAAAGCCAAGAAGCAAAAATTCGTGATGCTGTTATTGTGCTTTTGGCAGGCAAAACCTTTGCCGACATCGCTTCTGCCGAAGGGAAAATACTCTTAAAAGCCGAAGTTGCTTCACGATTAAATCAAATCTTAGGCGGAGCCTATGTGGTTCGGGTGTATTTCACCGAATTTGTTGTGGAATAATAATAAACATTAGACAATAAATATCCTAAAAACTACAAAATAAGGGACAGCGTATGAGTCAAGACGATCAAGATGCTCTTGCTGCTGAATGGGCAGCTCAGTTAGAGGCAGAAGAAAACGCAGATGGGGTAGACCCTTTTGAAGCCTTGCAAGCAGATGAAAACGCACCGGCTTCCATCCCTTCCACCGATGATTTAGGTAATGGAAGTGGTGATGATGATTTAACCACCACTTGGGCCGAAGCTTTAGCCGCCGAAGAAGAAAAAAATACGGGAAAAGACTGGAAAAAATCTTTGGCTTCTCAAGCGAGTGAGGCCACATTTAAAGACATGTCTGACATTGCCAGACGCCCTACCCCCGATGGAGCTAAGCGCGAACTAGATTTTATTTTAGATATCCCTCTGGATGTTTCCGTGGAACTTGGGCGTACTCGCTTGCTCATCAATGAACTTTTGCAATTGGGGCAAGGTTCTGTGGTGGAATTAAATAAATTGGCCGGCGAACCCTTAGAAGTCTTTGTTAACGGCAAATTGGTGGCCCGTGGCGAAGCTGTTGTTATCAACGAAAAATTTGGTGTGCGTCTTACCGATATCATTAGCCCCATGGAAAGAGTCAAACAGCTAGGCTAACAGTCTACCAAAAAGTGCAAAATATGCCCTTAATAGCAAGTAACGAAACACAAAATAAAACTGATACACCAATACCAAAACTGGAAGGTGACACAAAAAACACCGTGACAAGCACCCACCCCCCTCCGCCTCTCCCTTCTGAGGCAGGCTTTACGTGGGGCGGGTACTTTCAATCCATCGGCATATTGTTATTATTGTTAGCCGCTTTATGGTTGTTTGTGTGGTTTTTACGAAAATATGCTCGGTTTAACTTTATTCCAAGGCCGGGCGATTTTCCCAGCGATGGTTTGCGCCTTGAAGCGCAGCTACCACTGGGGCCACGTAAAGGTCTTGCCGTGGTACGATTTCTTAATAAAAGACTGCTTGTGGGCATTACCGACCAGCAGATTACGCTTTTGCAGGAAGTGAAAGATAATGATGAAAGCATGGAGTTTGGCACTATTATGGAAAAATTCCACGAGCAAAACGAAAAGGAATCAGCATAAGCTTGTACCCCCCTCAAAGGGTATCTGGCCTGCTATAGCTCCTCTATTTTTTTGTACGTGTGCCTTATTTTTGACAAGTCTTTTACCCTGTTTAAGCGGTATAAATGGCTTTGGCGGACTAGCCATGGCCGCCCAAGACCTAGCCATGCCGCCCATGTCCTTAACGCTTTCAGGCGGTGCATCTAGCCCCGAAAAAGTTACCGTTCTTTTAGAAATTCTTTTCCTGCTCACCATTTTATCCGTAGCACCGGCCATTGTCCTAACGGTGACCAGTTTTACGCGTATTATCATAGTTTTCAGCTTTTTACGACAAGCCATGGGGGTGCAGCAACTTCCCCCCACACAAATTTTGGCTTCGCTGGCCATCTTTATGAGTGTGGTTATCATGTACCCTGTTGGTAAAGAAATCAACGATACGGCATTACAACCCTATCTCTCCGAAACCATTGATTATAGAATTGCCTTGGAACGTGCACAAATTCCTTTGCGCACCTTCATGTTTAAGCATACACGAGAAAAAGATATTTCCGTTTTCTATGCCATCTCACGTATGCAACCGCCTAAAAATAAAGATGAAGTACCCACAATGATGCTGGCAGCAGCCTATGTTATTTCGGAACTAAAAACAGCATTTACCATCGGCTTTTTAATTTATATACCTTTCTTGGTACTAGATATGGTTATTTCTAGCGTTTTGCTAGCCATGGGTATGATGATGCTACCCCCCATGATGGTATCCATGCCCTTTAAGCTATTACTTTTTGTTATGGTAGATGGATGGAATTTGCTTGTGGGGTCCCTTGTTAACTCCTTCCTTCTCTAGCATACCGTTGAAAAAGAGTAAGACGCATAACAAGATTAAATACACAGGAGAACATATGACACCAGAATTTGTTATCGGTTTTGGACGCCAAGCCATTGAACTGTGCTTGATGATGGCCTTGCCTATGCTGGGTGTGGGACTTACTGTGGGCGTGGTGGTAAGTATTATTCAAGCAGCTACCCAAATTCAAGAAATGACCCTTACCTTTATTCCTAAAGTGGTTTCCATGTTTATTGCCCTACTCTTGGCCTTGCCATGGCTTATGGAACGTATCATCACCTACACTAGAGACGTTTTTATCAATATTCCTACATATATAAAGTAATATTGTAAATCATTTCTTTTTTTTAAGGGGGAAAGGGGAAACTTTTGCTTGCGCCAAAAAGTTTCCCCTTTCCCCCTTAAACCCCCTTTCCCCTTCAAAACGCGCCATATTTTCCATATTGCACTACATCCACCATAAAAACCACAAATCGCTCAAAGTTAAGACATCTACCACTTACTTTCAACTAGAGACCTCCACGCAGTTCATTGCGTAG
>CAYJDE010000246.1:0-3131 GCA_964368805.1 uncultured Desulfovibrionaceae bacterium
GCACCCCAATCGCCTTGTGCGTGAGCACCAGCGTTAGGAGCAACTTCACCAGCAATGTAAGCTTTTACTACGTCTTGGTCGATGCGGATGTCATCTTTCCAAGTACCTACAACAGCAAAGTCAGAACGGGCCATGGAAGCTACGCAACCATTGGGGCAACCGTCAAACTTAAACTTAAACTTGTAGGGGAATGCAGGGCGGTGCAATTCGTCTTGGTAATCCATGGTAAGCTGATAGCACATGGCTTGTGTGTTGTAACAAGCAAATTCGCAACGGCTTTGACCAAGGCAAGATTCAGGGGTACGCAAGTTAGAACCAGAACCACCAAGGTCCACGTTCATATTGTGTGTCAACTCATAGAAGATTTCTTCTAATTGAGGAGTTTGAGTACCTAAAAGCACGATGTCACCAGTAGAACCGTGCATGTTGGTGATACCAGAACCACGCAAGTCCCAAATATCGCACAAGTCGCGCAAGAATTTGGTGCTGTAGTACTTACCGGAAGGCTGAGCCACACGAACGGTGTGGAAGTGAGCTACGCCGGGGAAAGCTTCAGGTTGGTCACAGTAACGACCGATAACACCGCCGCCGTAACCAAATACGCCCACGATACCACCGTGTTTCCAGTGAGTTTCACCGTCGTTATAAGAAAGTTCCAAGATGCCAAGCAAATCTTCAGGGCATTCCACAGGAATCTGATAGTCCAGACCCTTAGGGTTTTTGGCCCGCATGGCTGCTTCTTGCTTGATGTCAGACACAAAGCTAGGCCATGGCCCGGATTCGAGCTGGTCTAACTTGGGGGTTGCATGTTTAGCCATTGGCTTACCTCCACAGAGTTGTTTTAAGTTCCGGTTTTAATCCGGGATATTATTCTCTGCCATAAAACCGGCAGAAAAGACCCATGTAATTTTTTTCGCTTATTCATGCGCAAAAAAACCCTTATGCTAAGCAATCTACGTAACTTTGGCATAAGTCCTGATTGTCTAACACAAAGTTTTCACAAAGACAAGTCCTCCCCCCTACTTTTAATTTCAAAAAAAAATAAGTTATTCCATTCAGTATATTAGCTCAAATGATTTTTACTTTCACTTGGGAAATAAAGAACAAAGACACTCAAATTTATACTGGGTTTTACCATACTCACTTAGCGTTGTCGTTTTTTTCGCTAACAACAAAAAATTTAAAATTGACCTTACTGCCAAGGCAGTGCAAAATGTGCTATATTCATTGCGAGGAGTGTTATGAAAGACGAAAGAGGTTTATACTATCACCCCCAGCCGGGAAACACCAAAGTACGTGTTTATGTGCGCCGTTCCTTTGAAGGCGGTATTGAGTTTCGACTCTGGGAATCAGAGCATGAAAATGTTTGGGAAAAACATTCTTGGCTTCCGGTAAGTGTCATTAGAACTGCTGCCAAAATGTATAAAAAGCAAGGACGTGGTGCCCCAGGTGCTGACCCCATGGTATTATATGATGCTGCCGTGGCTGAAGCTCTTTTAACGGAGGATGGGCAATGATTGGACGCTGGCAAGCAAGCCACAACCAAGATGGGTATGGGCGGCATGTTTTTGTGCGTGATTTGCTGCGCGACTTTTGCCTTGTACATACCACGCTTACAGAGCAGCACACACGGTTTACGCAATCTGGCACCATTTCTTATGCCGTCTTGCGAGAACTTTTAGGGGAAGCCTTACGCAAAGGTATCTTTTGGCGTCTTAAAGACACGGCGCACCATCTTTTTCGCAAAAAAAATCAAGGCCGCCGTGCTTTTGAAGGCGATGATAGCTCGGTGAAAGAATATGCTTCCCCCTTACAAACAAGTGCTACCTGCGCCCATAGTACACTGCACCATGGCTCCGAAGCTTTGCTAGAAAATATTCTTGATTGGTGTATTGGTTATGCCTTTCATGAATGTGCTAAACTCAAAGAAGACGCATTTCAACGGCAACATTATAGCAATCGTTTATGGCAATTGCAGCAAAAAAACCAAGACCATGCAGAACTTGTACAAGATTTATTGCCTTTCACCAACCAAACCAGCGAAAGTATAGCCAGAGAAATGGCTCGCATTCTTGGCGTTCTTGAATATGCACGAAAAGTTTTAGTACGCTATCTCCAAAATCAAGGAGAAAATATGCCCATAGCTCGTTTTTTGTCTGAAAACGAAGAATTGGCCCAAAAAACTTTTCAAGAACATTGGGAAAGTCTTATTTCTGCTTTATATGCAGATACTCCCGCAACTATGTATATTTTGGCGGCAAAAGCGTGTTTTGAAGGTGGCCATAAACAAGAAGCTTTTGCTTTTGTAGAAAAAGCCAAAGCCTATGGGGCTGATGTAAGCGACCTTGAACTGCCATCTATCACCTCTACTGCCACAAAAAATGTGGGTTAGGTTTTCTATGTCAAAAAAAATCGTACTTCTTTTTCTTTGTCTTTGTGTATCCTTGACCGCCTGTGCCAAAAAACCCAAACCCCCTACACCTGTACTTAGTAAACCTGTAGGCATTAAAGCACCAGAAAAGGAAAAAATTACAAGCCCAGAACGTAGTGGAAAATCCTATGTGGTGCGTGGACAACGCTATTATTTGCTTAAAACCGCCAAAGGTTATGATGAAACAGGTATAGGCACTTGGTATGGCCCAGGTTTTCACGGACGTAAAACCGCTAGCGGTGAAGTTTTTAATCAAAATGCCATGACAGCAGCCCATAAAACCCTACCCCTTGGCACCAAGGTTAAAGTAACTAATTTAAATAACAACAAAACGATTATTGTGCGTATCAATGATCGTGGTCCTTTCTCTAAAACTAAAATCATTGACCTTTCACGCAAAGCCGGAACCATTCTTGGCATTCGTACTGCGGGCATTGCTCCCATGCGTGTACAAGCCATCGAATAACAGGCTGCTGAAAAAGGGTAATCTACTGCGTCAAAGCAAAAAAAGCAGACCACTTATGTATGTCTGTATACACGGCGTGTCCTGCTTTTTTGTTTTTCCTTGTATCTTACCCTTTTTGAGCAGCCTGTTTTTATACGAATGATTAAAAAAGGGTAATTGGCTGAAAAAGGATAAACTATTGCGTCAAAACAAAAAAGCAGACCACTTATGTATGTCTGTATACACGGCGTGTCC
>CAYJDE010000247.1:0-3079 GCA_964368805.1 uncultured Desulfovibrionaceae bacterium
TCACCTTCAACGGTTTTCAAGACCGCCGCGATAAACCGAGCTCTGCCACCCCTCCACATATGAGAGTACTTCAGCGAATACTAGTTTCTAGTTTGCTGAAGTGTCTAACTCGGTACCTTTAACACGGGGCGTATTAGAAGTCAATGGAGAGTGTGTGGTTTTAAAAAAATAGCTA
Source organism: uncultured Desulfovibrionaceae bacterium (assembly GCA_964368805.1). Classification (GTDB taxonomy): domain Bacteria; phylum Desulfobacterota; class Desulfovibrionia; order Desulfovibrionales; family Desulfovibrionaceae; genus CAYJAD01. The sequence goes on from CAYJDE010000247.1 coordinate 176, forward strand.
TAGTTTAAAGAAGTATCGCTGTATGTAAAGTATTTTCTTGTAATATGTTGTTATTCATTCATAATATGGTAAATAGCTGTTTTAATGAGACGCATATAACAGGTCGTAGCAAAAATCTAATTCCCAAAAAAATGCTAGCAAGATGTTATTTCCATTGTTTTTTACAAGCTGTTCAAAAAAATGTAAGATATGAAGAAGACTAAGTTTTTTTACGAAGTGGAGCGTATCAAGATATGCGTGACCAAAGCAAAAAAACAAGTTTGACCACCTAGAGTACACTTTTTCACCAGCCTGATAGGTCGTTTCAAGATCAAAAGGTAGTTAATAAAATTGTTATTTTTTCCGTAAAGCGGGAGGGCCTTTATATTCTCGGGTATTACGCAATTTTTGAAGTAGGTAATGCTCTAAGGTGCATAAATCATAAAATATTTGTACGTTATCTTTGCTTTGTTCTGCGTCCTTAACAAAAGATGTATTTGTAATTTTACCTTTATTGAAAATGCTGTTTTGACTTTGCATATTTTGCGCTAGGGAAGGTGCACTTGGTTTGGTTTTGCTTGGAATGTTACTCTGAATATCCTTTTCGAAATCTTTATTGTGTAATGTAGAAGGGGTGGCTTTGGTGGGCGTTTCACTTACTTCAAAGTAACCTTGCCCGCGTACGGTTTTTTTTGTACTGTGTAAATAGTGTTTTTTTTCTGTAAATATAATAGTATATACCATGTTTGGTGTGTGCAGTTCAACGCTTTGCGCCAACTCTCGTATATGGGCATTTACAATGGGGGCAGGGCTAGGTGCTGTTAGTGCTTTATGAGCAGAGTAGGGGAGAAACGGACTATTTGTATTGTAGGCAGGCCAATTGATAGCTTCTTGTAAGGCAGTAGCAATAATGTGTAGATGTTCACTTTTTTGTATGCTTTTATTTAAGTCTTCAGTATCTTGCGTTGTTTGTAAAATGCGTGCATCCATGGCGGCATGTCTTTCTTCAAAGGATTTACGTCCTGCTCGCATAAGTCGCATTAAAATTAAAAAGCCCATGAAGGAGGGTATGCCTATAAGGGCCCATAAGAAGGTGTCTGATTGAAAAAAATGCCAAAGAAAATCCATAGATATCCCTTTGAAAACCTAAATTAGAGAAAGTATAGACGTATTTCAAAAAAACGCAGGAAAAGTATACGCTGTAATGTGTGTAATGTATAGAAAATTTAAATGCGATAATTTGCGCATGGGCCATATGGACATTTCTCTTTTCTTAGGGCAATATACACATGAAGTTTCTGATTTAAAACCTCAAATATGCGTTAATAAATTTTACTGAGGTCTCTATTCTGGATTTCTGGGGCATGTATAGGATGTGCCTCCTCTTCACTTTGCAGCTAAGGGAGATAAAAATGGCTAAAACATTGGATATGCAGCGCACTTATGCCCTTGTGGGTACAGGGGGCTGCGGCAAAACTTCATTGGCAGAAATGTTACTTTTCCAAGCGGGCTCTATCAATCGTTTGGGTGCCATTGAAGACGGAACCACAAGCCTTGACTATGAACCAGAAGAAACCCGCCGTCGTGGGTCTATTCAACCTGGTTTTGCCACGTATATGTGGGAAAAAAATCGTCACTATCTTATAGATATTCCCGGTGATAATAACTTTATCGGCGATATGGATTGCCTGTTAAAGGCAGCCGATGCTGTTGTTTTTGTCATTGACGCTGTGGACGGTGTACGTCCTCTTACCAAAAAACTTTGGGGGCAAGTGCGCGCCGAAGAACTCCCTTCGCTTATTTTTATCAATAAAATGGATAGAGATAGGGCCGATTTTCAAATGGCCTATGATGGCATTGCTGCCACGTTAGGTGCCAAGCCTGTGACGCTGTTTATGCCCATTGTTGCCGGAGAAACCTTCCTTGGTTTAGTGGATATTTTTGCCGGAAAAGCGCTTATGTTTGGGGAAAACGGTGCCACTATTGAAGCACCAGTACCAACAGATTTAGCCGATGAAGTGGCCCTTATTCACGATATGGCTGTGGAAAATATTGCTGAATCTGATGAAGAACTTATGGAAAAATACTTAGAAGAAGGTACGCTTTCTGAAGAAGATATTTTTAAAGGGTTGCGCCTTGGCGTGGCTTGCGGTGCCCTTGTGCCTGTGGTGTCTGGGGCGGCATTGGAAAATAAAGGTGGCATACAGTTGTTACAAACTGTGCAAAAGCTATTCCCTTCACCATTAGAACGCGCAGCTTTCATGGATGCAGAGCTTAATGAAAGAGCCAGTACTGAAGAAGGCCCTGCAGCGTGTTTTATTTTTAAAACCATTGTGGATCCTTTTGCCGGTCAACTATCCATGGCAAGGGTACTTTCCGGTACTATTTCCGGCGATAGCGTGTTGAAAAATTCCCGTTCTGAAGATAGTGAACGCTTAAGCTCTCTTTTCTATTTAACGGGTAAAAATCAGGCGCAATGCAAAGATGTTTTGGGTCCAGGTTCCATTATTGCCATTGGTAAACTGAAAAATTCTATCACAGGCGATACATTGTATGATGATAAGGCCCCCTTTGTTTTGCCCATGCCACAGCTTCCACCGCAATTGATTACTTATGCCTTATCGCCTAAAGAGAAGGGCGATGAAGACAAAGTCTTTAGTGCTATTCAAAGAATTTTAGAAGAAGACATCACTTTAAAACTTTCACGTGATGCCGAATCCGGTTGTATTTTACTGGCTGGTATGGGGCAATTGCATATTGAATTATCGGTAGAAAAGGCCAAACGCCGTTATAAAACAGAAATTATCTTAAAAACGCCCAAAGTGCCTTATCGTGAAACTGTTCGTGGTAAATGCCAAGTACAAGGACGCCATAAAAAACAATCGGGTGGCCGTGGGCAATTTGGCGATTGTTGGATAGAAATGG
>CAYJDE010000248.1:0-3072 GCA_964368805.1 uncultured Desulfovibrionaceae bacterium
CGCCCGTTGGGTCGGACTTAACGGCGAAGCAAAGCTACGCCTATTCTTGATTTTTAGGCGCATAGACTATAATCAACGCTGCATGAGTCCCTACGCAATGCATTGCGCAGAGGTCTCCAAATTGTATCCTTTGAGGGCTTTGGGAAAAACTTTGCGTTGAAATTTAAGCTTTATTTACTTTTCGCACTTCCATTTACAATTTTTCACCATAAACATTTGAATAAAGAGAATACGTATGTCACAACATCCTTTTAGTCTTACAGAATTTTTAGCCGCAGAAGTAAAACCAGCTTTGGGCTGTACAGAGCCTGGTGCTGTGGCCTTAGCTGTGGCTAAAGCTAAAGAATATTTACAAGGTACTGTTACACATGCCAAAATCATAGTAAGTGACGGCATATTTAAAAACGGTGCTTCGGTGGGCATTCCCGGTACGGCAGGTATGAAGGGGAATAATGTGGCAGCGGCGTTGGCTATTTTACAAGGAAATGCTGCGTATGGTCTTGAAGCATTAAAAGATTGCACGCCTGAAATTCTTCCGCAGGCGGTGGCATTATTGAATAAGCATTGCATTGAAATTCATGCTGACACCAATTTTCACGGTGTATATATTCATGCGCATCTTACAAGTGATACCGGCCATACTGCTCAATGTATCATTGAGGGGCAGCACGATAATATTATTAAGATATATCAAGATAGTACGATCATACATGATACGCAATCGTCAGATGCAACAAACCTAAAGACTAAAGCTTCACTTAGTATTACCGAGCGTATACGCAACATGTCCTATTCACAAGTTGTGGCAGTTTTAGAAACCATGACGCCTGCTGATGTGGAGTATTTATTATTAGGATCACGGATGAATATGGATATGGCACTCAAAGGTGTGGAAAAAACTTTGGGTTTGCAAACAGGGCGTACCATTTTGCAAAATATTCCCTTTTTGCCGCCGGGACGAGACCTTGCCTCGCAATCGCTACGTATTAAAGCCTATACAGCCGCCGCCGCTGATGCGCGTATGGGTGGGTTGAAAGAAGCTGTCATGAGCAGTGCCGGCAGCGGAAATCATGGCCTTACTGCTATTATTCCCATTACCATGATGGCGCAAGTGTCTGACAAAAATTCAGAACAACTGGCCGAAGCTTTGGCCTTTAGTCATTTATCCACTTCGTATATTAAGAGCCGCTTGGGACGTTTAAGCCCTGTGTGTGGCTGTACAACATGTGCTGGTGCCGGTGCTGCTGCAGGTCTTGTGTATTTGCTTGCCAAAGACGAAGCACAAAAAACTCCTGCTTCGGAGCAAAAGTTCATCATACAGCAGGGAAAAGTAAATAAGGCCGCCAATGCTATGGCTATTATCTTGGGTAATTTAGCAGGGATGATTTGCGATGGCGCCAAGGATACCTGCGCTCTTAAAGTAGGAACAGGAGCTTTAGAAGCTTGTCATGCTGCTTTGTTGGCTTTAGAAGGGCATTATCCTGAGTTACAAGGTATTGTCGATGAAAGCATAGAAAATACAGTAAAAAACCTTGAAAATATTTCTAGCCAAGGCATGAAAGATATGGATAAAATCATAATAGATATTGTAGAATCACGTTCAAAATAAAATACTCTTTACACTAGAGCTTGTTCAGATAAAATGATTTTTTGTGTTGTATCAAGAAAATGAATGCGCTTTGAGGGAAAATACTTTTCTGGTGTTTGACTGAAAAAGCGTATGAAATTTGATGTAGAGAGAACCAAAAAAGCTTTTAAGCGAACACGCTCTAGCAAGGCGGGATTCAAGACCCCTACGCAATGCATTGCGCAGAGGTCTTCACATTGTATCTTTTGAGGGCTTTGGGAAAAACATTACGTTGAAATTTAAGCTTTTTTTACTTGTCGCACTTTCATTTACAATCCGCCAAGAAAAACTTTCACACAATGCATCACTTTCCAATTCTTCCCTTTTAAAACACTTGCATCAGCGTTTCCTATACATCTTCAGGGGCAGTATAGCCTTCTTCTTGCATAAGAATATCCATGGGTAAGAGACAATAAAGTAAGGCGTACATGGGAATCTTATCAGCCATTTCACGAATATCAGAGACCAGTAAATAGTGCTTACATACAAGACATCCTTCGGCCCTTTGTACTGCGCTGCCTTCCAAATTAAAGAGCATGCGGTTTTCCGGTTTGGCATCGCCACAAGCAGGGCAAGTGGTACGTGAAAAACGCCAAGTGCTGTGACATAAAGAGCAATGTAAATAGCGATGGCCTTCTTTATGCCACAAATAGCCTACATTTGGTCTATGGCCGCAGACAGGACAGAAATTTTCTGCCCAATGTTCAGAACTTTCACCGCTTTCAAATTTTTCTTGCACCTGTGCATGACCGCTGTGTAAGGCCACACGCACAGCGGCGGCACGGGCTAAGTATGTGGCTACCAAGGCAGCACTATCTTTTTGCATATCGTATTTTTTAGCCCAAGCACTAATACGGTGTGGTTTGTTTTGCAAAATTAAGGAAGCTAAATGTTTGCATGCTTTGCTATCTTTGTTTAAAAAATCAGATAAGGCTTCTAAATCTTTACTATGTCCGGAAAAACAGCGTGCGGCAGTAGAGCAAATTTTGCCCGCAACGGTTAACAGGGCATGGTCTACATACAGCGAAAGGTGCTCTTTATCTGTAGGGTAGAGGGATTTACCTAAAATTTTCTCTTCCTGAGCAAGGGGAGTGGGCAAGTCTGGCGGTATTAACTCTTGGGCAAGCTCATGACAAAGCTCTTCAAGGGGGAGAAAAGTATCAAAAAATTGGGTGGCGTAGGGATATTGCTCTTTCAGCGAACGAATAACAGCTTCGGTCATGCTTTACCTCGTGAATATGTCTAAAAATTTTTTGTGGGGGAGGGAAAAAACTTTTCCAAACGGAAAAAGTTTTTTCCCTCCCCCACACCCCCTCCCTTTTTCAAAAACCTTTATTACAGTCTTTTTTGCGTCAGGATTAGTAGTAAAATACTAAGTATTGACGCTATAGGTTTTTTTGAAAGGGGGTGTGGGGGAAAACTTTTTTTTCCCAAAAAAAGTTTTC
>CAYJDE010000249.1:0-3067 GCA_964368805.1 uncultured Desulfovibrionaceae bacterium
TATAATGAGAGCTTGAAAAGATTCTAGTTCTCCTATTCTGCCCCCTTGGCTTGTCGCCCCTTCCGAAAGGCGTTGTGTCACAGTCTTTAACTCTTGGAGAGCATCTTCAATATATTTTAGCTTTTGTTCATTAACCGCACATTTACCATGGTCTTTACTAATACTACGAATTTCCTCAAGTAAGGCTTTTTGTGCTGCAGTATTAAAAAACATGGCGATGCCTCTTATTTTACAAATTTGAAAGATTATATAAATACGTAAGCGTTAAACACATCAAAGCCCCTGACAACAGCAATACTACAAGTGCTAGAACCCTCCACCACTTAATTTTCATGTTGTATCCTCATCTTCAGTGGTGTTTGCCATGCCATGCTTTACTCTGTCTTCCTCTTCCTTGGCCTTGGCATCACAAAAGCGGCTTTTATCTCCTACCAAATAGCCGGTGATACGGCGGGTGCGCTCAATTTTTTGCGGTGCATAATAGTCTTCTTTGTCGTCACTCATAACTAACTCCTCAACTCCGGCGGGGAATGTCGCTCTTCCCGTTCATGATTAAAGGCCTTCTGACAATGCCTAACACCGTCTTTATTATCAAAAAACACGATGGCATCTAGCACATTGCAAGGCCAAGCCCGTATGCCATCGCGTTTCCAGCGATAGCAACGGCTACAAAATGTTTCATCGGGCCAGCCGCCGAGTATTGCGTTAAAAAGTTGACTAAGGGCCAAACCTACTTTCCAAGGCCAAGTGTTATACATATCAGTCTCCTACTGCCAGTAGTGCGTCCAGATTAATAGGACGATTTTGTTCCTTAGCTAATGCCATTTCAGCTTGAATTTCATTCTTAAACACGAACATCATGTCGAGGAAAGGTAGAAACTCCGTGCCGAATTGTGCTGTAACTGCATCCAGTTTCGGGTCATCTCTGCGTACATCCGTAGCGAGAATGAATAGCTTTTGAATTTCGGGGTTCGTTGTCATCCATTCATTGATGCTCGCCCATGTCACGGGGTTTGGCATGCTGGCTGTGAGTGCTTCTGCCATTTCAACAAAGTCGAGTTTGGGCATGCTTAATAGCATAGCTTGGTCATGGAGGCTTGGCGGTGGCTTTTGAGCTTCTTTATCAGCTATGGCTTGCAGTCTGTCTTTTTCTGCTTGCCATACACGTACATACGGGGCCACGTCTTGCTCGTATACCGCGTCCTTATTAGGGGCATCCCCTTTATATTCTACCCACCCTTGCCCCTCATGCCATTGGATAGCGTGTATATCTTCTGAAACTACAAAAGGGAAGATAAGTGCCTCATTATCTACAATGATTAAGCTATCTTCAGGTATTATTGTTACATGATTTTTCATTTTGTACTCCTTATGCTAATTGCATATAGTAGGCTAAAGTATAATAGGGGGGAAGGTTTTGATTGTGTGCGTGTGCCTGTGACCCTCCTGTAGAGGACGACAGTATGCTAGTACTGCTTGACGGGTACCTAGGTTCGGATATGTGTCCAGTAGCGAAGTACCCCTTAGTGCCAATACCGTGAGTATGGGCCGCCATCTCGCTAATCGTCAACGTATGCCCTTCTGTGACTATATCCCCACCTTCAGTTCCCGTATTAGTACCATCTCCACCACGAATAAACGTATCCTGTAAATCAGGTGTACCATTAGTGCCATCACATAACACCTTCTTTTCATCAGCTTCGGTACCGCCTAAAGGTATGGCACGTTTACCATCACTACCACCAAAGGATCCTGTGAACATATATACAGTACCGGGAAAGCTTCCTAAGTTTTTCGTAGCTCCTGCTAGGGATGCGAGTTGCTTTTCCCCTTCTGTTTGTACACGTTCTGTTTGTGTATTTCCTTCGGTGGTAATAGCCCCCACTTGGGCTGTCCCTTCTTGCTGCATGGCGGAAAGGCTTTCATTTTCCTTGGCTTCTATACTGGCAATGGCGCTTTCTACGGCGGCATTTTTTGCTACTTCAATTTGTGGTAGTACATCTTCCGTTTGTTCATACAGGGTTTGTGTTTGATTTTTTATGGCGGAGATTTCTTCCACCCCTTGGGCAAGTACTTGGTCTAAGCTTTGCTTTCCAATATCTTTAGCAAGTTTACGTAACGTAGGCGTTTCCACATTACCAAGCACGACAGTTTCTTCATCGCCGCCTTGCACAAATATATGTGCCAAATCAGCATCCACAGAAAATTGTTCAATGGCTTTGGTGACAGCATCAGCATCAATATTTGACATGATAAACCTCCTTATATTTGCGGTATATCTAAAGTACCAGGTATTTGCACATGCAAAACATCATGTAATTTGTTACTCACGTTCATTATAAAGTCCGGTGGGTACGCAAGTAAAAATTTAACTAATTCTTCATTCATAATCATACGCTTAGACAACGTCAGCGACAGCGAATATTCGTAATCTGATTTTCCTATAAGAGCGTTCATTTTAGGCCTTTCTGCAAAGCGCACGAGGTGATACTCAATCTGCCCGCCCACCAGAAGGGGAAATTCAAACCATTTGGCCCCTTGTTCTAAAACGTCTCTTTCAAAGGCTTCAAAAAAATCACTTTGCAATTCGTTAAGCCAAAGGGTGCAAGAGCATTTGGTTACATCGGTATCAAACTCTTTGCGGTAAACGCTGCCTATTTCCATATCAGACTTGCGTCTGCGGTCTTCGGGCTGATAGTTGTAGCTGTTTTGTTGCGGCCTTGGCAGCCAGTCTGGCCAACGTATGGTGTTTGTTTGGCTCATGCCTAACTCCCCACGGTAAAGATTGTGTAATTCAGCTGGAAAATATCGCCACTCACATCAAAAAACGCATCCTTCTGCGCCACGGCAATATAATTTGCTTGGCTAAGGTCAATGCTCGTAAAGCTAACGGGAAGTACTGTTACAATTTTTGATTCTATCACTTGCGATAAGTCCGTAAGGTGCGGCGTGTTCACTCTGGCCACAATCCAGCCTGTGGCGTCTTGGGTTTCAAAATCGCCATTTACGGTAATGGTGCTGTCTAGCCCTGTTACTTCCACCTCTTGCGGGGCTGTAGGGGCTGCAT
>CAYJDE010000250.1:0-2984 GCA_964368805.1 uncultured Desulfovibrionaceae bacterium
CAACAAATGAATATTGACGTTATTTCCAATAACTTGGCCAACGTCAATACCACCGGTTTTAAGAAAAGCCGAGCGGAATTTGAAGACCTTATGTACCAAACCATGAAGATTGCCGGCTCCATAACCGATGGTGATAATCGTTTGCCAGTAGGTATTCAAGTGGGTATGGGTGCAAGACCTACTGCTGTGCACAAATTTTTCTCCCAAGGGGATTTCCAAAATACTGGCAATGCCTTGGACGTGGCCATTGAAGGTGATGGCTTCTTTCAAGTAGATGTCAACGGGGAAATGATGTATACCCGTGCTGGAACTTTTAAATTAAATCAAGATGGTACAGTAGTAACCGCCAATGGCTATGTGCTGCAGCCTGAGTTTACTGTACCTGCCGAAACAAAAAATCTTTCCATTTCGGCCCAAGGTCATATTGCCGCCCTTGATGCCTCTGGCGCAGAAATTGCCTCGGCAGAAATTCCTTTATACACCTTCATCAATCCCGCTGGTTTAGATTCTCGTGGGCGTAATTTATACACCCCCACAGAAGCTTCCGGTGAAGAGCTTGAAGGCGTGCCCGGCACGGACAATGTAGGCACCTTGGCCCAAGGCTTTTTGGAAATGTCCAATGTGGAAGTGGTGGACGAAATGGTAAATATGATTGTGGGACAACGCGCCTACGAAGTAAACTCCAAAGCCATTCAAACCTCTGACACCATGCTTGGTATTGCGGTAAACCTGAAGAGGTCTTAAGCATGCTTTGTGTGCTGCTGCCTAATCTGGCCAATTCTCGAATTTTTGGAGGCTTTATGGGCACCAAGAGTACAGGCCAAATGGGGACTTTTCTCTCCCTTTGTGTGCAGCATAGTGCGCTAAGAATGGTTTCTTTTCTTTCTTTCTTTTCTCTTTTGCTCCTTATTTTTTTGGCAGGGCAGGGCTTTTTCTTTTTAGAAAGCTCTGCCCATGCAGCTTCGCAATGGAATTATGCCAGACCTGGGTTACCTTTAAGTCCGCAACAGCAGGGTGCAGGGGCAGGGCATGTACGTAATGCCATAGGGCAAGGAAACTATGCTGGCGGAACCCTTGAATTGCGCAATAAGCACGATTGGGGCTTGCATATTCGTAGTGCCGCTGTGGCCCACGGGGAAATGGTACTGCTAAAGGAAATAGCAGAACCAGTAGGCCCTATACCACAAGGGCTCTGGAATTCTTTAAAAGATCAAGCCCTTTGGCCCGCACCTCCCGAAGAAGGGAAACCCTTGCAAATTAACAAAGCACGGTTAGCACGGGCCCTTCGAGAAACCCTAGGGGAAACAGCTAAACGGTGTATTTTACCAAACTCTTTAGCCATTCAGCGTGGCGGCGTACTACTTACCGAGCACGATTTACAAAAATATGTTGTCAACTATTTGACCCCGCAAACCAATGCTATGCCAGGTACTGCTGAATGGACAGAGTTCCGTTTGCCTCCGTATGTTTTTTTGGCTCATGGGCATCAAAAAGTAAGTTTAGAACCGGGAAATTTGGCTCCGGGTCGTGTGACTTTTCGCTTTCTTGTACAAGAGCCTGACGGACGCATTGTACGAAGAGTCGCAGGTGCAGCCTTTTTAAACTTGTGGGTAGAAGTACCAGCAGTAGTGCGTCCCATGAATAAAGGTGACCAACTGCATGTGCAAGATATCACCTTTATGCGTATCAATGCCGCCTTTTTACAAGCTATGCCTTGGGATGGAAAGGGGGGGCCGTGGCAATTGGCCCGCAATTTGGGCACGGGAGAAACCATTTATAGCACCGACTTATTAGGTGTAGCCATGGTACGCAAAGGGGCCATTGTCAACCTTGTGTACGCCAAGGGCAATATACGCATGGAAGTTAAGGCGGAAAGCTTGCAAGACGGAGCGCCAGGTTCCATTATTGCGGTGCGAAATTTGCAGAGCAAGAAACAAGTTTATGGAACGGTAAGAGACAGTCGAACTGTTGTCATTGAGTAGTAGGCCGTTGGAAACGTACAACGCACTCTTTTAGACTTGTTTCTTTGTTACAGCATGGGCCATAAGAGCCCTCTACGATAACAAAAAAAACTTTGCTTTCCTCGTATTTGACACTTTTTGAACAGCTTGCAAAAGAATGTACGCTACATAAAGAAGCTAGGATTTCATGAGATAAATTTTGTGTAAAGAAGGAGACTTTATGAAAGTATATAGCACATGGTGTATGGTCATAATTATGGCTTGCCTTGTTTTTTTAACGGCTTGTCAAGATTCACGGCACCAGCCTACTGTTATTGCCCCAACGGCTGCCCCAGTACCTACACGCTCGTATACGCCGCAAGAAAGGGCGGCTAATCCCGGCTCTTTATTTGCCGAAAGTGATGTGGACCCGCTTTTTTCTGATAGCCGGGCTCGTCGTGTGGGGGATATTGTAGTGGTGAATATTATGGAAAACACCAGTGCCCAAAATACAGCCAATACCGATGCGGATAAAGAAAGCACCAGTAATTATGGTGTTTCATCCTTGTTTGGCTTAACCCAAATTGCCTTGCCTGCCGGTATGCGTATTCCCATTGGTGCAGGCACCTCAGCTGCCGGTGGTGGTTCCGGTAGCGAAATTTCAGCCTCAGGACAAACAGATCGTGGCAATACGGTAACCTCATCTTTAGCTTCCCGTGTTATCCGTGTCTTGCCTGGCGGTATTTTACAAATCGAGGGCGTTCGCCAAATTCGTGTTAACGAAGAAACGCAATATATGGTGCTTTCGGGTACCATTCGTGCCAGAGATATTGATGCAAATAACACCATTATGTCTACTCAGGTGGCTGATGCCAATATCCAATATTATGGACAAGGTGTTCTTGCCGATAAGCAAAAACCCGGTTGGCTAACACGTTTCTTGGATAATCTCTGGCCGTTCTAACAGGACGTTAAAGAAATAGTAATGCATTCTTTTTTCTGAGAGGGGAAGCTTTTTTTAGGAAAAAAAAGCTTCCCCTCTCA
>CAYJDE010000251.1:0-2972 GCA_964368805.1 uncultured Desulfovibrionaceae bacterium
GCGCTGCAGAATTTGAAGCCTACACCCCCTATTTTTACTCCACCTATGAAGGCGGAGAAGAAATGGATACCGATACACGTAAAAAAGTTATCATTCTTGGTGGCGGCCCCAACCGCATTGGACAAGGCATTGAGTTTGACTACTGCTGTTGTCATGCCTCTTTTGCTTTGAAAGATGCCGGAGTCATGGCTATTATGGTCAACTCCAACCCCGAAACAGTTTCCACCGACTATGACACCTCCGATCGCCTCTATTTTGAGCCACTCACCTTTGAAGATGTCATGCACATTGTGGAAAAAGAAAAACCCCACGGGGTCATTGTGCAGTTTGGCGGACAAACGCCGCTTAATCTTGCCGTGCCCCTCATGCGTGCCGGTGTGCCCATCCTTGGGACCTCTCCCGATGCCATTGACCGTGCCGAAGACAGAGAGCGCTTCCAAGCTCTGCTACAAAAGCTTGACTTAAAGCAACCTCCCAATGGTACAGCCAAAAACTTAAAGGAAGCCCTTAAGGCCGCCGCTGACATTGAATATCCTGTGGTTGTGCGCCCCTCCTATGTGCTGGGCGGACGAGCCATGGCCATTGTTTATGATGATGAAGAGCTTAGCGATTACTTTAAACATCATGTACCAGAAGATTTAGAACACCCCATTCTCATTGATAAATTCCTCAATCAAGCCATTGAAGTGGATGTGGATGTCCTTTCTGACGGAACTGAAGTGTACGTGGCCGGCATCATGGAACATATTGAAGAGGCAGGCATTCACTCCGGCGACTCCGCTTGCGTACTGCCTTCTTTCTCACTATCTTATGACCATGTGGCCAATATTGCCCTGCAAGCCGAAGCTCTGGCCCATGAATTACGTGTAGTGGGACTTATGAATATTCAGTTTGCCATCAAGGATGATACCATTTACATTCTTGAGGTAAACCCCCGTGCTTCACGCACAGCCCCCTTTGTGGCCAAAGCCACCGGCGTCCCCTTGCCCTACTTGGCAACCCAAGTCATGTTAGGTAAAACTTTAGAAGAGTTAGACCCTTGGGCCATGCGTAAAGGCGGATTTTTCTGCGTTAAAGAAGCTGTATTCCCCTTCAATCGTTTCCCCGGTGTGGATGTGATTTTAGGGCCAGAAATGCGTTCTACCGGTGAAGTTATGGGTATGGGCCCCACCTTTGAAGACGCTTTCTTAAAAAGCCAACTTGCCGCAGGTCAACGGCTACCCCAAAGCGGAAAAGTCTTTTTATCTGTCAATGATCGAGACAAGCCCTTATTGGCTAGCGTGGCCCAAAAATATGCCGACCTTGGCTTTGAGCTTTTAGCCACCTCCGGTACTGCCACATTGTTACGTGAACAAGGCCTTACCGTGGAAACCGTACGCAAAGTGTACGAAGGGCGTCCTAACGTTGTAGACTTGCTCAAAAACCATGAAATATCCTTGGTGGTAAACACTGCTTCCGGTAAATTAACAGCGCAAGATTCCAAAGCCATTCGCCAAGCAGCCTTGGTATATGGCATCCCCTATTGCACTACCCTTGCCGGTGCCAGAGCCACGGCCAGAGCCATTGGGGCCCATCGCCAAGAAATTCACGTGGAAAGTTTACAAGAATATTATGCACGCAAGCATGTACAATAAAAAGAAGAGTATGGTATGAAAGCATCCCTTGTTTTAGAAGACGGTTTTACCCTTGTTGGAAAGTCCTTTACCGGCCCTGTGGAAGGCGGCGGCGAAGTGATTTTCAATACTGGCATGACGGGCTATCAAGAATTGCTCACCGACCCTTCCTATTGCGGTCAAATGGTGTGCATGACCTATCCGCTTATCGGTAACTACGGCATCAATGCCGAAGATATGGAATCCCATAAAGTACAAGTGGCAGCCCTACTGGTAAAAGAGGCCTGTAAAGAACCCTCTAACTGGCGTTCCATCATGACGCTGGCGCAATTTCTGCAACAATATAATGTGCCCGGCATAGAAGGCCTTGATACTCGCTCTCTTACCCGCCACATTCGTATTCACGGTGCCATGCGTGGCGTCATCTCCACCTCATGTCATGATGTGGCAGAACTTAAAGCCCGTGCCTGCAGCTTGCCTAACATGGAAGGGCAAAATCTTGTTTCCGTGGTGGCCCCCAAATCCCCTTATATTTGGGCAGGAAAAACCACACAAGATATTAGCCTTAATGCCGATGGCAGCCATCAATGGAAGGGAAATGGCATTCGCCTAGCTGTATACGATTATGGCATAAAATGGAATATTTTACGCCTCTTAGAAGCTCAAGGTTTTGATATGCTGGTGGTACCACCCACCTTTTCCGCAAGCGACGTTAAAGCCAGCGGTGCCGAAGCCATATTTCTCTCCAATGGCCCCGGCGACCCCGCCGTCCTTACCAACGAAATTGCCATTGTGCGTGAATTAACCAAAAGCTATCCCATCGCAGGCATCTGCCTTGGACATCAGCTTTTAGGCCATGCCCTTGGTGGCAGCACCACAAAACTTAAACACGGGCATCACGGCTGTAACCATCCCGTGAAAAACCTGCAAACAGGGCGCATAGAAATTTCTTCGCAAAACCATGGTTTTTGCGTGGATATAAGCTCTGTGGCCGACGTGGAAATGACCCACATTAATCTTAACGACAATACCCTAGAAGGTTTTGCCCATAAAACCTTACCCATCTTCTCGGTGCAACATCACCCCGAAGTGGCTCCAGGCCCCCTAGATAGCCAATATCTTTTCAAGCATTTCAGAGATGTTATTGGTAAGCATTTAGGAAAATAGAAGCCTATTGTGGCATGAAGATTTTTCTGAGGGGAAACTTTTTTTAGGAAAAAAAAGTTTCCCCTCAGACTCCCCTTCAAAAAAACCACATAGCCCTAAAATCTTTTTCAAAGATTTTAGGGCTATTTTATATTCAATCGCCTCACGTAAAAAAGCTCTCGTTAACGCTTCAAGGTTGCTACACAATAAATA
>CAYJDE010000252.1:0-2960 GCA_964368805.1 uncultured Desulfovibrionaceae bacterium
TCATTACCAGGGCATCGCCATCACGAGTGAGAGTGGCATCGGTAGAGTTGAATTCAAAAACTAAACGGTCTTCAGCTTGAGGGGCAAGAACGGCTTGTTGGCCAGCAACGGGCTTTTGTAATAAAATATCAGCCATGGGAAATCTCCATAAAAAACGTACAGGGGAAATTTATGCGTATAAAAAAAGCGAAAAGACTTCGCAACACATAAAGAGAAAATAGGGTGCCACATTCTGTAGCAACGAGGAAAGAACCCTCAAGCTTGGAAAGAAAATCCAAACTCACATCCGGTACAGGCACATACCTGGCGGACTCATATAGAGAGCTAAAGATAAGCTCCACACGCCTATGCGTGACAGCTACTTAGCAACATTGCAAAATGCTGTCAAGCTAAAAACGGCAGAATTTTACAAAAAAAGTCCTGCACAATTTTTTAAAGTTATCTTTGAGCTGTTTTATTAAGTTTTCGATTTTTCACAACTATACCTGTGCAGGATAAAACACTATAAAATCAAAACTTAACAACAAAAAGCCAACTATTACAACAGACTGCTATACCCTAACAAAAACTATATCCCATAGGCTAAATAATGCCACCAATGTATTGAAGCCCCACAAGCCACAGCAATGTATATTTTTCAAATTACCATACTCTCAAAGTAAATCTCTTCATGGGGCATCAATACAAAATTTCCAAAATTACTGTAAATTAGCTTCTTTTTTGGCTTTACGTTTGGCTAAATAGGCCTTACCCCCTTCATATACCAAGGGTAAAACAGAAATAACAATAATGCTATACACGATAAGTCCAAAATTCTCCCGTGCAAAAGGCGTATTACCCAAGAAATACCCTACACTTACCAAAGACCCCACCCAAACAATGCAGCCCGTCACATTATAAAATAAAAAGCTGGTGGGATGCATTAAGGCAATACCCGCCACAAAGGGCGCAAAGGTACGCACTATGGGGATAAAACGTGCCAACACAATGGCTTTGCCCCCATGTTTTTCATAAAAAGCATTGGCTTTTAATAAATGGTCTTTTTTAATAAAACGTGTTTCCCTTTTAAAAATAGAAGGCCCTACCCTACGCCCGATACTGTAATTTACCGCATCACCGATGATACCAGCCGCCAACAAAACGGCCATACTTTCTACATAACCAAGTAAACCGGCCCCTGCCACCACACCGGTGGCAAAAAGTAGGGAATCCCCCGGCAAAAAGGGCGTTACTACCAAGCCCGTTTCACAAAATACAATTAAAAAAAGAATAGCATACACCCAAAGCCCATAATTTTCTACCAAGGCAAAAAGATGTTTATCAATATTCAGTATAAAATCCACCAAAAAAAGTATTAAATCCATAAAAAATCCTCTATTATAACAAATTACATTCTTTTTCACACTTCTGCTTTTTTAGCAAAAGCACCTTACGCATTGTTTAGCTAAATGACAAGAACAGAAATATAGTTCCATTTCATCAAAAATTTTTTCAAACTGGCTTTTTCAACAAGCTGTTAGCTCTCATTGTGTAAAGCATATCTTTCTTTTCCCCACAACGGTACAGCCGCAAGTAAAGAAAGCAGTAAAGCCGCCATAAGCCCTCCATAGGCATAGGCAGTATTTTCAGTAAGTGCCGACACAAGGCCCATACCGCCCCCCACAGCCATGGCTAGCGTCATCATACCTGTATGCAAAGGCACCTTATTGTACAACACCATACCCACAAAAACCGGTACAACTACGCCGCAAACATATATATCATTGGCCATGAGCAACAAAGCTAAAATCCCCTTACCCGACAAAGCCAAAAGCACAGAGCCAAGCCCCATACCTACCACACACAAACGACATACCGTAGGGTTAGAGCTTTGAAAAATATCGTGGGCACCGATGGTAGCTGCCGTTACTAAGCTAGAATCTGCCGAAGAAATAAGCGCAGAAAAAATCCCCAAAAGTACCAAGGTTCCAGCCCATGGCGGTAACTGCGCAAAAAGTACATCCATAAGCACCGATGGTGCGCTTACGTCAGTAGAATACTCTACAAAACCACGACACAACAAGCCCAAAGCCACAATGAGACAAGCCGTTAGCACAAGACCAAACACCGCAAGCAAGGCCCCACGCCTTGCGGTAGTTTCACTCTTACTGCTTAACAAACGCCCAAAAAGCATGGGGCACACCACATAGGATCCCCCTAAAATTATCAAAAAGTACGTAAGCTTGCTTATAGGAAAATCCGCATTGACTGCCTCAAACGTCACCCCTTGAAAAGGCGTAGGACTGGCCTGATATAAAAAGACAAAAGCCACCGCAAGAGCCAGCACAAGTACTACATACTGTACCATATCACTCTTAATAACCGCTGCTTGACCGCCAATGCAGGCATAGATAATAACCAAACCTGCCCCAAAGCACAAAGCCACCGTTTGCGCTAAGTGTGCGTCTAGCCCCCAAGATGCCGTCAATACCGGTGCCAGCAAAGCCGTCATGGCCGAAAATTGCGCTGCCGTTATGGCAAACCATGCCAAAATGATTATCACCGAAGATAAAGGCCGTGCTGGCGCACCAATAAATGTGCTCACCATATGTGGTAAAGTACTAGCACCACTTTGGCGCACTTTTTTTGCCAAAAAAAACGTCAAAAAGCATAGCCCTATAGCCCCCGAGCCCAACCACCAAAATGCCGGTAAGCCCACATGCCACGCAAGCCCCGCCATACCTAAAGTGGCAGAACCGCCTACACACGAAGCCACTATGGAAAATGCCACGGCCACCGTGCCCGATTGCCTATTATTAACAAAAAAACTTTCCCTAAAAGATACAATGTTTTTTTTATGCCGTACTCCATAGTACGACACCACACAAAGAACTATGGAATAAAGTATAATTGCCGTCATAAACTTCTCTTTTTATTTTGTTTTTTAGTATTTTATTTATTATTTTATTTTTTTCGTGGGG
>CAYJDE010000253.1:0-2952 GCA_964368805.1 uncultured Desulfovibrionaceae bacterium
CGGTTCATACCCGTGGTGTCGGAAGTTCAAGTCTTCTCCTAGCTACCAAATTTCAAGCTAAAAAAGCCCCGCATGGTATATAACACCGTGCGGGGCTTAGCTTTTTGTGGGTTAACCCTCTCTTTTTCTCTACCATAGTCTCCCGTCATTTGCACAAAAAAATATTGCAGTTTTCACAATTCCGACGTACTCACTCTATATATTTAGTATATTGATGAAATTTTACGATATTGCAAAAAAAATTATACTAAACGTAGTACGTCCAATGAAGACTTAAGAAGGTATTGTAGCTTCATAAATGCATCATAAGACTTTATGCGTTAGAGGGAGGAGTAGAAGGTAATGCAAGTAAAGGAAATTATTGAACGCAACGATGCGCTTTTGGAACAGCTTTTTCAGCTTTGGGAAGGCAGTGTAAAAGCTACGCACACTTTTTTGTCACAGAGTGAAATAGAAGCCATTGCGCCCTATGTGCCAGAAGGCTTGAAAGGTATACCACAGCTATTTGTAGCTTTTGATAAAGAGCAAGTCCCTGTAGCGTTCATGGGCATTAACGGAGAGAAGATTGAAATGCTTTTTGTGGCACAGCATAAACTGCGTCAAGGTATAGGGAAAAAACTCATGGAATTCGCTATACAAGAGCATGGCTGTAAAAAAGTATGTGTTAATGAGCAAAATCCTGAGGCCGTAGCGTTTTATCAACATATGGGATTTAGCATTACACAACGCTCCGAGTTGGATGAACAGGGCAATCCCTACCCTATTTTACATATGCAGCATGTGTAACCACATATAAAACGGGAACCATGAGGGGAGCATTTTACTTATGTAGCAAGAACTTCTATCCATGCTACAAAAGCCAGCTCTTTGGCAACGTAGCCTAGAGTTCTTTCAGTGTGACGCACATATTTCTCAAGAATTTTTTTAGAGCAGGGGGTAATGGGCTGCTAAAAAATCTTTGAAGAAAATTATGCAGGGTATATGGCTGCAATCTTGACCTTACATACAAATGGTGGCAGACTTCTGCATCATTTTTAGAAAAAGCTTTTTTATCACTTTTTCTGCTTAAGGAGCTCTGCCATGATATTCAATATGCAAAAAGAAACCATGCCCCGTGAGGAAATCGAAGCACTGCAATTGCGCCGTCTGCAAGATTTGTGTCGGCGTTTGTATGCCAATGTCCCTTTTTACCGCAAACGCTTTGATGAAGTGGGCATGACTGCGGCAGATGTCACCTCTTTACGTGATTTGGCCTCTTTGCCTTTTACGGAAAAGCAAGACATGCGCAATCATTATCCTTACGGTCTTTTTGCTGTGCCACGGGAAAATATTGTGCGCATTCATGCTTCTAGTGGTACCACCGGTAAGGCCACCGTGGTGGGCTATACTCCTCGCGACTTAGAAAATTGGGCCGAAATGGCTGCCCGTAGTTTGGCATGCACCGGCGCAGACGCCAAAGATTTTGTGCATGTGGCCTATGGCTATGGCTTGTTCACTGGTGGCCTTGGCTTGCATTATGGGGCAGAGCGCCTTGGGGCCACTGTTATTCCTGCTTCCGGCGGAGCCACCAAAAGGCAAGTGCATTTGCTGCGGGATTTTGAAGCCACAGTCTTGTGCAGTACCCCTTCTTATGCTTTGTATCTTTGCGAAACAGCAGACGAGTTGGGCGTTGATTTTCGTAAGCTTCCTTTGCGTATTGGTGTTTTTGGTGCAGAGCCATGGAGCGAAACCATGCGTTATAGCATTGAGCAAAAAATGGGTATCAATGCTCTGAATATTTATGGGCTTTCAGAAATAATGGGCCCCGGTGTGGCCATGGAATGTGTGGAAGCCAAAAATGGCATGCATATTTTTGAAGACCATTTCTTACCGGAAATCATTGACCCTGTCACTGGCGAAACTCTGCCTGAAGGACAAGTGGGTGAACTTGTCATTACCACCCTTACCAAGGAAGGTATACCGTTGTTGCGTTATCGCACACGAGACCTTACCAGCTTAAATTATACCCCTTGTCGTTGCGGCCGCACCCATGCACGTCTTACCCGCATTAATGGGCGTAGTGATGATATGTTGATTATTCGTGGTGTTAATGTGTTCCCACAACAAATTGAAAGCATACTTCTTGATAACGAAGGTATTGCGCCCCATTATCAAATTCATGTGAGCCGAGAAAATAATTTGGACAATGTGGAAGTGCGGGTGGAAATTGCAGAACGTAATTTTGCCGACGAAATTCGTAAATTACAAAAGACCGAAAGCAAAATTCAAAGTACCATCAAAGAATTCTTGGGCATTTCGGTGAAAGTGCGTCTTGTGGAACCTCATTCTATTCAGCGTAGCGAAGGTAAAGCGCAGCGTATTGTGGATAGTCGTCCCAAAGAATAATTTTTACTAACGCAATATAATAATCATATGGGGAGGATGCCAAAGGGTGTTCTCCCCATATTTTATATAAGATTCCTGCGCAATTTTTCTTTTCGAGATCTCTGTATAATCGCTTTCGAATATAGCTTAGTATATAGAATTTTGAAAATTTTTTTGAAGTCTAAAATAACATATGCAGAGGCAAAGGCGCAAAAATCAATTGCTTTGCTCTCGATTTTCGTAATTCCTCGTTCCTCGCAAACGCAAACGCAAACGGCTTTGCTGCCCGTTGGGACAGACTTAACGGCAAAGCAAAGCTATGCCTATTCTTGATTTTTGGTCGCATTAACAGTCGTCAACGCTCCATGAGATCCTACGCAATGCATTGCGCAGAAGTCTCTATATTAACGAATTGTTTTGGGTAATATCTTTTTCAAACAATTTTCATGCGCCACAATTTTCTTTCTAAAGATAAGATATTGACGCAATGGGTTTTTTTGAAGGGGAGAGTTTGAGAGGGGAAGCTTTTTTTTCCTAAAAAAAGCTTCCCCTCTCAAGAAAAAGAAATAAAAAGCGCTTATCTAACGG
>CAYJDE010000254.1:0-2937 GCA_964368805.1 uncultured Desulfovibrionaceae bacterium
TCTTTATATGAATTGTATATATGTAGAACTAAAGGTACAAAAAAAAACAATAAATTAACAGCGCAAGTGAATTGCGTTAACTTCTAATTTTGGGTAGCATTGAATGCGTTAACGCTTCAAAATGGTTTGCACAATAAATTGTGTCAAGTCTTATACAATGTAAATTTTATGTGATGTATTATGTGGGACGCAAAAAAGGTATTGACCTAGCTTACTGAAAAAAAGTAGAAACAAAGTGGGGCCTCTGCGTAATGCAGCAGGTGAGACCTTTGCGCAATGTAGTGCGTAGGGCCTTACGGAGCATTGGTGGTGGTTAAAGTAGACTATTTCTGAGGAGTAAAGTATGCGTTTTGCTAGTATTTTGATATGCTGTTTTTCTTTCTTCCTTGGGGCCTGTGGCCCTAGTGGCTTTGAAAAAAATTATATTCCTGAACTAGACTATGGCGCAAGCGGTCAGGGAAGTCTTGAAAAATGTATAAGCCCCCGTGTGGTGCGTGTCCCTGCCAGCGAAACACTCAATAGTTTAAAAGAAAGAGCTACACGAGATGGCTATGTGCTTATTGGACAAGCTCAATGGAAAAGCACCTATGCAGAAAGTGAAGACGAAGCCCTAAAGCAGGGGAAAAAAGTAGGAGCGTGTTTTGTGTACTGGCAACGTGTTGACGCAGGATTTATTAAAACAACACGTATGGAGACAGAACATATTCCTGCCAGAGAGACCACTATTATTCAAAATGGCATAGAGCAGACAGTTATTCTTGAGCCCAGCAGAACGGAATATACTGAAGTTCCTGTAACCTTGAAGCAATATGACTACTTGGCTTTGTTTTTTTTAAAAAAAAGAGAAAATAGTACACAAACTCCTTAATACACATACACTGCTGTGAAATTTTATCTTTGAAAATAATTGTACAGCTATTTCCATAAGTGATATGTTCAAAAAGAGGAAAACTTTAAAAATAGGCTAGGTGCTATGTATTTAATAATTGGTCTTGTCATCGTTATGGGAAGTGTTGTAGCCGGATATACCATGGCCAAAGGCGACTTCCTCATTCTCTTTCAGCCTGCTGAATATGTTATTATTCTGGGTGCTTGTTGGGGAGCCTTTTTTGCGTCCCAAACAAAGTACACTTGGAAACTTATTGTTGGTAGCTTTAAACATATCTTTGGCGACCCTGGATCTAATAAAGAAAAATATGCTGACACTTTGGCTTTGTTATACGCTCTTTTTGCCAAGATGCATCGTGAAGGGGTTATCAGCATTGAAAGCGACATAGAAAATCCCGATTCTAGCGCAATCTTTACGAAATATCCCAACGTGTCACGTTCAAAACGTACCATAAGCTTTATTGGCGATACGTTGCGGGTGTATTTAACTACTGGTGACCCCAATGATATTGACAGCCTTATGAAGATTGATATGCACACCATGCATGAAGAAGAGCTGCTGCCTGCTCATGCTGTAACCCATATGGCTGAGTCCATGCCTGGTATGGGTATTGTGGCTTGTGTACTTGGGGTTGTGCTTTCCATGAGTAAGATTAACGAACCACCGGAAGTGTTGGGCCACTATATTGCAGCAGCCTTGGTAGGTACTTTTATTGGTATTTTATTTTGTTATGGTTTTTTTGGTCCCATGGGTGCTAAACTAGAAAATCATGCCCATGAAGAACATTTTTATTATAACTCCATTAAAGAAGCAGTAGCGGCGGCCATTCGTGGCTCCACACCACTTATTGCTGTGGAATATGGACGTAGAGCCATCCCCCAGCCTTTTCGCCCTACCTTTGCTGAAATGGAAGAAAAACTGAAAAGCGGTGGTTAGTAGGGTTTAGATATGTAATTTATCAGTCTGTTAAAAAACAGTAATCTGCGTCGTCAGCGTAAAAAAGTCAAACTGCTTATGTACTAATATATAGTGCATCTAGATTTTTTTCGCTTCTTTGCATCTCACTTTTTTTGAACAGTTTGCCTGAAATTGATTTTTGCCATAGGCTGTTATAATTGCCTGCGAATGTATGGCGTTTTCTTAGGTTTTATACGCTTACGATAGCATGAAATAAGGAGAAATATATGGGTGGCGCATGGAAAGTTGCTTATGCAGACTTTGTTACAGCCATGATGGCGTTTTTTCTTTTGCTTTGGATATTGAATATGGCACCGCCTGAAACCAAAGCTGGGCTTGCGGCCTATTTCGCCGGAGAAAGTACTTTAGATACTTCCAGCACTTCGCCCGTATCCAATAATCCTTTTATCCAAAACACGGATAAAATTGATTTAAGCAATAAAAAATCTGAATCCGAAACCACTCACTATGCCATAGCGCAAAAACTGCAAGAAATGCTTATGGCTGATGCTGTGCCCCAAAGTGCCTCTGGCATTAGCAGCGATGATGTGGGCGTGCAATTACGCATGCATTCAGGGCTTATGTTTAAAGAAGGCTCGGCAGAGCTTACGGAAAAAGCAAAACAAGTCTTGGACGATGTAATTTTTCTTTTGAGCGAATATAATCTGTATCTCGTGGTGCGTGGTCATGCTGATAATGGTGAATTGACCAAGGCCTATCCTTCAGTATGGGAACTTTCCGGCGCACGCTCGGCTGCTGTGGTGCGTTACTTGATAGAGCAAGGCATTGCCCCTTCACGTTTACGTGCTGTAGCCTATGGAGATACACGCCCTTATCAAGCCGGCTTTGATGAACAAAGTAAAATGCTCAACAGAAGAGTAGAGCTTTTCTTCCATCGCCCTGAAGTGATGTCTTATAGTGTTGTGTATTAATTGATTTTTTTGAAGTTGTAAAAAAATGAAAAAATATGAAAAAAAAGCTTGCCAAAAGTCTCTACTTTGCGTAGAACTCTTCTTGTCGCCGCGGTAGCTCAGTTGGTAGAGCAGAGGACTGAAAATCCTCGTGTCGGCAGTTCAATTCTGTCCCGCGGC
>CAYJDE010000255.1:0-2891 GCA_964368805.1 uncultured Desulfovibrionaceae bacterium
ACTCCACCGCCTATAACCACCACTTGGGCTGTTTCTTTTTTCACTACCTTACCTCATTACACATTTTCTACAACGCTTACTCTTTTAGTGTATCAATTACGTGGGTATTTTTAAGAAGCCGTACACACAAAAGCATGTACGGCCGCTTCTTATTTTGTTTGAGACAAGTTACACTCGCACACATCTCTATTAAGCGTACCGTTGCTTGCAGACACACACGTTGCCGTAACCCAATCGCCAATACAATTAGTAGGCGTATGGGCCATGTCACAAAATCTATACACACCTACAACTAAACCTATGGCATCTATAGGTAAGCCAAAAATGGTAAGTACAGTAATAGCAATAACTATGCCTGTATTTGGTACCGTAGAGCAACTGATAGCCAATAAGCAAGAAACAATAACCAACAGTACATATTGGCCAATTCCTAGCTCAACACCCATTAATTGCAAGGTGAAAACTGTCATAATGGAGAAAAAGCCCGCTGTACCATTCATATTAGCTGTAGAGCCAAGGGGAATAACAAAATCTGCAGTAGAAGCATCTACGCCAACTTTTTCCTTAGCTATACGTGTACTGATAGGTAAAGTAGCTGTAGAGCTGCATCCAGCCACAGCTACAACTAAAGCTTCTTTGAAAGCAGATAAGAATTTAAAGAAGTTTAGCTTAGCTACAGAAGTAATGAGGAATAAATGTACGGTTAAAATACCTGTGATAGCTGCAAGCCAGTCAGCCGCGATGAATAAAAGTAAACCGCCCATAACCTTGGGGCCATAAAGCGTAATGGAATTAGCAACCAAACAAAAAGCGCCTATGGGCAGTAAAATCATCACATAGCCAATCATCTTGAAAATGGCATCTTCAATATTTTTCAAGGTTGTAGCTAACGTTTTTGCCTTTTCCCCTAAAGATAAAATAGCAACCCCAAAGAAAATACAAAAAACAATGATAGGCAATAATTCCATTTTTGCCATGCTTTCAAAAATATTATTGGGGAAAAAGCCCACAAGAGCCGTGGCAAAACTTGCTGCATTGCCATCGTAACTAGCTGCCTTAAACTGTTCTAAGGTAAAAGCTGTTCCTGGTGAGAGCAACTTAGCATAAACAATACCAAATATAGAGAAAATACAGCTCGTTATAAAGAAATACAATAAAGCTTTTATACCTAAATTGCGTAAAAGTTTTACTTCTTTTAAGTCCACTATGGCGTTAGTAATACAGCAAAAAACCAGAGGAACAACCATCATACGTAATAAACGTAAAAAGATATTTCCAATAGTATCAAATACTACTGTCACTTGCTTAATCCACGCCACTTCTGCTCCGCCAAGTGACATGAAAATAATACCACAAACAACACCCAAGCCTAAACCGATTAGTCCCCGAATACCTGTGCTAATCATGGTACTTTTTTGTGCGTTTGACATAGACATTCCCCTTTACTTTGTTAAAGTTCACAACTTTTATAACCTATTACCATTGTCTAACATATTTTAATTCTATCAATTTTAATTATGAAGAATAAATACATTACCTATCCATATATGTACCCTAACAACATCCTCCTTATATTATTTATAGATAAATTATATTTTGTTACTTAGTAAATTTAATATTTTATTTACCAAAGCATAAATTTTCATTAGCAATTAGATCCCAAAATTCTCTAACAATATCTGAATTGTATTGGTTTTTCAATTTAATAGCCATATATCCTGTTTCTAAAGTACTACCTGCAATAGGTTTTAAACTATACTCCACATCAGAATACAAAGATTGTATCATTTCAGGTACAATGGCTATGGCCTTAGCTTGCTTTGCCAAAAATGATGCACTAGCAATTTCAAAATAATAACACAAAATAAATGGCTTTACTTCATCCACAGTCAACATATCAATTATAGGTAAATATAACGTTTGCCGCGATGGCATAATAAGCTTATGACTATTTAATTGCTCAATACTTATACTTTCTAAATCATGCAAAGGCCGTAAACTTTCTTTATCAATGAGGGCACACCATTTTTCTCTTGTTAAAATAATGGCATCAAAATATTCCATTTTCGCAAAAGGGTAACGCACAAAAGCTATATCTATTTCTCTATTAATAAGCTTTTTCGTTATCTCAACAGCTGTTCCCACTTCTGAATTAAGTTTTCCGCCATAAAAATTTTTCCTAAAAATCTTTTGATATACCGGTTCTACCAAGTAACTGGAGGCGTCGATGGAACCAAAGCTTATTTGCTTTTTATTCAATGTGGAAAAAAACTGCATCTCTTTAACCATACAATCAAATTGATACACAAGCGCTTCTGAGCGTTCCAAGAAAAGCTGACCGGCAGCCGTCAATATAAGCCCCTTACTATCACGCTCAAATAAAGCCACCCCTAATTCTTCTTCAAGGGCTTTTATCTGCCGACTCAATGGGGGCTGCGAAATATGCAACAGTTTAGCCGCCGCAGAAATATTTCTTTCGGCTGCAACTACCATAAAATATCGTATCTGTTTGATATCCATAAATTCTATACCTTCTAGATTTTAAAGTTAGCACCCTTTTTATGCCTTTGCAATGAGGAAACTGCATTTTTGTATACTAATTTTGCATAGTCGTATACTGAATAAGTATTACCGTTTTCATCCTCTCTACAACTTAAGACCTCTGCATAATTCATTACGCAGAGGTCTTAGCTTTTAGTTGCATAAGTTTGATTATGCTACATTGGACCTACTCAACACATTGTTCACAAATCCTCTTAATATTTTTTTGTTGAAATTTGTTCCAAAGCTTATCTGCATTACGAGCTAAAAATTCATCATTTAATGAGCTATGCCTAAAGAAAAAGAGAAAATTTTCATTTTTTTTACATTTTTTTTCACGCTTCATTTCT
>CAYJDE010000256.1:0-2890 GCA_964368805.1 uncultured Desulfovibrionaceae bacterium
CCACCGCCTTGGGCGCTTCCTTCGCTATCTTGTCCGCCTTGCATGTCTTGTTTTTCAGTAGCACCGGAGGACTCTACAGGGTGCGTATCCAGCAGTTGCGTTTCGGCATTTTCTACCACAAGATTTTCGCCATTTTCTAAGCCCACAGTAACTTCACTACCAACTTCCACACTCCCCGCTTGCATTTGCGCAAATAAAGAGCGTGCCTCATCGGAAATACTTACCGTATCGCCGGTAGCAAGACCCGTATTTTGCTCCGGATGTTTTCTTGCTGTTGGTACTGTTGTAACAGCACCTGTTTCATAAGCACTTATTCCGCCAAACATATTTGAAATATCCATAGGCACATCCTTGGTGAAAATTTTTCCTAACGAATATTTCATGCAATTTACATTCCAAATAAAACAACAAAATCATACTCTTTAATAGCCTTAGCAAAAGTCGATTGTAAAAAAAATTCTGATAAAATGTCTTTTCCGTCCTTTTCCTACTGGCTGTTCAAAAACGGTATTGCACTCTTTTGTGAGACCTCTGCACAATTATTTTCAAATATAGCTTTGTGTCTAAAATTTGAAAATTTGTTCGGAAGGTAAAGTCACGTGCGCAGAGGTCTCTTGTTCGGAAAAAAAATCCATTAACTCAGCGTTACCTTAATAAAATAAAGTTCTTTACAGAAAAAGTATCTTTGCGTAAGTTCATCGGCAGCTGGGGGAGCCTTGTGTACCAAGGCTGAGAATGGGATTGTCCCTAACCCTTTGAACCTGATGCAGATTATGCTGTCGTAGGGAAGCCGTTGTATTCCTTATAGGCATGTGCATTTTTTTAACAGTCCATGAGGAACCTATGTCTATTTTTCAAAAAAATGCTGCCCTAGCCGCTCTGGCTAAAGACCACCTTGCCCATATTGCTCAAGAAGAGGGCCTTACCGAAGACTGCCTACGCCAAGCCATTGAAAATGGCACTATGGTATTACTAGGCAATCCACAACATCCAAAGCTAAAACCCATTGTGGTGGGTCAACCTGCCCGTGTTAAAATCAATGCTAATCTTGGCACCTCTCCCCTCTCCCATTGCCCAAGCACCGAAGCAGAAAAACTGCGTGTGGCCTTAACCGCCGGCGCCGACACCGTGATGGACCTATCCATTGCCGGCGACCTAGACGCTCTACGCCTAGCTATGCTTTCGCAATGTCCTGTCCCCGTGGGCACAGTACCCATGTATGCCGTAGGGCAAAAATTGCTGGACGGCGACAAAAGCATTAAAGAAATGACTGTGGATATGCTTTTTGAGGAAATCGAAAAACAAGCCAAGCAAGGCGTAGATTATATGACCGTCCATTGCGGCCTCACCCGCCGTGGTGCTGAATGGGGCGACCTGCCCAAAAATGCCTTGGGCGATGGGCGCATCATGGGTATTGTGTCCCGCGGCGGCGCCATGCTTGCCCGCTGGATGCTAGAGCACAATTCGGAAAACCCTCTCCTGCTGCATTATGACCGTCTACTTGACATTGCACTCACCTATAATGTGACCCTGTCTTTGGGCGATGGCTTACGCCCAGGTGCCGGATGTGATGCCGGCGATGCCGCCCAATGGGAAGAGGTTATCACCCTTGGTCGCCTCGCTTTACGTGCCAGAGAACGTGGTGTCCAAAGTATGATTGAAGGTCCAGGCCACGTCCCCTTGCACCATGTGGAAGCACAAATTAAAGGCATTAAAAGCCTCACCCACGGTGCACCGCTCTACGTATTAGGCCCCCTTGTGGTAGACAGCTCCCCCGGTTATGACCACATTGCCGGTGCCATTGGCGGCGCCCTTGGTGTGCAAGCGGGCGTGGACTTTCTCTGCTATCTAACCCCAGCCGAGCACCTCACCCTGCCCGATGCCGCCGATGTGCATGCCGGCGTCATGGCCTCCCGTGTGGCTGCCCACGCCGGAGAAGTGGCCCTTGGCACCAAACGTGCCCTTGATAGAGAAATGGCCATGAACACCGCCCGCCGTAACCTCGATTGGCAAGGCATGGCCGACGCTGCCCTTGACCCCCAAATGCTCCATCAACGCCGTGAAGCCCATAAAGAAGAAGATGTCTGCGCCATGTGCGGCAAATTCTGTGCAGTAAAAATGCTTAAAGAAAGAGAAAAAAACACAGAAGAGTAATATATTTTTCTCGTTTTTTTATGTGTGGGGAACTTTTTTTAGGGAAAAAAGTTCCCCACACACCCCCCTCAAAAAAACCATTTTACCGCCTTTCCCCAAAAGAATCCTCTGCACAAATGACATTTGTATCAAAAAGCAAACTTTCATTTTATAAAAAATTTTATATCTGAAAATGCCACTATTACCTTAGCTCATCTACAAGGAAGACGAAGTTTTTTGCGAAGGAAATCCTGCCCGAAGGGTGCCTAAGGCATAGCCGTAAGTGAGGAACGAACCTTACGGATACAGAGAACAACGCGTATAAGAAGATACTTGACTGTAGTAAAAAAATAGTCTGACACCGCTAAAACAAAAAAGACGACGCAAAAAGCCCCTCGCACTATGAGCAGCAGGAGTTCTTATGAAAAATTTGGCGGCGGCCTACTTGATTACTATCGCTCATGCGGCGGTGCAGATATATGTGGAAGTAAATACCACATATCCGCCTTTTCGCTACAGCGCACTACCGCGCGTGCCTCCGGCGGTTTAATGACTGCAGTATCATTTTTACTGTAGATGTATGGCAGAGAAACAAGGAAGACAAGTTTTTAAGGAAGGGAGTCCGACCCAACAGGCGCCAAAGGCGTGGCCTTGCTTTCCGTTCAGATGAGAGGCAGCAAAAGCATCTACTTCTTGCCTGAAAGGCTAGGCTTTTGAGAAATACGCACAGCGGATTTTTTAAAAGATGCGGGTGCGA
>CAYJDE010000257.1:0-2856 GCA_964368805.1 uncultured Desulfovibrionaceae bacterium
GTATGAAAGCGATTAAAAATGGAATTATTGTGACAGAAAATGCCCTTGTGGAGCATAAAATCCTTGTCATTGAAAACGATACCATCGTTGCTATGGTGGACTCTATTTGCGAAGAGAACTTTGAGCATGTCATTGATGCTTGCGGTAGATATATTATGCCCGGAATGATTGACATTCACGGCGATAAAATTGAACAATTTATTCAGCCGCGCGCCACAGCCATCATGGATTTTGAATTTAGCCTCAAAGAGTGTGAAAGGCAGTTGCTTTTACAAGGCATCACCACCATGTATCACTCCCTTTCCCTACTGGGAGATGACCTTTTTGGCTCTGCTGAAGTACGCAAAAAAGCCAATGTGCTGAAGCTGTCGGGGCTCATTAATGAA
The DNA here is from genome assembly GCA_964368805.1 of uncultured Desulfovibrionaceae bacterium. GTDB lineage: Bacteria > Desulfobacterota > Desulfovibrionia > Desulfovibrionales > Desulfovibrionaceae > CAYJAD01. The sequence goes on from CAYJDE010000257.1 coordinate 387, forward strand.
ATGCAAAATAAAAGGCATTTATTACACCATAGGCTGCATTTGCGTTTGGAGTTAGATAACCTTGACGGCTATGACATCCTCAAGGAAAGCATTGCCAAAGACGCCGTGCATCTTATTTCCTTCATGGACCATAGCCCAGGTCAAGGGCAGTACAGAAATATTGAACTCTATAAAAAGATTCTCACTTCGTACAAAAGCAAGGATGTACAAGAACTGGGCGCCGATACCATTGTGAAGGCGCAACAAGAAAAGAAAATGCTTTCTTTTGAACAGCTCAAAGAAATTGCAGACCTTGCACGGGCTAAAAATATTGCCCTTGCCTCTCACGATGATGACACCTTAGAAAAGCTTGAAATCAATGCCGCATTACAGGTGGATATATCAGAATTTCCCATTACCATTGAAGTGGCCAAAGAGGCAAAAAAGAAGGGTTTTTACACCTTGGCCGGTGCCCCCAACATTTTGCTTGGCGGTTCGCATTCCGGAAATCTCAGTGCTAAAGATGCCATTTTGGAAGACAGCATTGACATATTATGTTCAGATTATTATCCGGCGGCTTTGCTCAGTAGTCTTTTTGTCATGCACCAAAAGCATGGCGTACCCTTGCCCCATATGGTAAATAAAGTCAGTCTCAACCCTGCCAAAGCCGTAAAAATTGATAAACACTACGGTTCCATTGCCATTGGTAAGAAAGCAGACCTTCTCATTGTGGAATTACTTGATAGCTACCCTGTCATCACACATACTTTGGTGGATGGTATTGTTGTATCAAGAGTGGAATACAGGAGTTAAGTATGGAAATTTTACGCATTGAAAATTTGACCAAAACTTTTTATTTGCATCATGTACAAAGTGAAATCAGCTCTTGTACCGATATTAATTTTAGCATTAACGAAGGAGAATTTGTAGGTATAGTAGGACGTTCCGGCGCAGGCAAATCCACCATTATGAAGTGCATTAATCGTTCCTACTTACCCGTACAGGGCAATATATTTTATAATAGCTCTGCCTTTGGGCGTATTAACTTAGCCAAAGCCGATGAGCGCGAAATTTTGCATTTGCGCAAATCTGAAATTGGCTATGTATCACAATTTTTAAATATTATGCCACGAACCACAGCCAAAGAGCATGTGATGAACGCCTTGCTTGAAATGGGCGAAGATGAAAAAAATGCTGATATAAAAGCCCAAGAAATGTTAACCTTCTTTAATCTTTCAGAATCCCTTTGGAATTTATATCCCAACACCTTTTCCGGCGGGGAAAAACTGCGCCTAAACCTTGCCCACACCATGATAAAGAAACCCCGCCTCATGCTTCTTGATGAGCCCACAGCATCCCTTGATAATGCCACCAAGGTATTGGTAAAGGAAATGCTACAAAAACTCAAAACCAAGGAAAGAGCCATGCTTGGCATTTTTCACGATTTAGAATTTATGGAAGATGTGTGTGATAAAGTCTTTAATATCTCTGAAGGCGGTTTCACATGCTAGCGGATTTTCACTTGCATTCCAATGTGTCGGACGGCAGCGACTGCCTTGAAGAACTAGTGCAAAAATGCCTTGCCAAAAAACTTGATGCCATAGCCATTACCGATCATGACACCTTGGCTCATGTAACACGTATTCCACAAGTGGACGGCATGACCATCATTGGCGGCATTGAAATTTCTGCCATTGATCCCAACACGACCATAAAAGCCCATGTGCTGGGCTATAATATACAAGATTTGGATACAGTAGAAGCTTTGGTGCATCCCCTCTTGCAAGCACGCCATGCCTTGGGGCTAGAGCAAATTGCCATTTTGCAAGAGCATGGCTATGCCATAGATATGAAGAAATTGCATAAAGCCGACGGCAAGTATATCTATAAGCAGCATATTTTGGAATATTTGTTAGAAACACAGCAAATCGAAGAAATGTTTGGTTCTTTTTATAAAAAATTCTTTAAAAATAATGGCCCTTGCCATAAGGAAATTACCTATATTGACGTACGCCAAGCGGTGCGTGTTATTACAGAAGCCGGTGGGCAAGCGGTGCTGGCCCATGCCGGGCAACAGCAAAACTTTTATCTTATTGATGAACTCGTGCCCCTTGGCCTTGTGGGTTTAGAATATAACCATGTGGATAACAGTGAACAAGACAAAGAAAAACTTAAGGAATATGCCGATAAATACAACCTTTTTCTCACAGGCGGTAGTGACTATCATGGCACTAATAATACAGAGCCTTTAGATATTGCGGACTATCTTTCTCCGCCAAGTGGTATTGAAGCCTTATTACATGGTAAGGCATAAGTTAAGAAAATGAGCCCGCTCTAGTATAATAAAACCATTTAAAAGCACTACCATTTCTCATAAAATGAGACTCCTGCACAATAAATTGTGCAGGAGTCTTATTTATTGGTTATTCAAGTTATGAGACCTCTGCACAATTATTTTCAAATATAGTTTGTGTCTAAAATTTGAAAATTT
>CAYJDE010000258.1:0-2793 GCA_964368805.1 uncultured Desulfovibrionaceae bacterium
TTTTCAAAAAGAAGGTACTGGCGCAATGTTTTTTTGAAGGGAAAAGCCTAAGAGGAGACCTCTGCATAATTATTTTCAAATATAGCTTTGTGTTTAAAATTTGAAAATTCGTTCGAAAGGTCAGATAAAGTGTGCAGAGGTAAAGGCACAAAAATCAATCACTCAACGGCGAAGCAAAGCTACGCCTATTCATGATTTTTGGTCGCATTGACTGTCGTCAACGCTCCATGAGCCCCTACGCAATGAATTGCGCAGAGGCCTCAAGAGGGGAAGCTTTTTTTCCGGCGAAAAAAGCTTCCCCTCTTAGGGAAAAGAAGTAATCCGTTTTTCTCTAGATAGTGTCGTCAAATACGCCTTTTCGACTTTTTCTACGTCAAATTTCACAAGCTTTTTCAGTCGTGTATGTCTGTATACACTCCCTCAAAGCTTGTTCATTTTCCTTGACAAAGCTTGAAAATTCGTCATTTGACGACACTACCTAGCTGTTCTTTAAATTTTCAATAATTTTACTTAGCTCTTGTGCTTGAATGGAAAGTTCTTGCACTGCGGATGAGGCTTCTTGCATGGTATTGCTAGTACTTATGGCAATATCATTAATTTGCTCTATGGCAGAGTTCATTTCACTTACTGTGGCCGATTGCTCCTCACTGGCAGTAGCAATGGCTCGTACATCTCCGGCACTGTGCTCGGTAATTTCAAGAATGGTTTGTAAGGCTTCTCCGCTCATATTGGCAAGTTCGGTGGCTTCTTCAATGCCACTAACGGCAACATCCACCTGCTTTACATTGCTTTCCGTACTGGCCTGAATGGCGGTAATGGCTTTGGCCACATCGGCAGTTGAAGAGATGGTTTTTTCAGCAAGCTTACGTACTTCATCGGCAACCACGGCAAACCCACGCCCTGCTTCACCGGCACGAGCAGCTTCAATGGCGGCGTTAAGGGCCAATAAGTTGGTTTGATCGGCAATGTCAGAAATGACACCCATAACAGTATTAATGGACTGAGCATGCTCGGCTAAAGCATTCATATTGGTACGCAGGACCATGGAATCTTGTTGTACACGGGTGATGGAAGCTTTGCATTTTTCTGTAATTTCTGCACCGTGCAAAGCTTTTTCCTTGGCACTTTCGGTAAGTTCTGCGCTGGAACCAGAGCTTTTGGCCACATCTATAATGGTGGCATTCATTTCTTCCATGGCAGCGGCGGTATGAGCAAGACGACTGGCTTGGTCATGGGCACTTTGTGAAGAAATTTCCACTTGCGAGGAAAGTCTATCAGAAGCAGAGGCGACAATATTAACCACACCTTCCAGTTGACGAGCTGCGTCTAAAAGCCCTTCACGGCGGGCTTTGCCGGCGGCCTCTGCCGCTTCCAAAGCTTTTTGTTGCGCTTGCTCAGCTTCGCCTACGGCCTTTTGGGCTTCGGCAGTAGCATTTTCAGCTTCTTTTACCATTTTGGCAAGATTGGTAATCATGGCACGTAACCCCAATGCCAAGGTAGAAATTTCATCACCACGTTGAATGCCTGCTTCAAGACCTTGTTCTTGCTCTCTGGTAAGCTCAAGGTTACCTGCGGCCACATAGGTGGCAAGGTCGGCCCCAGTACGCATGGCGGCCACAATGCCTTTGGCCACAAAAAAGATAACAAGGCTAACGATGATGGCAATGGTGGAGGCCAATAGAATAATTTCGTAAGTGAGCTGCGTGGCAGCGGCCAGTACTTCTGCTAGGGGGGTATCAATCATTACATACCAATTAGCCTCGGGCACATGGGCAAAAACGCCAATCATCTCTTCCCCTTCAAATTCATATAAAGAAGAGCCATTTTTTTGCGAAGCAATATAGGCACTTTGTGGTTCGGCTGAATCATCCGTTCCCACATATTGAAGTTGCTTATCCATAATAACAGTAAATTTACCATCATATACATAGGCAGACATGCTGGGGGTGAGGGCGATGGAACCCACGGAATTTTTATTGAGGGTAGCAAGATCTATTTTAAAAATAAGCGCCCCGATGATGCTTCCTTTTTCTGTAATAGGTGCCCCAATAAAAGCACTAAGTTGTTTTGTTTCTTGTGAAACGCGAACCTCTACAATACTTTGACCTTGCAAGGCTTTTTGTACAGATGTATAATCAGCAGCACTATCCCCCATGCGGTTTGCTGCCGTATGGGCTATGATTTTGCCTTGTGTATTGGTGATGAAACTAGAGGAAAGATCTCTGTAGTCATTGACCATCTGCGAAAGATACGTGATGATTGTGCTTTTTAAACTTTCATGCTCTTGACTGGCATCACCTTGGGCTTCTTGTGTCGTGAATTGGCGAAAGGTAGAAATATTTCCGGTAGAGCGGGATATATCCATGAGATAGGTAAGAATATTATTTAATTCACTTGCTTGCACGCGAGCCACTTCTTGCAACTGCACACGTACAGTATCCATGGCATCTTTTTTGGTTTGTATTCCAGAAAATACTGCTAAAGCCACTAAACCAATAATGGCTGGAGCTAAGATGTAAAGCATCATTTTTGCCAGTAATTTAAGTCTCATACAACGTACCTCTTTTTTAGACATCAAAAAAATAAACCACAGTACTTTACTGTGGATAAGCCTTTTTACTGCATATCGGTTTCATTTTCAAGAAATTTAGGCTACACTTCAAAATTGGACACATTTTTTACAGTAACGAAACCCTGATTACGTCTTTTTCTGAGAGGGAAAGATTTTTTTAGAAGAATAATTGTGCAGAGGTCTCAATGCGTGGTTCCTTACGTAATAAAAAATGCCGACAA
>CAYJDE010000259.1:0-2792 GCA_964368805.1 uncultured Desulfovibrionaceae bacterium
TGGGCATAATTTTTCTTGGAAGCCCCATGTACTATGTCGTGCGCCATGGCTTTACATTGCGCACAAGCTTCTCGTGGTACATGTAGGCATAAAGAAAGCCCCACTTTGCGAGACGAGCTTTGGGTACAAGTAAGGCCGGGGCACGCCTCACAAAGCAATGTGTTCTCTTCTTGTCTATCGCAAATCATGTCCGTATCATAATAAATCTCACGAGACCGTGCCCACCAAGGCCCAGCAATACCATGCGCATGCCGCACAAGCTGACCTTCATGGGGTGTGCTGGGCGGTGTATGGTACAATGCCAAGGTTTCCTCACACAGCGTGGCAATATAGTCAGAAATTTTTCGCTCTTGCTGTAGCATGGATGCGGACCATTGTGGTTCATAAATATCGTCAAAGTTTTTCTCTGCTAAAGCAAGGCATATGGCCAAATTCACATAAGGCAAGGCATCTCGTATGGCATAGCCGCCCTCTAGCACGGCAATATGCGGCTGTAGCAAAGACGTTAAGCGGGCATACCCTTGGGCCGTAAGACGCATGTTGGCTAAAGGGTCCGTAAAATGGTTATCCTGTCCAGCAGAATTTATAATGAGATCCGGCTGAAAATCAGCCAAAATAGGCAAGACACAATGCTGCATGGCATAAAGATAGCCGGCATCCCCAGTATGGGGCGGCAGAGGAATATTGATGGTTTTACCAAGGGCCCCTGGGCCGCCGCATTCGTGTAAAAAGCCTGAGCCAGGGTACAAGGTGCGCCCGTCTTGATGTAAGGAAATAAAAAGGGTATTGGGGTCATTCCAAAAAATATCTTGACTACCATCGCCATGATGGCAGTCGGTATCCACCACGGCAATACGCAAAGGGCGTGCACTTTCTGGGGCTTGCCATGGAAGGCCAGCCCCAGCATCTGTATGTATTTGCTTTGTTTTAGTAGTGTCGGTGACAGAAGGCGCATTTACTGAACATTGCGCTATGGTTTGCGCCGTGGCTTGCGCTGCCCATTGTGCTTTAGACTGTGTTGCACATTGCGCTGTGGATTGTACGGTATGCCGTATATACTCCAGCATAATGGCTTCCATATTAATATTACAAAAACCACGGTTACCGTGCGTAATGCGCATGGCATGATGTCCGGGAGGGCGCACCAAGGCAAAAGCCCTTTTACATTCTCCCTGTAAGAGTAAATCTGCAGCACGCAAAGCACCGCCGGCTGAGGCTAAGTGCGAAGGCGTGCATACGTTTTCAACACTTGGCAAACAAAAGTGGGTACGCTCCACATCAGCAGTACTGGCCAGTCTAGGACGATATTCCTTAATACCAGGCATATCAAAGAGGCCTTCTTCCCTAAGCTGATCTTGAGTATAGAGCAAACGCTCTTCCCGCTCTGGATGTGTGGCAGATATGGCCCAATCAAAGGCAGGAAAGAAGATGATGCCAAGGTCGTGCATGGGGCCTTATCCCCTAATCTTCAAAAATGTCTTCATCGGCATTTTCAAAAATATCTGAAGCATAACGAGGATGACTTACCATTTGGGCAAACTCACTTAAGGCTTGTACAAAGGCCATATTGCTGGCGGCATGGGCCACAAAAAGCACTTCGTCAAAATCGCGCAGTACAAAAACGCCACCTTTTTCCTGTTTATTGCGGTAGACTTCGCACCAAACCTTACTGTCATCGCCAAGGCAGGAGTGGACTTCCCATGGACTTATGGGAATGCCGTTTTGACTACAAGAAATAGTAGCACTTTCGCTCAGTATGCGTTCTAACCGCTTGCCTGTCCATGATATAGTATAAAATTCACTGTGCATGTCTTACTCCTTACAATATGTTCCTAAGGCCACGCTGATTACTTCTTTTTCCTGAGAGGGGAAGCTTTTTTTAGGAAAAAAAAGCTTCCTCTCCCAAACATTTTGGGGACTCTCCCCTTCAAAAAACCCTTTTGCGTCTTGTCTTTAAAAAAAATTGAGACGCATACCATATGGGTTAAAAAATATGTCAGAAAAAACAACTTGTCTCACGCAGCGTTTCTTCAAAGAGAAGTAAGCCTTAGAAGCCATTTGTCAAAATTTCTATGCCTTGTTTTAGCACATTTTGCGTACTTTGGCTAGCGTCCACAAAGCAAAAACGTTGCGCATCTGCTTTAGCCTGCTGATAATAGGAATCTTGTACTTTTTTATGAAAATCAAGGTGCTGAGCATCAAACTTCCCTTCGCTTTCACTGCTATTAGCTACAGCATTACGGGCTTGCGCTCTAGCCAAGCCCATTTCCACAGGTAAATCCAAAAAAAGGACTTTTTGAGGCATAAGCCCATCGATGGCCATGGCATTAAGAACCTGTAAAGATTGAACATCAAGCCCACGGGCGCCCCCCTGATATGCTATGGTAGAATGGATAAAACGATCGCATAAAACGAGATAGCCTTGAGCCAAGGCAGGTCGGATAACCTGCTGCACATGCTGAGCCCTGTCGGCAAGGAAAAGGAAAAGTTCCGCCTGTGAACATATTTCGGTGCGCGTGTCCAACAATAAGGCTCGTAACGTCTTACCTAGCGCAGACCCGCCGGGCTCTCTTGTGCAGAGCACCTTATGTCCAAGATTTTCAAAATGTGCAGCAAGCCCCTGTATAAGCGTAGATTTTCCACTACCCTCCACACCTTCAAAAGTAATAAATTGCGATGCCAATACTGTGCTTTGTGCCATGGGTAAAATCCCTTATTAATTTTTTTCTAGATAGTGTCGTCAAATACGCCTTTTTGGTTTTCTCTGCGTTAGATTTTACGTGCTTTTTCGG
>CAYJDE010000260.1:0-2790 GCA_964368805.1 uncultured Desulfovibrionaceae bacterium
ATTGTGCCTGTGTAGAGAAAAAGAGTAGATTGATTATTTGGGTAATTTATGATGAGGTAAGAATGCTAGCGTGATAAAAAATCGCATTCTTTCAAGACAAAAGTCTCTATATATAACGATATCTTATAAACAGTGAGCCGTGTATGAAATTTAATAAAATAGACATGTTGCACTGGCATAGAAAAGAAACATATTTACACTTTCTCAACGATATTCCGTGTACTTATAGCATGACTGTCAACATAGATATAACAAAATTTTTAGCTAAGACAAAAGAAAGAAAAATTAAGTTTTTTCCAAGCATCTTGTATGCCATTAGTAAAATTGTCAATAATAGCAATGAATTTCGTATGGACTTAGATGAAAATGGACATCTTGGCTATTACGAAATTTCAAACCCTTGCTACACTATTTTTCATAAAAAAACAGAAACATTTACAAATATTTGGACAGAGTATACAGATAATTTTTATACTTTTTTGCAAAATTATACTGAGGATATGAATATTTATGAAAGAGATTCTCGTAACTCAAAACCTTTGATATATAAAAATAATTTTAATGTTTCTGTACTTCCATGGACAAGTTTTACAGGTTTTAACCTTAATTTACCAAAAGGCTATAATCATTTTCCGCCTATTTTTACTATTGGAAAATATTATACCCATGAAAACAAAATATTATTGCCCATGGCAATTCAAGTCAATCATGCAATTTGTGATGGATTTCATCTTTCAAGATTTGTGTCTCGTTTACAAAATTTTGTCGATACCTTTACAGGAAAAGACAAATAAAGCGTTAATTTAATACATTTTTCTTTCTCTAACACGGAAGGCATATTTTATTAAGGGTGCCTAGTGTAAGAACATAGCAAAAATCTTTTGATACTCGACCTGAATAGAAATTAAGCACTTTCCTGCTACCAAATTTAAATGAACAAAGCCTCGCCTGCTACCAAATCGCAATAATGGGCATGCGAGGCTTTGTTTTTTTGCCTTAGTCTTTTTGTAAGCGTTTTTGCATAAGTAATGCATCGGCCAAGGTCAATGCCGTCATGGCTTTGAGTACAGGCACAACACGAGGGATGGCGCAAATATCATGACGGCCCTCCACACGTAATTCTAAAGCGTTTCCATGGTTATCAATGGTTTTTTGGGTACGGGCAATGGAGGGAATGGGTTTTATGGCTGCTTGCAAAATGATGTCTTGCCCTGAAGATATGCCGCCTAAAATACCTCCGGCACTATTGCTAGCAAAGGTTACTTTTCCTTGGGCATCTTTACTAAGAATGGCATCATTATTTTCAGAACCCAAAGCCCGTGCCGCTGCAAAACCGGCGCCTATTTCTACGCCTTTCACGGCCCCCACGCTCATGAGGGCTGCTGCCAGCATGGCATCCAGCTTTTGAAACACAGGCTCCCCTAGACCGGCCGGTACATTTTGGGCCACAATGCGCACAATACCCCCTAGAGTATCCCCTTGACTACGCACATCCAAAACACGCTGGCCCCACGCATCTACTATACTATCGTGGGCAGCAAAAAAAGCACGACCTTGCGCTTCTGCCATGTCCATAAGGTTAGGGTCTGTTACGTCTAAGGCAATGCCACCTATCTCCACAGTGGCGGCATATACGTTGATACCATATTGCGCCAGCAAACATTCAGCAATGGCACCGCCTGCCACGCGTGAAAGCGTTTCTCTTGCCGAGGAACGTCCGCCACCTCTGTGGTCTCTTTGGCCATATTTGGCATCGTAGCTCATGTCTGCATGGCCCGGACGATAGGCTTGCATAAGATCATTATAATCTTGCGAACGTTGGTCTTGATTGAGCACCAAAAAAGCTATGGGCGTGCCTGTGCTTTGCCCTTGAAAAATGCCCGAAAGTAAGCGTATCGCATCTGGTTCTTTACGTTTGGTTCCGGCTAAGGCTTCTGCCGATTTAGGATTATCTTTATGGCCCGGACGTCGTTCATTAAGCCTTTGTTGAATGAAAGCTTCATCCAACGCAATACCTGCAGGGCAGCCATCTATAATGCCACCAAGGCCCACGCCGTGAGATTCTCCAAAAGTGGTCAAGCGAAAAACGCTTCCCCATGTGCTTCCAAGCATAATATTTTCCTTATTTTTATAGTATGAGGCCCTTGTGCAATTCTCAAAGCTTTACTGGCAAAACCATCTTCAAAAACTACTGCACGGATGTTTCGTTACAAGAGTCATTATTTCTTTCAAAAGGGTTTTTACGGATTTACTACCATCAAGGGTGTGCTGTGCAGTACTTGTGTAAAAAGGCAAGCGTTCTTGCAACATTTTTTCCATTTCTTGAAGAGGAGACAAGGTAGTAAGTGCCGGACGCTGCCCTTCTAAAGGGGTCTTTTGTAGTCGAGAGCATAAAAGCTGTGGCGATACCGCCAAAAAAACAACTTGCCCGTGTGTTTGCATGAAGCTACGGTTTTCTGCACGTAGGACTATACCTCCCCCAGTAGCTACCACGCAATTTTCTTGGCTCACCGCTTGTAGTGCTACACTTTCTGCCTCACGAAAAAAATCCCAACCCTGCTTTTCTACCATCTGAGCTATGGAACAGCCTGCTTTTTCCTGTATGTAGGCATCCGTATCCACAAAGTGCCAGCCTAGGCATTGGGCCAATTGTTGCCCCAACGTACTTTTACCGCAACCTCGTAAACCGATGAGATACAGAGGCGGGTGTTTATGTTCAGGTTGCATGTCTTCGTCCTTTACCGGTTCGTTAAAAGCTGTTAAAAAAGCCCTATCTTAAGGAAGCGTAAT
>CAYJDE010000261.1:0-2781 GCA_964368805.1 uncultured Desulfovibrionaceae bacterium
TGCTCCACAAGGGCATTTTCTGTCACAATAATTCCATTTTTAATCGCTTTCATACCACACCTTACAAGAGAGATTGAACAAGTTGCTGCGTATAGGCATGCTGTGGGTCTTCCAGAATTTGATCTGTAAGGCCGCCTTCAATGATTTTGCCATCCAGCATTACAATGGTTCTGTCGGCAAGCATTCTAATGACCGAGAGATCGTGGGAAACCAGTAAAATAGAGATGCCGTACTTGGCTTTGATTTTACGAATGAGATCAAGCACCCTTGCTTGTACTGATAAGTCTAGCCCTGTGGTTACTTCATCAAGGAGTAATATTTCAGGATTATTGGCAAGGGCTTTAGAAATTTGAATTCTTTGCTGCATACCGCCGGAAAAGTTTTTGGGCGGCTCTTTCATGCGTGAGGTTAAAATTTCCACAGCACTCAACAATTCTTCTGCTCTATGAATCATTTGCCCTGCATTTCTGGAACCTGCGGCAATGATTTTTTCTGCAATATTGGATGCGGCGGAATACTCCATGCGCAAGCCCAATAGGGGATTTTGATACACCATGCCCATGATGGTATTGCGAATCCATCTTTTTTGGCTGCTGCTCACATGCCAAATATTTTTTTGCCCGTCTTGATAGGCTTTAAGACGAGCTTCACCTTCCGTGGGCTCAAGGTCAAAGTATAGGCTTTTCATAAGGGTAGACTTTCCCGAACCGGATTCACCCACAATACCTAAAATTTCACCTGGATAGACATTAAAAGAGATATGGTTGCAGGCCCACACCGTGCCGCATAAGGAACATCTGTTTTTTTCTAAAGCTTGTTGGCACTGGGGGCATCCCTCGCCGTAGCGCACCACTAAATCATCTACAGAAATAACGGGAGTATTATCGAGCAGCATTTTTGCGTTCCTCACAGAAAGAAGTGTCTGAGCATTGATAGAAAAGTGACCCTGTGGAGGAATCATAAAATTCATCTAAATAACTCTGGGTACTTGCGCAACGACGGCAGGCTTTCCCGTCAAAATTTTCCTTTTCAAAGGGAACATCGTCAAAAGCTAAAGAGACAACCTTGGTATGCGGCGGAATGGCATAGATTTTCTTTTCACGCCCTGCGCCAAAAAGGTATAAGCATTCAGCTTCATGAAGTTTTTCATTGTCATACTTAGGGATGGGGCTTGGGTCTATTAAATACCTGTCTTCCACCATGCAAGGATAATCAGAAGAAATAGTGATTTTATTATACTTTATGTAACTTTCAAAAAGCTGTAACCAAATGGGGGCATAGTCGCTTTCGGCGTGCATTTTCTTGGTTACTTCTTCTTTGGGCTCAATATAGCGCAAGGGTTCAGGAATGGGCACTTGCAAAATCAAAATTTGATCATTGGTCATGGGCACTTCGGGTATTCTGTGCCGTGTTTGAATAAGGCTTGCTTCTTGTGTTTTGGTGGTGGTGGCAACGTCGGTGCATTCGCCCACAAATTTTTTAATATTTACGGCGTTAACACTTTCGTCACTGCCTTGGTCTATAACTTTAAGCACATCATCCTTTCCAATGAGCGATAAGGTAAGCTGAATGCCCCCTGTGCCCCAACCTCTGCCAATGGGCAGTTCTCTGGAGCCAAAAGGTACTTGATAGCCTGGAATAGCCACAGCTTTGAGTATAGAACGGCGAATTTCTTTTTTAGAACCTTCATCCAAGAAGGCAAAATTATAATTTTCATTCATATGCTTATTTACCTGCTTTTGTCTTACGAACGGCATCTAAAATGGATTGGAAGGTCACATAATGGGGTAATTTTAAATGCGAAACCATGCCATTCATTTCCAAAATATCGCCGTGCATGAGCACAAATTCTTCGTCTTGGGTGGGCACAGTACTTTTGCTTTCTAAAATATTATCTAAAATAGCCATGGAAATGGCCTTATTTTCATTGCGTCCAAAAATGGCACCATAGCCCACATCAATGCTAAGAGCATCTTTGCCTTCATCCACATTGAAACATTCCACTTCTGTAAGTAGAATTTCGCCAATATGTATGGCTTCTTGGCCTTCTTCGGCAAAAAGATAGGGTACGGTGAGTTCCACATAGCCGCTGCGTAATTCGCCCACCGTGGGGTGTACGTAACCAAAGCCTCGCTGAGAGGCATAGGCAAGGCCGGAAACATAGCCGGCATCGGCACGAGCCAGCGTTTGCAAGCGTGCGCTGCGTGGCGCGGGAAATTCCAGCATATTTTCCGTTACGTCATAAGGTTCTGCGTCATTGTTTTCGTAGGTTTTGATGAGCCCTTCTTGGCGTAAAAAGTTTGAAACACGTTCAAAGGTGTACACTTCTTCGTTATCAGCTTCTTGCACAAGGGTTTCTTTTTGTTCAAAAAGCTCTTTGGCCTTTTCATGTTCTATGGCAAAATTGATAAGTCTATGGGTATAGTCGTAGGTGGCACCCAAAATTTGCCCACCGGCAATATCTTTAAAAGCCGCAGAAATACGGCGAATGATGCGCATATCTGCCGTATCCACCACATTGGTATAATAATTTCTGGTAAGCGTAGAACGATAAGCACGCAAAAGGAATACGGCTTCATCCAAAGAGCCTTCGCTTTGTTTAAGGGCAAGGGCGGCATAACGTGGCGAGTATAAACCGGCCTCACTCATGACTTTATCCACCAAGAGCTTTAAATTTCCCTCTATGGCTTCAAGTTCAATATCTTTTTCAGAACCGCTTCTGTAAAATTCTAAAAGCTTAATGCTTTCTTCAATGGCTTCTTTACCACCGGAAACTGCTAC
>CAYJDE010000262.1:0-2742 GCA_964368805.1 uncultured Desulfovibrionaceae bacterium
CGTTTCCCTGAGCCTACATATCTACTTGCATGACAATGGCCGCCACAGTAAAGGGCAATGGCGCATCTTGTACCAACCACAAAGAACTTTGCGTGCTTTGTCCACCGCCGGGGATAAAATCTACATCACCACTGAACAACTCCACAGCTGCTCCCCAATGCTGCGGCACAAAAGGAAAATCAAACAAGGTTTCAGCACTGCTGCCATACTTTCCTCCTATGCTGTGTTGTAGGCGCACAGTACAAGCCCCAAGCCCACGCATTTGCCCAAGACTTGTGCCATATTGCCCGTCGCCCTCCACAGGTAAAGGCGATAAGCGTGATGCATAGGGTAGGCCCACTTGCACCAGATGTGCCGAATATGGTAGGCGTAGCTTGCCTTGCTGTACCTTTAAACCTTCTATGGGGCTGCCATCGGCTAAAAGAGTCACAATACAGCCTTCCAAATGCTCAAGGTCTGTTATTTCTTGTGTGGCAATATCCATGGACACACTGATGCCTGCATCCATAAAAAAAGCTGTATGTAGGCCTTGGGGTTCTTGCCAGCGAGAAGCTAATTTTTCTAAATAGAAATGGCTTTTTTCCCCTGCTTCTTTCAGTATATTCCTTTGCACCACCAGATAAATATCATCGCCATTGGCGCCTGATACCGTTACTACCGAGCGCACCTTGCCTTGTGTTGTATGCTGGCTCCAGCCCCAAATATCGTGTTCTTTCATATAGGTTAACGCCAGTAAGCCCCCATCTTCACGCACAATCCAAATGCTGGAATGCGGCGTTTGTTGGTAGGCCCATTGGCGTAAGCTGTGCCCTTCAAAAAGATGGGGGGCCATGATTGAGAGGTCGTTACCAGAGTAGCCATCTTTTTCTAAGCTATAGAAAAGATCGCGCACCCTAGCCCCATGCCTTTGCACATGCATAATAGAATTTCCTATGATAATAGGAAAAAGATTAGAACTTCCCCAATAGCTTTGCGCCGTTATCGACACATTACTGGGGGTAATGGCAGCGCCTTCACCACTGACTTTATATTCACTACCTGCCGTGCCAAGCAGTAAATCCCCAAAGCTCGCCGCCCAGGTAATGGCATCAATATTTCCCGAGGCAATGTGATATTCTACGGGGTCATCGTCTTGTAAGGGGCGAGATTTTCTAAAATTTTCAAAATCTCCCACTCGTGACATGTAAAAAGCTTGAGGGCTTTGGGGCGTGGCAGCTAAAATCATACGTTGTTGATGAAAAGACACTACACCAGGATTGTTGCCCTCAGCAAAAGGATTCCAATCTTCCTTGGGCGTATCAGCAATGTCGGCTTCATAGTTATTATCCACAAAGGAAAGTTCACTGCTTATACCAATAAAACCAAAATACCCCGCCTCTTCTCGATATACAGTATATTCACTGGCCCCTTCCACAGCATCCCAAGTAATGGTGGCTCTGTTACCCTGCACCCAATCAGAGGGATGTCTTCCATTAATAGTGCCCACTTCTGACGCCAATGATTCTTTACCGTGTGCATCCACAGCAACAACTTTATAACGCAAAGTGTAACCATTGGCCTCTCCTTTAAAAGTGACCGTAGGCGCAACAGGAGCCGGTAAAGAAGTATTTAATACGACCTCTTGCACTTCCCAAGTATAGTTTGGCCCTGTACCTGAACGTAATATTTTATGTAGAGGATATTTTTTATGAGCAAAATAAACAATGTCCCCCACTTGAGCAAAGGAAAGTAGAGGTAGGTCTTGCCCCTGCCATGGAGTGACCAAGTCCACATGAGATAAAAGCGTATCCACATGGGCTATGCGCAAACGGCAATGAGAAAGAATCAAAACAAAGTTATGCTCCACTTCCACATTAAAAGAAAAAGGAAAAAGCACAGCATCGTTTTCTTGCCCGCTTCCCAGATCTGCCACAAAATGCGTACCCGGCCTGCGTTCCACATTGCCATGCAC
This sequence comes from uncultured Desulfovibrionaceae bacterium, assembly GCA_964368805.1. Classification (GTDB taxonomy): domain Bacteria; phylum Desulfobacterota; class Desulfovibrionia; order Desulfovibrionales; family Desulfovibrionaceae; genus CAYJAD01. Next base: position 1,952 of record CAYJDE010000262.1, read on the forward strand.
ATTGGGTAAGAAATTTTCCATGCATTGTACTGCATTACTGTATTTGCTCAAATCATAACGGGCAGAAAGGGAAGGAGCCAACTCTCCACCGGTAAAATTTGTTATGGCTATACGCATTTTTTCTTCCTTTTATATGTTTTTTGAGAGAAAAGAAAACATGTACACAAAATAAATTGCTAAATCAGAATGTTAAAAAAATTTCCCTTTGCACAAAAGGTATTTCAAACGCCTTTACGTCTGTATTGTGCAGTCATTATTTATGACGTTAGCCCTTTGCGCTTTTCAAAAGTCCGCAAACCCGCAAGGCCCAGCATGCCCAGTACTAGCTCAAAAAGCCCTTCGTCCACAGGGGGTAAACCCGCAAGTTCCGGATAGTATTCATATAAAAAGGGGAAAATATAGGGCTTCACTATATAGGTAAAGGCCAGCGCAAGGGCGCAACACCAACCTATGGCCGGTCGCCAGCCGCTGATGAAAATGCTGGCATGGCGTGCCTCGTTGGCATTGACTGCAGCTTGGGCCACATTTTGTTCTTTAGCGGCTTTAAGCTGTTCTAAAACCAACAGCGCTTGGCGTTTTTCATCACCGGCAAAAAGATCTAAGCCTGTTTCTATAAGCCCTGTAACGCCATCTACCACCCCCACGTCAATATTTAAGCCTGCCATGGGCATTTCTCCTGTAAAAATTTTCTATGAAGAGACCTCTGCACAATTACTCTTTTATAAGGAAACGTTGATTAATTCTTTTTCCTGAGAGGGGAAGCTTTTTTTAGGAAAAAAAAGCTTCCCCTC
>CAYJDE010000263.1:0-2718 GCA_964368805.1 uncultured Desulfovibrionaceae bacterium
GAAACAAAGTACTACTCAGCATTTTCTGTCGCCATAAAATTATAGTCCACTAATCTTCTGGAGTTTTTATGTCTTTATATAACACATTCACCCATGCTGGCAAAGAGCATACGGTTATTAACGTAGCGGGGAATTTGCCTGAGGGGGTTGATGGTACTACCTTACCGTACAGTTTACGTGTGCTTTTGGAAAATGTTTTGCGCACTGTGACAAATGCTGAAGAAAGAAAGACTGTTATGGCAGCTCTGCTTTCTAAGGATGGCAAGCATAGTGGGGCAGAGTTACGTTTTTATCCTTCACGGGTGCTTATGCACGACTTTACCATTCCGGCCCTTATGGACTTGGCGGCCATGCGTGAAGCGGTAAAAGAGCTTGGTGGTGATGCTGAACGTATTAATCCGCTGGTACCCGTGACGGTAACTATTGACCATTCAGCGCAGGTGGATTGTTTTGGCACACCGCAGTGTATGGAAGAAAATATCCAAGAAGAATATCGCCTTAATAGTGAACGCATAGCCCTTTTAAAATGGGCCAATAAAGCCATGGATAATGTGACTGTGGTACCGCCGGCTAAGGGTATATGCCATCAGTTACAATTGGAGCTTTTTAGCCAAGTGGCCATGAAGAAAGAACAAGGTGCTACTTCCTTGGCTTATCCTGATAGTATGGTGGGTGCTGATTCGCATACAGGTACCTTGGGTGGCATTGGTGTTGTGGCTTATGGTATTGGTGGCATTGAAATTGAAACGGTGATGCTGGGTGAACCTAGCGTTATGCCTGTGCCTCAAGTGGTAGGTGTGCGCTTAAGCGGTGCATTGGGGGCCCACGTAACCGCCACAGATTTGGCCCTTACGGTGACGCATCTTTTACGTAAAGAGGGCGTAGTAGAGTGTTTTGTGGAATATTTTGGCCCTGGTGTAGAGAATTTATCCATTCCTGCCCGTTGTACTGTGGCTAATATGGCACCTGAATATGGTGCCACGTTAGGTTTTTTTCCTGTGGATGCCAAGGTCATTGACTATTTGCGTATGACCGGCCGTGGTGAGCAAGCAGATTATGTGGAAGCTGCTACTAAAGCAGGGCAGCTTTTCCGTGAAAAAGATGCCAAGGAGCCAACCTTTCATCGTATTATAGAAGTGGATTTAGCTACGGTTAAGCCATGCATTTCTGGTCCTGCTCGTCCTAATCAATATATTGCGCTGGATAACAGTGCCGCCCATGTGGCTGATTTGCTAAAAGAAGAAAAGGCTGTCCATGTGCCTGTGACTATGGAAAATGGCGCAGTGGTAAACCTTGCGCACGGGCATATTGCTTTGGCTTCGCTTACTTCTTGCACCAATACCATTAATCCGGAGCTTATGTTGGCGGCAGGGCTTCTGGCTCGTAATGCTGTGGAAAAGGGGTTACAGGTACCGGCGTATATTAAAACCGTCTTGGCACCCGGCTCCACCACGGTGACTCGGTACTTACAAGACGCCGGCTTGTTGGCTCCTTTGGAAAAGCTTGGTTTTTATACTGTGGGTTATAGCTGTCTTACCTGCATTGGTAACAGCGGCCCCTTGCCTGCTCCTGTGGCTACAGCCATCAAGGAACATAATATAAATATGTGCGCCGTGCTTTCGGCCAATCGCAATTTTAGCGGTCGTGTGCATGCGCAGATAAAGTCTAACTTTTTGGCTTCGCCCATGCTGGTTTTGGCCTTTGCTTTGTCCGGCTCTATGCTTACGGACATGGAAAAAGACCCCTTGGGTGTGGGTAGTGATGGTCAGGCTGTGTACTTAAAAGATATTATGCCCAGCCATGCAGAGGTGGCCCAACTCTACGCCAAAGTGATTACCCCTGCAGTATTTTTAGAAGAATACGCCACGTTAGGCGAGGGGGGTACGCATTGGCAAGGCATTACTGCGCCGCAAAGCAGCACCTATAGTTGGGATGAAAAATCCACTTATATTAAGCGGCCGCCGTATTTTGATGGCCTTGGTTTGCATTGTTCGCCTCTGGAAGATATCGAGGGCGCCCGTGTTTTAGGTAAATTTGGCGATGCGGTGACCACAGACCATATTTCCCCTGCGGGCAGTATACCGTCTGATTATCCTGCGGGTAAATATTTATTGGCTCACGGGCTTACGCAAAAAGATTTTAATACCTATGGCAATAGGCGTGGTAATCATGAAGTGATGATGCGTGGCACCTTTGGTAATATCCGTTTGCAAAATCAATTGGCGTCAAAGGAAGGCTCGTATACGTTGAAATTTCCTGAAAAAGAAGAAATGTTTATCTTTGATGCCGCTGAGGCTTATGCTCAGGAAAAAACCCCTTTGATTATTTTGGCAGGTAAGGAATACGGCACAGGGTCTTCCCGTGACTGGGCCGCCAAGGGTTCGTACTTTCTTGGGGTAAAAATGGTGCTGGCCCAATCTTTTGAGCGTATTCACAGGGCTAATCTTGTGGGTATGGGCATTTTGCCCGTGCAATTTCTTGAGGGGGATTCTGTGCAAAGCCTTGGTTTGCAAGGGGATGAAATCTTTGCCTTACGTAAGTTGTCTAGCCTTGGCGTAGGTTCCAAGGTGCAGATTGAGGTACAAAGCAGCGATGGAAGTACACGAGAATTTACTGCCCTTGCGCGTTTGGATACGCAATCTGAACTGGCCTGTTTTAAAAATGGGGGTATTTTACCCTTCGTTATGCGTGCATTAGTGAAGAGATAATTTTATTGGG
>CAYJDE010000264.1:0-2708 GCA_964368805.1 uncultured Desulfovibrionaceae bacterium
AGAGGGGTGGGGTTTGGGGAGGGGAGAGGAAAACTTTTTGGCGTTAGCAAAAGTTTTCCTCTCACCTCCCCAAGAAAAAAATAAGGAGGCCCATGGAAAATATTTTCGCAAGTATACAAGGGCAAAGGGAGAACGTGCAAGAAGCGCAACGCACCTTTGATAAACAGATGAAGGAGGCTGTGCGTGGACTTATGGCCCGTAAGGAAGGGCGCGTTTTTCTACGCTGGCTGGCGGCAGGACACAGTGCCCAAGGGGCACAAAATATTTTGCAATTAATCATGGATTATGAGGAGGAAAAATGCCTGAAGTGATGCAAAAACGAGGAGTTAAAGCCATGCAACGAGGACAACACCGCAATGCGGAATATGAAAAAAATAGTCATACACAAAAGCCTGTGCCTCAAAATCTTTTGGAAGATGCCATGCAAACCCTTTTGGATTTACCCAGTACTGCCCATGGCATGAACATGGTACCGGATAAAGAATGCCTATGTTATCAATTGAATATACCGCAAGATATGACTTTGAGTGAAGTGCAGCAAGCTATTTTTGAAGAACAAGCTCGTGAGCTTGGGCTGGACAATGTCAAAGCGCAAAAGCTTTTGGAAATTTCGCATCGCAATGCGCAAGAGCATGCGAGGGCCCATAAGCAACAGGTGGCAGCATGGGGCGATGAAGTGCGTCATGATAGGGAGCTTGGCGGCTCTTCCATGGAAAGTACCTTAGCCTATGCACGGGCCGGACTGGCTAAGTTTGACCCTCAGCGCAAATTATACCAAGTGCTTCAAGAAACGGGATATGCCAATCATCCCATTGTCATACGTTTTTTATCCGCCATTGGCAGAGCTCATGCGGAAGATGCCGTTTTGCTTGGATCCACAGTACCCACGACACTACCACGGCATGAACGTCTTTACGGGAAGTACAATAAATAACGAACACGATATTTTTTAAAGAGAAGAGTCTAAGAGGGCTCGCTTTATGAAAGCATTTTCATACAACCAATAAGAATAAGGAAGAAATATGAGTAAAAAACATGTGGGCCTTGTGGCCACCTTGGCAGAATTGCGTGATTTTTACAGCACAGAAGCCGCCGGTTCCATCATTGAATTAATGAATGAAACCAATGACATTTTGGACGATGTGCAATTTATGGAATCCAATCAGTCGGATGGACACCTTACTCGCATTCGCACCGGCCTTCCAGAAGTGTATTGGCGTCGACTATATCAGGGTATTCCTTACAGTAAAAGCCAATGGACGCAGGTTAAAGAACCTTGCTCCATGATGGAAAGTCGTATGCTCATTGATGAAGCCGAATCTAAATTGTACGGCAATAATGCTTCTAAGTTTATTGATGGGGAATCAGTGGCTTTTGCTGAGGCCATGCGTCAAAAAGCGGCACGAACCCTCTTTTACGGTAATTCCGACGTTAACCCTGATGAATTTAAAGGCCTTGCCTTACGTTATCCTGCCAAGGATGCCCCTAATGTCATTGATGCAGGAGGCACAGGGGAAGCATGCACATCGGCTTGGCTTATCTCGTGGGGTGAACGCTCCATCCACGGCATCTATCCCAAAGATAGCAAAGGAGGTTTTGAGCATAAAGACCTTGGCATCCAAACGGTAGAAGACAGCGAAGGGCGTCACTATGAGGCCATTGTCAATCGTTATCAATGGAGTCTTGGTTTGGCCCTGCGAGATTGGCGTGCTTGTGTACGCATTGCCAATATTCCAGTGGCTTCTTTAACCAAACGCAAAGGGCAAAGCGGATTTGTAGATTTGCAGCAGTTGTTTATCTCTGCCAAGAACAAAATGCCTGAGGTATTACGTCAAAAAGCCGTATGGTATGCCAATGAAGAGCTTATGGCTGCCATTGAATTGCAATCTACCGATGCCGGCAATGTGCATCTTATCTACGGCGAAGCCTTCAAAAGTGACGGTATGCCGCTGATTTTTGGTCGCCCGTTACGCCAATGCGATGCCATTTTATCCAGCGAAAGTGCCATCTAAAACATCCACGTAACACGTTGTGCAAAAGTTATAATATGTACGTTTTTTCAAGGAGCATTTATGATTATTGATAGTCAATCCATCTTATTTGAAGGGCCCGTAAGTAGCACCACCGGCACACCTGTGGCCTTAACCTCTTTACATACACCGGGAAAAGTGCAGCCAGTACTCATCAGCACTCGCATCACCGAAAATTTAGCCGGTGCCACGGCGGTGACCCTTACTTTACAACAGGCCGAAAGCCAAAGCGGTACCTATAGTGATGTATCCGGTGCCAGCCTCAGCCTCTCCGCAGCCGATTTCACTGTAGGCAAGCGTACAGGCTGGAGGTTTTTACCACGCACTGTGGTTAATCCATGGCTGCGCCTTAAACTCAGCGTCACAGGCACCCCCACCGCAGGAAAGTTATTCTGCGCCTTGAGCGGTTTTGAAGATGAACCTTATGAAGCAGAACAATACATCAAAGCATAAAACATGATTTGAGGAAACGTTGCTTTGAGATCTCTGCACTTTATTTTACATTTCGAACAAATTTTCAAATTTTAGACACAAAGCTATATTTGAAAGTAATTGTGCAGAGGTCTCGATTTAATAAGCTGTTTTTCTAAAGCATTTTTTAAACCATATTGCATGCGCTACAATTTTTATTTTCAAAGGTAAAATATTGACGCAATGGGTTTTTTTGAAGGGGAGAGT
>CAYJDE010000265.1:0-2668 GCA_964368805.1 uncultured Desulfovibrionaceae bacterium
GTAAGGCTACATGGAGCATCATCAGCATGAAAATCAATTATACACCTGAGTATGCGCAAGAATGATTTATTATAAAATATAAAACTAGAAATCCTCATACCCACCAACACCAAAGAAAGCGGCCTTGAATACCTCATAGTACAGCACCTTGTAGACATAAACCTCTATGAGCAAGGGGCAAATGCAGACTACAGCAAGGAATACGCCCTTGATACAGCACATCTTTTCCGTTTTTTGGGGTTGCCCCAAGGGGAGGAAGTGGCCAAGCTGGGTTTACAAAGTGAAGTTAAACGCACGCAGTTCTTAAACCGTTTGCAAGGAGAAATTGCCAAGCGCGGCGCGGAGGATATGCTTCGCCGTGGTATGACGAGTTTACAAAATGAGCATCGTGTTATTGAACGCCAAGGGCAGCGTTTGCTTATTTGCGGTGTACCAGATACGCAAGCACCAAGCTTATCTAACCATATTTCTAGCCCAGAAGTGGCACAACAAGGTAGCAAGGTGGGAGATACTAAAATTTTATTGGCGCACCGTCCGCAAAGTATCTTTGAAGCGGTTAAGTTTGGCTATGCTGTACAAATTTCCGGTCACACTCACGGGGGGCAGTTCTTCCCATGGACATATGCTACTGACATTGCACAGCCCTACACACATGGTTTGTACGACGTGCAAGGCACACAATTGTATGTGAGCCGTGGTACTGGCTATTGGGGCCCTCCCATGCGCATTGGGGCTCCTTCAGAAATGACGCTTTTAAAGTTGATGCCAGCGTAACATTCCGTTGAAGAAGTATAATCTGCTGCGTCAGCGAGAACAGTCAAACCGCTTATGTATGTCTAATACACCGCACGCCTTAACTGTTCTCGCTTCCTTGCATCTCACGCTTTTTGAACGGACTGCCGAAAATGGAGTTTCTTAACAGCCTAGTAACAGATGCGTAGAGTCCCCCCCTAATTTAAATGTCTACGAAATAGCCATACCGTCATACTCATGGTGACAATGGCTATACAACCAAGAGGCCAAAAAAGATGACTTATTTGTGCAAAGCCTGCCCCTTCAAGGTAAATACGCTGTGTCATTTCTACGCCATAGCGTACAGGATTCAGCAAGGTAACAGTTTGTAAAGCTTCGGGCATGGTTGTTATGGGGGTGGCAAAGCCGGAGAGGAGTATCATGGGCATGATACCACTAAAGGTAAAGAGTAAGGCTTGTTGTAATGTGTTTGTGAGCACTGAAATACAAAGTCCTATACCCACTATGGCGCAGTTAAAAATGAGTAGCCCTGCGTACAAAAGCACAAAACTGCCAGCAAATGGAATGGCAAACCAGTGCAGGGAAATGAGTAATATGAGCGAAGATTGCATAAGCCCTACCAATATGGGAGGTATGGTTTTACCAATCATAATGGCGATGGAATTCAGCGGTGTTACCATAAGTTGGTCAAGAGTGCCTTGTTCTTTTTCTCTCGCTACGGATTGCCCTGCAAGCATCATAACCTGAACAACAGCTAATATGGCCATAAGTGTTGGCAAGATGCTCCAGCGAGTTTGTAAATTAGAATTAAACCATGCTCGTGTACTTAAGGTGATGTTTTCACTACCCCCAGACTGTTTAAGACGAGCAGTATTAAAGGCTTCAATGATGGCAGTGGAATAACCGCCTACCGCTCCTGCCACATTGCTATTGCGTCCATCCACAAGCACCTGTACAGCGACGCTTTGCCCAGCATGAATACGGCGCTCAAACTGAGGGGGAATGTGCAAAACCATGTGCACAGACTTTGTATCAAGAGCATGGGCAATCTCCATGTTATTTTCTAACGTATACTTGTGTATGAAATTGGGTGCTGCCGCAAATCGTTGTGCCAATGTTCTCGAAGTTAAAGAACGGTCATTATCAAGCAAAGCATACGTAATATTATTAACATCATGGGTTGCCACATAGCCAAAAAGTACGGTTTGTACCAAAATGGGCATAACTAAAATCATTCTGCCACGCTTGTCTTTGACAATCATACGCAACTCTTTACACAGAAGAACAAAAATATGGTACAGCATAGTTTACTCCAAAGACTTGCGTATTTTTTTACTTGCCATAAAGAAAAGAAAAATTGCAAAACATAACAATACTGACATATTATGTATAAGCACTTGCGGTACTGCGCCCACAAGGAAAAGTGTCTGCAATAAATCCACATACCATGTGGCAGGAAAAATATGTGCAAAATAATAGGCTATGGTGGGGGCATTGCGTAGTTCAAAAATAAAACCAGATAGAAGCATGGTGGGAAGAAAACTAAATATCAAAACCACCTGACTGGCAAGAAATTGATTTTTTATAGTAGCAGAAATGAACAGTCCCAAGCCCAATGCCACCAGTAGATACAGCGCAGACGCAAAAATAATCAGCAGTATGGGAGAGCGCACAGGTACGCCAAAAATACACGTTGCCCCTATCAAGCAAAGGGCAAGTCCCACTAGCCCTAAGCCAAAGTACGGAACAACCTTACCCAATAAAATTTCCCATCCACGCACAGGGGTGGCTACAAGAGCTTCATAAGTTCCCCGTTCCCATTCACGCGCCACAATAAGAGCTGTGAGTAATGTTCCAATAAGCGTCATAATAAGGGCTGTCACACCGGGAATGAGAAAGTAGCGGCTTTCCAATT
>CAYJDE010000266.1:0-2655 GCA_964368805.1 uncultured Desulfovibrionaceae bacterium
CCTGATACGCCTGTTATGGGCAAGGTAGGCTTTATTTCCTCCGTGGCAGAATTTACTCCTAAAACTGTTGAAACGGCAGATTTGCGCACATCTCTTGTGTATGAAGTGCGTATTTATGTGGAAGACACAGACAATATATTGCGTTTGGGTATGCCTGTCACCGTGCGCTTTGTCGAATAACAGTGCGTTGAAAAAGGTCAGTCGGCTGAAAAAGAATAATCTACGTCGTCAGACTCGTTTTTTGCTCCAGTCGAGTACCAGAAGAGTACACTCCATCCGCAAAAAATGTCGTCTTCCTCGTATCTTACCCTTTTTAAACCGACTGTAAATGCTCACTACCAAGTAGTAGCTTACTGAAAAAGGGTAATCTACTGCGTCAAAATTTCAAACGCAAACTGCTCATGTATGTCTGTATACACATCGCACCTTGCGTTTGAATTTTTCCTTGTATTTCACCCTTTTTGAACGAACTGTAAGGAATAGCATAAATCGTATTTATCGAATATTTAAGAAAATATGCTTAGCGAGGCTTTGATGATATTAGCAGTTGAAAATATTGGTAAAACATTTGCTCCCCAAAATGCACAAGCGGTAACAGCACTTGATGGTATTTCCTTTACTGTACAGCAAGGTGGTATAACAGCTTTTGTGGGGCCGGACGGAGCAGGAAAAACCACCATGCTTCGTCTTGTGGCCGGGCTCTTACGTCAAGATACAGGGTCGCTTACATTTTATGATGACAATGTTGAAGTAAGCCATGCATATATGCAAGAACATTTAAGCTATATGCCTCAAAAATTTGGATTGTACGAAGACTTAACCGTACAGGAAAACATTGCATTATATGCAAATTTGAAAAATGTTCCTCGTCATATATGGGAAGAACGTGCCACAGAGCTTTTGCAAATGTGTGCCATGTTGCCTTTTAGAAAACGCCTTGCAGGGAATCTCTCTGGTGGTATGAAGCAAAAGCTTGGTCTTGTATGCACCCTTGTGGCACCGCCAAAGCTTTTGCTTTTGGATGAACCCACCGTGGGCGTAGACCCTCTTTCGCGACGAGAGCTGTGGGAGATTATACATAAGCTTACGGCAAAATTTGGTATGTCTGTTCTTGTGAGCACAGCCTACCTTGATGAAGCAAGCCAATGCGGTGATGTTATTTTGTTCTATGCAGGGAAAATTCTTGCCCAAGGAAGCCCTAAAACTCTTATAGAAAAAGCAACAGGCAAAAGTTTTATTATTGCGCCTATCCATTCCACTGAAAAAGTCCATCCACGCACTTTACAAGCGCAGCTTCTTGCTAGCAAGGGCATTGTTGATGCTGTCCCTCAGGGCGGTAGTGTGCGTATTGTGTGTGAACCACCAGTGGCACAAAAGCTTTCTCAACAATCTTTCTTAAGTAAAATGACCATAAATGGCACTGCTCCATGTATGGAAGATGCTTTTATGTTGTTATTGCAAAACTCTTTGCCCAAAGAAGAGAAAATTTCCTTTGCTCAACCCATGGAAAATAAAGCTTTTTCACTTACAGCGTATCACTCGGATACCCAGCCCCCTGTCATTGAAACAAAGCATGTGTCACGTCTTTTTGGTGATTTTATCGCTGTGAATGACGTCAGCTTTTCCGTGTATAAAGGGGAGGTATTCGGTTTATTGGGTCCCAACGGTGCAGGAAAAACCACGACATTTCGTATGCTGTGTGGTTTACTCCCTCCAAGTAAGGGGGCTTTGTATGTAGCCGGTGTAGACGTGCGTAAAGCACGGGCAAAAGCTCGTTCACATCTAGGGTATGTGGCACAAAAATTTTCTTTATACGGGCCTTTAAGTGTCCTTGAAAATCTTGACTTTTTTGCCGGTGCTTATGGTCTGCATGGTAAAGAAAAAAAGCGGCGCATTCAGGAAATGTTAGTGGAATTTTCTCTTGAAAGTTATGCGCAAATGGCTGCAGAAAATTTACCGGGGGGCTATAAGCAAAGGTTGGCCATGGCTGTGGGTTTATTGCATAAGCCAGCCATACTTTTTTTGGACGAACCTACCAGCGGCGCAGACCCTTTAGCACGGCGTGAATTTTGGCAACGTATTTCAGCCCTTGCAGAGCAAGGAGTCACCGCCGTTGTAACCACACATTTTATGGAAGAAGCGGAATATTGCGACCGAGTGATTATTCAAGATAGTGGCGTTATGTTGGCTATGGGCACACCTGAAGAAATACGTGCTAAGGCTGTAGCTCAACATGACGCACAAGGTGCGACCACATCGGAGAGCGCACTAGGTGCGACTGCATCAGATAGCGCACTAGGTGCGACCGCATCGGAGAGCGCACTAGGTGCGACTATGGAAGACGCATTTATTGCCATTGTTAGCAAAGCTCGTGCAGAACAGGCCGAACGCACAAAGCAGGCAGAACAGGCAGAACAAACAAAAAGCAAGGCTATCACCCATGAATAAAAGTAATTTCACACGCATAAAGGCTCTTATCTATAAAGAAGGTCAACAAATGCTTCGTGACAGCAGTGCTTTGACCTTAGGTATTGTCTTGCCTTTTTTTCTTCTTTTGCTTTTTGGTTTTGGGCTTTCCATGGATGTAAAAAATGTCCCCATAACGCTTGTGCAAGACACCTCTTCGCCGCTCACTCGTGATTTGTACATGGCTTT
>CAYJDE010000267.1:0-2650 GCA_964368805.1 uncultured Desulfovibrionaceae bacterium
TTCATGCACAATAATAATATCTGGCATTGTCAGCCCGTCAATATGCTTTTTTAAAGACAGTGTATCTTCAGCAAAAGTTACGCGTAAAAAGCCCAAGGGGGACAAGGTTTCTTGTAAAAGGGCAAAAGCTTGCGCATGAGGAAAAGCGGCAACAATATGTATTTCGTTAAGCAATTTACTGGTGCGCTCGCTTTTTTCTTTTTTCTTTCCAAGGCGACAAGTGAAATGAAATGTGGAACCAACCCCTTGCGAGCTTGTGCACCAGAGCTCGCCGCCCATAAGCGTCGCTAAACTTTTACACAAAGCAAGTCCTAGCCCTATGCCGCCATAGCGTCTGGTGCTGGAAGTATCTGCTTGAGTAAAACCCTCAAAAAGCATGCCCATCTGTTCCTCAGAAATACCTATACCTGTGTCTTGCACCGAAAAATGCAGTAGCGTCGATTCATTACTGTCAGACTCTACTCGCACCCCTATTTGAATACTCCCCTCATGAGTAAATTTTATGGCATTGGTGGTAAGGCTGGTAAGCACTTGATTTAAACGAATAACATCTCCCACGTAGCTGGGCTCCACTTGAGGGTCTACGGTGAAAGAAAAGGTTAGTTTATCTTCGTCTATCCAATGTCTGGCGGTTTTAGTCACATCGTCCACAATGCTTTGCATGGTAAAAGAATGTTCTTCCACTATCATCTTACCGTCTTGAATCTTAGAAAAATCCAAAAGATCATTGATAATACCGAGCAAAGCTACACTAGATTCGTCAATGGTTTGTATGTATTCTTCTTGCTTTAGATTCAGCTCAGTATGTTTTAAAAGATGCGTTATGCCCACAATGGCATTCATGGGCGTGCGAATTTCATGGCTCACATTGGCGATAAAATGCCCTTTAATGACATTGGCCCTATGGGCAGAATCTGCTAACTCATGGGCAACTTTATTGGCTTCTTCCAATTCTTTATTGGCAATTTTCAGCTCATCTTGCACATCATACATACGGGTAAAGTCAGCACTAGATCCAAAGCCGTACAACAAAGTACCGTCTTCAGCAAAAGAGTATTTACACGAAGAGCGTAACCAATGTATGGACCCGTCTTTAGCATACACGCGAAACTCAAAATCTCGCATAATAGGATTTTGCGCCGTGGCAGCAAAAACAAAGTCGTCACCATCGACCAGTATAGCAGTAAAAGCCCTACCCAAAAGCTCTTCAGGCTCATAGCCCAACACCGCTTTTATACGCTGAGAAACATAGGTGATGTGTTGTTTTTCATCTACCGACCAGATAATGTCACCTGTAGCTTCTGTTACATGACCAAAGCGCTCTTGCGCATGGTACAAAGCCTCGTTGGTGCGTCTGCTGTTAATAGCAGTACAAATCAGCGTGCCTGCCGTGCGCAAAATATCTTCCTCTGAGGTGCTCCATAGATATTCTGCATGACAGTTGGCAAAACCAATAAAACCCCACACTTGCCCGTTCAATGTCAGGGGTGCCGTTAACATAGAAATAATGCCTTGAGGCTCCAATTGATTTCTTTCGGCCAAAGGCATATTTTTCACATGGTCATTGATGCATTTTCCTGCCAAAAAGGTGTCCATCCATGTGGGTACAATTTCTTCCATTACCATGTTAACAGTAAGCTCATTGCCTTGTTGCGGAACAGCCGCCCCCCCTTCTTCACACCATTCATAAATCTGAGAAGTATATACACGTGTATCTTCAGGGTACGGCGAATCGTGAAGATGCCACACATAGACCCTATCCACATAGGTAGCCTTGCCTATAATACTCAAAACCTTATCAATAACACGCTCAAAGTCTTTATCTTCTGCCACAAGCTCTTGCGCTGCCTCGCTGGTGGCTTGCAGTAAAACGTCGCGTCTTTCAAGAGATTGCAAGGTCATTTGTGCCGGTAAACCTAAAGCATTACCTTCGCTTATATGCAAAAGAACGGCATTGTCTTTTTCCATAGTAGCTATAACTTTTGCAAACATACCTTGTTGTCCATAGGCGTTTTTTCTCAAAGGCAGTTCAGAAAAATCTTTAGGATTACCGCCAGCGCGTAAAAGCTGTGCGTGTATGGCTATAACGTCTTTGATACCGGAAAAATACGAAGCATACGGTTCTTGTTCTAAAAATATGCTCTTTTGCGACAACTGTTTACCGAACCCCATTCTCATAAAGGCAGGGTTCCATTCTAACACTTGCAAGGTGTCTTTTTCCACAACAATGTAGACATCCTGTGCAACATCTAAAATAGCAGGTAAACATGCTGACGCTAAAGTATATTTCATATTTTTCTCTTTTTTTTCAAAGACTTATCCATTGAGAGACAAAGCGTTTCTTTGTTATCCAAAAATATAAAGCTTTCAAAAATATCTGGTTCAACGGATTTTATACGTTGAAAGTGATTATACTACCCCATAGTCTTGTGCTTTTACATCATCTATTGGATTCTGACGCAATGAGAAATTTTTATCAAGAAAAAAATTGCTATATAAATATACTCCACTTTACATCTACCATGTGAGCTCTTTAAACAATGATTTTTTAATCTTAATCCGGATGTACAAAAAGAGCCTTTATCCTTGCAGAGCTTCGCTCTTTCATGTTGTGCAATGGATAAAGCCCTTTTCTTAAAGTTATTTGTGG
>CAYJDE010000268.1:0-2649 GCA_964368805.1 uncultured Desulfovibrionaceae bacterium
GCAGACTATGTTATTCACTATGACCCATGGTGGAACCCTGCTGTGGAAAATCAAGCCACAGACCGTACTCACCGCATAGGACAAACCAAGCAAGTGTTCTCGTATAAATTGATTTGTCAAAATACGGTGGAAGAAAAGATTCTTAAATTGCAAGAAGCCAAGCGTGGAGTGGCTGAGGCCATTATCCCTGGTCAAGACACCATGCAGTCGCTTACTCGTGAAGATTTAGAAATGCTCTTTGATGTGTAAGAAAAGATATCTACACATGTAACAGGCTGTTGAAAACAATAATCTGCGTCGCCAGCATAAAAAAGTCAAAATGCTTATGCATGTCTAATACACTACGCATTTTGACTTTTTTCGCTTCCTTGCGTCTCACTACTGTAAAACAGCCTGCCTAAAATCGACTTTTGCAACAGACTGATAAAGCGTATAAGGAGCAAATTCTCGTTTTTAGGAAGAAAAAAACATAAAAAAAGCATCATAAATACAGGCAATGATGCTTTATAAAGCACGTTGGCAATATCTTCTATATTGCCAACGTGCTTTTTTAGTACTATAAAATAAACAACTATGCCTGTATTTGTGTTACTATAAGAGTTTGCACCGCTTTCTAAGCATCACTAAACAAGCTAATAAGCCCCCTACGCAATGCATTACGCAGGGGGCTTATTATTTTACTCTGCTGATTTAAGGCTTCTGGTAAGCTTGGTAAGCTCCTGAGCTTGCTCTTTAAGGTCATGTACTGATTGAGTGGCATCACCCATACTTTGTACAGTAACAAGAGCAATTTCATTAACTTGGCTTATATTATCTGTGATACGCTTTGCAGTAACAGATTGTTCCTCTGCTGCTGTGGCAATAGAATGTACTTGTTCTGCAGAGTTTTTGGTCATATTGGCAATTTCTGATAAGGTTTCACCAGATTGCATCACAAGGTCTGTGGCTTTTTCGATGGCAGCAAAAGACGCTGTGGTTTGGGTTAGGCTTTGACTTGCATTTTGTTGGATTTCGTTGATAATTTTAGCAACTTCATTGGTAGAATCCATAGTTTTTTCTGCAAGTTTACGCACTTCATCAGCTACAACGGCAAAGCCTCGCCCTGCTTCCCCTGCTCTTGCAGCTTCAATGGCAGCATTAAGGGCTAATAAATTGGTTTGATCTGCAATTTCTGATATAACGCCCATAACCTGATCAATGGATTTAGCGCTTACATCAAGGCTTTGCATATCTTCCATAAGTCTTGTGGTAAGTTTTTGCACATCCTGCATACTGCTGATGGCTTCATGGGCAATACGTCCGCAATCATGGGCTTTAACACCTGTTTCTGAAGTCACGTTGGAAGCTAAGCTCGCACTGTTCGCTACGTTATTTACCGTCATACTCATTTCGTCCATGGCTTCAGAAGTATTGGTAATTTGCTTAGCCTGTGCATTGGCCCCATGTTCGCATTCATTGATGGTTTGTGCCAAAGCTTCTGAAGCAAAAGAAAGTTTATTTACAACTTCTTCTAAATTATCTGCCACTTGAAGCATATGCTCTGTTTTGGTATTGGCGCTTTGTTCGGCCACAGCTGCAGTTTCTAAAGCTTGTTGAATTTGGGCTGCATTTTTCTTACTTTCTTCAATGGCATTTTCCGCATCATGAATTTTCTCCCGCAAGGAAGAGACCATACGGCTTATGGCATTGGACATAACATCAATTTCATTTTTTGTGTTTCCAATGTCATTATTTTGTGCCGTACCACCAACGCTTTCTCCTGCATTTAAATCGCCCTCAGCAACTTTTGAAGAAATGGTTGTCAAAAGTGAAATAGGACCTGTAATGGACCGAATAATTTGTATTGACGCTATAAGCATGATGATAACAAAGACTAATACAACTAAAATCAAATAAAGTTCAATGGTATTAGCTTGTTTAATCATACTATCTTGTAATTGTTTTTCTAAAACAGCCACATTTTCTGTGTAAACACCTGTTCCAAACCAATAATTTGTCCCATTAATCATTACAGTATAGGCGGTTTTTTGATCAATTTTTCCGTCAGGCTTAGGATACATATAAGTCACAAAACCACCACCGGATTTGGCGGCATCGCGCAGCTCTCGAATGAAGTAGACTCCCACAGAATCTCTAGAGTCTCCTATATCTTTTCCTTGAATGTTTCTATTTACAGGATGTAATCTCACCGTAGTTTCTTCATAAAGAAAGAAATACCCTGAGTCACTAGCGTCAAATCGTGACTTTGAAAGAAATTGATCTATAATCTTTAATTGTTCTTCTTTAGACTTGCCCTCTATTTGAACTTCAAGCCCTTTGGCTGCCGCTAACGTTATGTCTTTAATGCGGTCTTTTTGCAGTTCATACATTTGCTTACCAGCAAGGGCACTACTTTTGTCAGAAATTTGGTTGATACCAAAGTAAAAGGCTACAACAATGCCAAGCATAATAGTGATGGCAGAAAATAAAATTGTGTAAATCTTGAAGCCAATGGATTTGTTTTTTAACATGAGCTTTTCCTCAGCGCTTAAAGTTTGCATTCAAGGGCAACGTGACGTACTGAATCTCAACTGTAGTATATTTTTTTACGATAGACAAGTCCAAGAAAACGCTGATAAAATGTCGTTTCGTCTTCTAGTAGTCCGTTTA
>CAYJDE010000269.1:0-2630 GCA_964368805.1 uncultured Desulfovibrionaceae bacterium
TTTGCACTAAAAAAGTAAAAAAGATGGAGCATACATAATATATCGTATTCTTTAGAGGCTGTCTTTAGTCTACACGCAGCACCACAGATGACGCAGTAAACACAGCCCAAAGGGACGCACCTAAAGGAAAACTAGGGCGCAGATTGGTTGATATAACGCATATTTCTGTACTATCAGACAATTGTAAAATATACTCTGTGGTAAAGTCTCCTTGTTTCACATCTATAAGTGTTCCAGATAAAACATTTTCTGCACTACAAAGGGGCTTTTGCTCACCGTCATACAGCATCACCAGAGGGGCTTTGACTTCGGCACAAACCATTGTGTTTATGGCAAGAGCAAGTCTTTGTATACTATCATTGGTAATTATTGCTGTAATATATATGTCTTCCCTAGATTGTAGTGTGACCAATGATTGTATAGCACCTGATGTGATGGCAAGTATTTTTCCCATAAAACAATTACGGGCACTTGTTTTCTGATGCAATTCTTTTTGCACAAAGCGTTTCGCCACAGCCTGCATTTCTTCTGGAGAAAAAGCCACATGCGCTGTGGTAAGATTCAGCGTTGCATGACCAAGCATATTTTGCACTACCGGCACAGGAATATCACTTTGCATCAGCTCAATGGCTCTGGCACGACGTATGGCTTCAGGGCCGCTAAGCTCTTTTGGTAAATCACACGCTTCAGCACATTCATAAAACTTACGACGCACAAAGCCAGCATCTAAATAAAAAATGGGAACATCGCTTCGTTGCGCCCTCAAAATAGTAATGATTTCTGCAATTTCAACACAAATTTGTTCAGGAATGGGGACATGACGCCCCTCTTCCATCTCATTTTTACTTTGAAAAAAAATACTATTGTGTGCAAAATCAATAGCAGTTTCTGGATTTAAATGTAAAACCTCACTGAGTTTTGCTCCCGTATAACGAATAATAAGAAAAATCAAAGTGGTAGTAAGTCGTGATATACGTACATTTTCCCTTTTGGCAGAGGCAAGCCACTTACGAAAGCTTTGCTCCAAAATATGCAATTGTTCAGTATCTAAAACATGCTCTTGCGTATTTTCAGCCACGATACGTCCATTATTTTTGTGACTCGTCCATGAAAATTGTGTCATATATAATCCTTTTTACAACGCAACAGGCCAACAAGAAAGATATTTCTCTTATTGTCCCTCGCTTCTTTCCGATATAATATAAAAATACTGGCATTAGGGGCATCGATGCCAATTGAATTTTTATATTATATCGGTAACAAGCACCATATTGCACACCTAACCAAGTTAGCGCCAGAGGTATTGCAAAATGTAATTGGTGTCGACGAAATTGACATCAGTACTTTTGCAATACCCTAGAACTAATGTATAGTTGTACAAAAGTATTTTTACTGAATGAAGGCAATAGCCACACTATACTATTTTTTATAAAAAGCAAACAACTCTCTTTTATATCCTTACATTCCGGTATGTTTTATAATTGTACTCCAATCATAAAAGAAAAATTATGCATATTTTTTTTGAAACTTGACACTCTACCCAATCTACTGTTACTATTTTATACATAATCGTAACAACAAAAGAGGTGTTTTATGTTTTTTCCCGTTGCTGGCATCGAGGTAAATCCTTTAATTCCCCCTGTTGTGGCCTTTTTTATTTCCTTCATAGCTTCCATGGGAGGTATTTCCGGAGCATTTATCCTGTTGCCTTTTCAAATGTCCGTACTTGGTTATACGCATCCATCGGTAAGCGCAACCAATCAATTCTTCAATATTGTCGCTATCCCAAGCGGTGTATATCGCTATTGGAAAGAAGGTCGCCTTGTGTGGCCTTTGGTATGGATTGTAGTTATTGGCACGCTGCCCGGTGTTTTCATCGGTGCCATTATACGTGTTTTATATTTACCTGATGCAAAAAACTTCAAACTTTTTGCGGCGGCGGTGCTACTCTATATTGGTGCAAAAATGCTTTTAGATATGCGTAAAAAAACAGTAAATAAAGAAACACAAGAAAAAAGCTTACAAGATCTGGAAAAAAATGCGCCTCAAGGTGTGGGGTATAAGGTATCAGAAGTTATAAACTTAACTGTACGCACCTTGCATTTTCGATTTTATGATATGGAATACAAAGTACATTTATGGGGTATTTTCTCTTTAAGCTTTATAGTAGGTATTGTGGGCGGCATTTATGGCATAGGCGGCGGAGCTATAATTGCACCTTTCTTCATCACCTATTTCGGTTTGCCCATTTACATTGTGGCCGGGGCAACTCTCTTGGGCACTTTTGTTACTTCCATAGGCGGCGTTGCCTTTTATCAAGCCATTGCTCCGTTTTATCCTGAATTTTCTGTGGCTCCAGATATACTTTTAGGCTTGCTTTTTGGCATTGGCGGTGCTTTAGGCATGTATCTAGGTGCCCGTTGTCAAAAATTCGTATCTGCTACTCTTATTAAATATATTTTGATAAGTTGTTTACTTCTCACTGCATGCAAATACGTATTAGATTTTTTGAACACACTCTAGATTACTGTTGAAAAACAGTAATCTGTGTCGTCAACGTAAAAAAGTCAAACTGCTTATGTATGCCTAATACACTACGCATTTTGACTTTTTTCGCTTCCTCGCATCTC
>CAYJDE010000270.1:0-2606 GCA_964368805.1 uncultured Desulfovibrionaceae bacterium
TGAAAAAGGGCTGTCTACTGCCCTAATGCGGCTACCACCAGCCCACAGGAAGTGGCAAACCCCGTAGAGGAGCAAGCCAAAGGCAAGCATGGATTTATTCCATGCGCCGACGACGCTTGTCAATGAACTATTTTCAACGAGGTGTCATGCTTCACCCATGGCGTAAAAATATAGCGATGATTATTCATACGAAGGAAAAAAATATGCAATCTAGGCTTATTTTGGAAACAACGGCGTATACTTTTGAACAAATTATTACTCTTGAGAGTGTACAAATTGCTTTGGCCGGACGCTCCAATGTGGGAAAATCTTCTTTGGTCAATGCGTTAGCTGGTAGAAAAGCCTTGGCAAAAATCAGTGCCACACCGGGAAAAACTCGATCATTAAATTTTTATCGTGTGGAGCCCGACGATTTTTATGTGGTAGATTTACCGGGCTATGGCTATGCAAGATGTAGCAAGGAAGAACGAAATGCTTGGGGCAAGCTTATGCAACGGTATTTAGTGGGCTGTCAATCATTACGGGCTTTGGCTGTGCTTTTAGATTGTCGCTTGCCACCACAAAAGATTGATGTGCAATTGGTGGAATTTGCTCAAATGAACAATATTCCTCTTTTGCCTATTTTAACCAAGGCAGACAAATGTAAGCAGAAAGAACGTGTTGAAAAGCAAAAAATGTGGGCTCAGCATTTGGGTGGCCAAGTGCCCATTATTACTTCATCTGCCAGTCGCCTTGGCCTTGATAACTTATGGCAGGCTTTACGGGATATTGCAGCAGAAGAACATACAAGCTCATAACAGGTGTTGCACAACAAAAGTAATTTTTGTGGGGGAGGAGCCCCTTTTGCTAGTACTTAAAAAGGCTTTCTTCAATAAAGTTTCTTTCGATTTTTTATGCATCACATTTTTCTTTCAAGAGGTGAGATTTTGGCGCAATGTTTCTTTAACGCCAACAAAAAAAGCCTTGATGGTAAGTCAAGGCTTTTATATATTCAAGAGTACTTTTACAGTCTATTAAGAACCGCAGGTTGAGCTGCCAGAACAACCACCACAAGCACTTCCGCCGCTACTGGGCAGAGGATTTTTAGGGGTAATGGCAAAACCCATATAGCCAAAGTCAAGAGAAACACCCTCAACTTGTTCTAAAAGTTCTTTATTTATGCAAAATACAAAGTTATCAACGTCAAATGTGCTATCTTCATCTGTTGGCTCATCCAGAGCCAATGCTAAACGTGGGCCGCTTCAACCGCCGGGGGCAAGATAAACACGAATAGATCCTTTTTCTTTATCCGCAAAATACGCTTCAAGCTCTTTGCGGGCGCCTTCTGTCATTTCAACCATGATGGCCTCCTAAAAAATTGTACAGCAAAAGCTAAGCATCTAAAGAAGATTTGTCAATGACATAAATGAGCCTTTTTGCACTTCACAAGTGGAAGAATTTTTTATATGCTCATGTAAACTTCTTTTTAAGACTGGTATAGAATTTTTTCTTTGTTCATATGTAGTACATTTAAAAAGCTGTGTTTTACACAAAACATAAAGTTTATTTATGTTTTTAGGAGGCTTCATCACTTTTATGCAAAATACAACATTATTACAAGCTGAGCAATTTACCACTATTTTAGAAAATCTTGCTGAGCAACTTGTGGAAAAACATGGCGCATGCCAAGATGTTATGCTTGTGGGCATTCAAAGACGTGGTGCTGATTTGGCGCACAGGTTACACACACTTTTACAAAACCGTACTGGGCAAAAAATCCCCATAGGCTCTCTTGATATAAATTTATATCGTGATGACTGGACAAGCCTTGATGCCAAGCCGCATATTGGGCAATCAAATATTGCGCATGACGTAGATGGCATGACCATAGTGTTGGTGGATGACGTGTTGTATACAGGGCGAACCATTCGGGCTGCTCTTGAAGCTTTACTTGATTATGGACGCCCCAAAAAAGTGGAGCTCTTGGTTTTGGTAGATCGAGGCCATAGAGAGCTGCCTATAGAAGCCAATTATGTAGGGCGTTATGTAGAAACACAAATCAACGAGCATGTTAATGTTTTGGTGACAGAACACGACGGTAAAGATGCGGTGCTTGTTACTCGTGCATAATATAGCTAACAGTTCGCTGAAAATGGACAATCTGCTTCGGTAGGTTCGTTTTTTTACTCCGGTTATGTATGTCTATATACACTTCCTACGTAAAAAAGCTTTACCTTTCTCGCATCTTACCCATTTTGAGACCTCTGCACAATTACTTTTAAATATAGCTTTTGTCTAAAATTTGAAAATTCGTTCGCTATGTCAAATAAAGTGTGCAGAGGTCTCATTTTGAGCGAACTGTAGGCACTCTGTTGTAGTAACAGATGTTTGAAAAAGGGCAGTCGACTGAAAAAGAATAATCTACGTCGTCAGACTCGTTTTTTGCTCCAGTCGAGTACCAGAAGAGTACACTCCATCCGCAAAAAATGTCGTCTTCCTCGTATCTTATCCTTTTTGAGCCGACTGTAAATGCTCACTACCAAGTGGTAGCTTGTTGAAAAAGGGCAGTTGGCTGAAAAAAGCAACTTGCATCGTTAGACTTGTTTTTTGCCTCGGTATGTATGTTT
>CAYJDE010000271.1:0-2605 GCA_964368805.1 uncultured Desulfovibrionaceae bacterium
GTTGCCAACAAGGACATGTATTGCTGCGTATTTGTCAATGTGACTTATTCTTACATGGTAAGACGTTAATATTACTCTTTCGCACTATTTTCCAATAAATCCCGTAATTTTCGAAAAAGTTCACGTTTAGCTCGAGGAGAGCTTTCGGTCTTGGCTTGTACAATAAGCTGTTGCACCTGCGCTTTGGCTTCGGGCCATGGGTGTAAAATTCTCTCTTGCTCTTGAGCATCGGCCGTAAGCAACGCTTCACGCAAGCGTTCTGCATGGTGCAAAATAGCCGTGTCGGTACTATGGCCTTGGAGTAGGGCTTGTAAGGCTTCTTGGATAGGTGCTGGGTCGCATTGGCGCATAAGCTTACCAATATATTGTCTTTGTCTGCGGCGCCCTTCGTTGTCATTGATGCGGGACATAAGCTTTAACGCTTCTTGCAAATCTTCATTAAGGGGCATTTTCCTCACTTGCGCCGGAGCCAGCGCAATGAGCGCATCACCAATATCTTGCAAGGCAAGGCTATCACGCTTTTTTTGCGAGCGACTTTTAGGCGCGTCGTCCCCTTGCTCTACGTCAAAATCCAATTGGAATTTTTTCTTTTTAGCCATTATTTCCTCGATAGTTTTTTTATTTCTAAGCGTATATGCCCAAAAGTACAGCCACAAAAACCCCTACGGCAATAAGGCCGTTAAGGGTGAAAAAGGCCATATTTACCCGGCTTAAGTCATCGGCTTTCACTAAGACATGTTCCCACAATAAAATGCCGCTCATCAAAGCCCAGAGGGCATACCACCACCAAGATAGTGTGGCAGACCAACCAGCAAGTAGTAAAAAAATAACGGTGACTGCATGGGAAAATGCTGCCACGACTAAGGCTTTTTCTAAGCCAAAATGGGCCGGAACAGAATGCAGACCATGGGCTTTATCAAAATCGGCGTCCTGGCAGGAGTAAAAAATATCAAAGCCAGCCACCCAAAAGGTTACCGCAAAAAAGAAAAGCACCGGCGTCATGTGCAAGGTGGGTTGTACGGCTAACCAGCCAGCCAAGGGGGCAAGACCCAAGGTAGCACCTAACCAAAAGTGGCATAGCCATGTGAAACGTTTTGTATAGCTATAGGCAGCTGCAAACAGCAAGGCCGGTCCACTGAGCCATAAACACAAGGTATTTAAAAAGGCGCAGCTTACTACAAAAATCAACGCAGTAAAGGCGCAAAAGGCGCGTGTTTGAGGCACGCTGATTTCTCCCGTCACTAAAGGACGCTTTGCCGTGCGTGGATTAAGCCTATCAGTAGGTAAGTCCACCAGACGATTAAAAGCCATGGCAAAAGAGCGTACTGCCACCATGGCCACCGTAAGCGCCAGTAATAGATTCCATGCAGGTAGGCCCTTTGCAGCCAAAAAAATCCCCGCATAAGCAAAAGGCAGGGCAAAGATAGAGTGTTCAATCTTTATCATGCGACAAATGGCTGTAAAACCGCCAAAAAAATTCATATGTTCTCCAATATTAGGTCTTATTCCTTAACTGTTCCTTAAAAAGCTACTTCAAAAAAATATTGATAGTATGTTTTTTTATAGTTTATCTACGGCCATCCCGCAATCCACCCCTTGCACATGAATTTTTTCCAAAGCATGGGGGAGGGCGGGCATAATAGCTGTTAAATTTTCTTGTACGGCCTTCACGCTGCCTGGTAAATTTATACATAGACAGCGACCCACAAGACCCACCATGGCTCGAGAAAGGGCCGCATGTGGTGTTTTTTGTAAGCTTGCTTGCATCATCATTTGCTCAAAACCTGGCAAACGTGTATCAAGCACTTTTTGCATAGCTTCAGGGGTTACATCTCGCAGTCCAAGCCCTGTGCCGCCAGTAGTGCAAATAATATCATACTCTTGCTCCAAGGCCAATGAGGTGACAAGGGCTTGCAAAGCCCTAGCATCATCGGGCAAAAGAAAACCTTGCTCGTGGCATAGGGGTAAATGAGGGCGAAGTAATTGCGCAATGCGTGGCCCACTTTCGTCTTTACGTTGACCTTGAGAGCCTTTGTCAGAAAGGGTTATCCACGCTAGGGCATAGCCTTGCCGCTGTGTACGCACGTGCCATGTTTGTTCCTGCTCCATGGCGTAGTGCGCCCGTACCAAGGGAACACAATCGGCAGGTGGGGAGGCATTTTGATGACCTTCTGCGTGGATTTGCGGCCAAAATACCCGCCCTATCACAGTAAAAAGGGCTTTTTCTTCCTCTCCTTGTGGCGCACCCCAAAATTGTGTGCCCACAGCAAAAGAGGGGGCAAGGGTAAAAAATGCCGGCTCCACACCGGAAGTTTCTGTTAAAAGTCTATGATGCTCTATGCTTAGAGAAGCAGTTGTGGTAAGGGGTAATACAGCGTCTTTGGCGCAGGCTTGAGAAATAATTTGCATAGTCCACTCACATATTCAAAAGATGTTTTAGTGTAATGAGGATTGCCCAAAAAGACAATGCGTTGAGGCTTTGAAAAATAGCTCCCGCGTATTTTAGCCAAAACAGCCTCATAAATTTCATTGCCAGTTGCGTAAAATACCAGTACAAAGCCTGCATTAGCCTAGCAGATTGTTGAAAAATACTGTTGTTAAGGAA
>CAYJDE010000272.1:0-2605 GCA_964368805.1 uncultured Desulfovibrionaceae bacterium
ATTTCCAATCGTGCTCCTTCGACCAGCTCAGACACCTCTCCGCACAAGCGAAGAATTATTTACGTAAAAACTTCGCTCTTGGCAAGCCTTTTTTTCATAAAAAAATTTTTTTTTACTATTTTCAAAAATGGATTATAAAATAGTTAATATTTACAATGCATTTCTTGCTTTTTCTAACATGACACCGACCGGTGTTACGAAAGTCAGCTTCACATGCTGTTATAGTTCACCTCTTCTGTCAATGGCCTACAATGTGCGCTTGACTAAGTAGCAGATGTTTTAAAGCTTGACCGTCGTACCGTAAGAAAGGTAGTTTTATCTTTAACAGCCTGTTGAAAAAATCAATGTAAAAAAATTTCTGACGAAATGTCTTTTTCATCGTTCTCTAATAGATTATTCAAAAAAACAGTATGTTACAGGATGTTTAATGCCCCGCAAGGAAGCAAGCTCCTTCAGGGAAAAGGCAAAGCGAGTTTACTTTTGCCGTAGACAACGCTTGCGATAGGCTTGTGGTATGCAAGGCGTGCAATTCAGCGATATCTGATATCTAGACTGCTATAAAGAGTTTAAAATAATGCAAAATTATGATTTTCTTGTGACTTTGGAAAACTGCCCCAAGGGAATGCGTTTGGACGCTTTTTTGGGAGCACAAATTACTGATATTTCACGGGAAAAAATTAAAAAGGCCATCCAAAGCGAACAATGTCGTGTGGATGGTCTTTTAATTACTTCCGCCAGTACACGGGTAAAAGCAGGGCAGCGTATAGTTTTGTCGTTGGCAGCACCCATGACTAGCCTTGTGCCGGAACAGGGGGCGGTGGATATTATCTGGGAAGATGCTTCTTTACTTATCTGTAATAAACCTGCAGGGCTTACAGTACATCCTTGCCCTTCTTGTGCTGAAAATACCTTTATTCAGCGCCTTGCCGCTCATTACCCTGTCTTATTGCAGCAAGAAGGCTTGCGTCCGGGTGTTGTACATAGACTAGATAAAGATACTAGTGGTTTAATGGTTGTCGCTCTCAACGAAAAAACCCGCATGGCTTTGGCAGAAGATTTTGCGCAACGGCGGGTGCATAAAGAATATCTAGCTTTGGTGCAAGGCGTTATACCGGAACAAGGCGAAATTGCAGAGCCCATTGGTCGTCATCCTACTGCCAAGGTGCTTATGGCTGTGGTGCCGGAGAATAAGGGTGGACGAAGTGCCAAAAGTGCGTGGCAACGCCTTTATGCAGACCCACACGGGCATTTTTCTGTGGTGAAGGTTACTATATTTACAGGGCGTACCCATCAAATTCGCGTACATATGGCCCATATAGGCTTTCCTTTATGGGGAGACGTTTTATACGGCGGACCCACGAAAAAAAACGTAAGGTCTCATGACTTAGGCGGAAAGAGTAGCACACAGGAGGCTGTGGCTTACAGACAAATGTTGCACGCATGGCATCTTTGCTTGTCGCATCCGGAAGACGGTACTCATAAGGATTTTTATTGCGCACCGCCGGAAGATTTTTTGCAATGTGCTGTGAATTTATGGCAAAATATGCAAAAAATTGTGCTGACAGGCCTTGCAGGGTGTGGAAAATCTACATTTTTACAAGCACTAGCGGCGCAAGGTATACCCACGTGGAGTGCTGATGCCGTGGTGGCACAACTATACGCTGTGGGCGGGGCAGGGCATGCTTTTTTTGTGTACCGCTTTGGAACACGTTTTGTGGCGCATGCCAAGGCAGAGCTTAATAGAACGGCCTTACGTATGGCCATGCAAGAAGATGCTTTTTTGCGCCAAGAGGTGGAGGGTTTTATCCATACCTTAGTACGTGAAGATTGCCAGGCTTTTTGGCAACAGTGTGCAGAGCAAGGCCATGCATTGGCGGCGGCGGAAATTCCACTGTACTTAGAAAATGGCTGGCATACTATACATGAGGCGCACCTTGTGGGCGTGGCCTGTGAGCAAGATGTTCGTTATGCCCGACTACAGACCCATCGGGGCTGGAGTGCAGAGCAATGTCAAAATATAGATGCTTGGCAATGGGCACAAGAGAAAAAAATGGCTGCTTGTCATACCGTTATTTCCAATGATGGTGCAGAACAGCACTTACATGAGGCAGCTAAAAAACTGGTACGGGAATTGTTGCATATGCAAGGCATACAAAAAGAAAAGCAAGCGCAAATATTACAGCAATTATGGGCTGTGCCTCCTGAATAACAGGCTAAAAAATGGTATTTTACCCTTTACTTTTCTGACTTTCTTTGTCAAAGTCTGCCTTGTGATGTTTTGCGTTTTATAATTTTAGGAAAAGGAAAGAATATGGAAATT
Source organism: uncultured Desulfovibrionaceae bacterium (assembly GCA_964368805.1). Lineage (GTDB taxonomy): Bacteria > Desulfobacterota > Desulfovibrionia > Desulfovibrionales > Desulfovibrionaceae > CAYJAD01. The sequence continues at coordinate 2,321 of CAYJDE010000272.1, forward strand.
TGTGTAGCGTATATGCGGGATAAGCCCGTAATGCTTCGTTTGGAAGAGGATATTACATACATTGATAATGAAGCCCAAGCCATGAAGGGAGTAACCAAGGAAATGCTGCAAGATTTTTCTGCTAGCATTGCTGCTATTCCCTATACCACCGATGAAGAAGGGTATAAAGCATTGGTAAATGCCAAACGTGCTGCCTTTCTTTCTTCTTTGCTGGGCCATGCCGTGGGTGATGAGTGTGTAGATAAGGTTTCGCAAATTTTAGATAGTGTACATTATGATGTTTTG
>CAYJDE010000273.1:0-2605 GCA_964368805.1 uncultured Desulfovibrionaceae bacterium
GAAGCCATAGCGAAACTTGCCAAGGCCCAAGAGGTCAATCATGTGGTCATAGAGGGTAAATTCCCAAAATTGCTCTCTTTAAATGTTGTTAATTCGGTGAAACTCCTGAAAAGGACAATACCGAGCGTATCCGTAATGGAGCGTGTAGAGACTATTATGTAGGGCCAAGTGGTTCGAAACACAACACTAAAGAAGATATAGTCCGACCTGTAAGGTAACTTACAGCAGCCGAGAGGCGGCTACAGATTAACGACCTGTAGTGAACACAAATTTTATTAAACATCCAAATATAAGGAGACTTATAATGTACCATTTTATTTATAGAACAACCAATCTACTTAATGGTAAATTTTACATCGGTAAACACAGCACTCAAAACCTCAACGATGGTTATATGGGGTCAGGTTCAGCCCTCCTTGCCGCAATGAATAAACATGGCAAGGAATGTTTTAAGACAACAATTATTGAATTCTTTGAGCATGAAGAAGATGTTGTACGCCGTGAAAAAGAAATTGCTACACAAGAATTTTGTAAAAGAGATGATGTTTACAATATCAACGCAGCTAATCAAGTCTTTACATGGTCAGGGGTGAAACGTCCTGAACAGAGCGCTGTCATGAAACTACACAAGCCATGGGCATATGTAAAGCCTGAGAACCGTATTTATGGAAAAGTAGGAAGAGCCAATCACATGTATGGACGTATTGCACCTAATGCAAAGAAAATTAGGATTATAAATACAGCTCTACATATTGATATTGTTGTTCCAAGTTTACGCATAGCAGCCGAGTATATTGAAATGGATAGAGCTAATGCACGAAAGCTTTTACAAAATAAATCCAAAAGTAGAAAAGGTTGGGTATTACAGGATGTTACATATCGTCAATGAACTTTGGGGACAGTATGTTTACTAAGCTTATTGAGCCGTTCTTTAAGAAGCATCATCCGTGCCTTATAGAAGAAGTTAAGCACTCAAAGCAAAAAGAAGCACGTATCATCGACACACTCGAGCCTGTTATGGCACAGCATAAGCTTGTTATCGACAAGCAAGTTATCCAATGGGACTACAACAGCACCAAGAACATGCCTCCTGAGAAAGCCTTAAAGTACATGCTGTTTTACCAAATGTCCCGATTGACCCGTGAGAAGGGAGCACTAAGCCACGATGACCGTCTTGATTGCCTTGCCATAGCTGTAGCGTATTGGGTCGAACAAATGGGACAAGATGCTGATGCAAAGATGGCTAACAGGGCCGATGCGATTCTTAAAGAAGAGCTAAAGGCATGGGATAGAGTAGGTAAAGCACATACGGTGACGACAAGAGTGCTGATGGGAACAGGGGTAAGTATGGGTTTTAGTTTTGATACGTTTAGCGTAGGTGCAACAAAACGGTAGTGTTATACTATTGTTTACTATAGTTTACTAACGATAACGAAAGTAAGGCTCAAAGGGGAGGTGTTAAGGGAACAAGCCAATAAGGTTTTAAGCTGACCTCATGGGAAAGGCTTCGCCTTTAACGACCTCCCTATATAGAATATTATCATCATGGTCTTTAAGAGAAGAGAGTAACAAACTAGAGCGCAGAGCTAAGTGTTTAATTTTATTGAATAAGAAGAATAGAAAAAATGAAGAAAATGAAGATGAAAAAGATAATAAAATAAAGAGTTTATAATTAGCCGTGACTATAGGACACGAGAAAAAGTGACTAGACAAAAGAGCCTACTTAAAGTTATACTAAAGGGACGTAAAGCAATCTCTAAAACGGACGCTAAAGTAAAGCCAAAGGAAAAGCTAAAGCATATAAACTTTAGATTATTTCTTCTTGAAGATTATAATAATCTTTTTACTTAAGTAAAACAATAGATAACTATAGTATACTTATGTAAACTAATGTTAAACTAATGTTTTACTATAGTAGACCTTGATTTTTTCTGACGAAAAGGGAGGTCAGTTAGCACAAATGTGAGTGTAAGTGTTCGGAAAGTATACTAATGTTTGGTTGAGGATAATTAATGTTTTTCTAATGGGAGCTAATGAGGTCTGAAGAGGCCTTTAGTTTTGGTGAAAAAATCTGAAAGCCTGACTTACGTTATTCGTATTAGCGTTTCCCCCCATGGCCTTGTGCTCCGGTGCTCCTTATACGCATACCGGCAAGGCTTTAAGGACACGTCAACGCCTCAAAAGTATATCATATGCACAGGCTACTGCACACTAAGCCTTGAAAGCCTGATGTTTCCTTGCTTTACAAGGGATAGCACATCTACTGAACACGTAAAAGAAAGGAGAGAAAAACATCATGGGTAGTAATACCAACAACATAGGGTACAATAAGCTATTTTTATAGCCTGTTGTGCCCTTTTTTTTACACTATTCAATAATTCTTGAACTGTCGAAATATAAATAAAGTGTTGTTTTTGTTAGGTTTTTAGGTGTTTTTAAACATGGTTTACACGATTTTAGGCTACTATATCAACTTTTCTTGATATAGTGTCAATTTTTTGATTTTTAACGATTCAAAATGATGCAATTTTGCAACACGTAAGACTACTTTAGCTCACCAATAGCCAAACGATAGCTCACCAATAGCCAAACGATAGCTCACCAA
>CAYJDE010000274.1:0-2599 GCA_964368805.1 uncultured Desulfovibrionaceae bacterium
ACGCTGTAGACAATTGTTTTTTAGCTGGCTACTAGATAACGCTTGGTTGCACGTCCTGTGCAACACAAGCTATCACAAGCGTCGGCGGGGCCGAAAGTAAATTTCGGCGCTTGCCTTGGCTTGCTCCCCTGCGGGGCTATTCTTGATTTTTGGTCGCATTGACTGTCGTCAACGCTCCATGAGACCCTACGCAATGAATTGCGCAGAGGTCTCCAATGAAGTACTTGTGGGCTTTTCCTTGGCCTTCTTCATTGATAACACCTTTTTTTGACATATCTTGTAAAATAGGTCTTGCTTTACTCGGAGAGCATTTTAAATACTCTGCAACGTCACTTGTTGAAACTGATGCACCTGTAGTAAGAAAATCATATATCCTTTTTTCGTCACACGACAAGTTTTCATGAGTACGTAGTGAGGCCGTTGCAACGGTAGATACTATTGGTGTTGAAGCTTCTTGTGCTTCTTGAGATTCATTGACAACAGTACATGGCGAGTCTTCCAGTTCGTTGCCATCCATGTCCGTATGGGCTAATAATTCCCAATCAGAAGCGTTATATGGTAAATGTGCCCAAAGGATGGTTCTTTCGAGAATACCTGCGAGTTTGCACGCTTTAAAATAAATGCCAATAGTTGCGCCTTGTGAGCGACATTTATCAATGACTATGCCTGGATATTTCTTTTTGCTGGTCAACACTTCCTAAATAGCAAAACATGGGCTACACGGTGCATTTGTTTTTCCTATCCTTGCCAGATGCAGAAATGGCCATTAATCGTGTGGCGGAGCGTGTAAGGCAAGGCGGGCGTAACATCCCCGATAATGTGGTGAGACGGCGTTATACTGCTGGGCTGAAAAACTTCCATGAGCTGTATAAAAATAGGGTAGATGCTTGCGCATTTTTTGACCATGCAGGGAGAGAGCCTATACTCTTAGATGAAGGTAAAAATATTAGATAGGAGATATATGACCCAAAATATTTTTTCCCTTGGTAAGTGAACGAAGCAGATACATCGAGCTAACTAAAGTTGAAACAGAGTTACTCATAACGTGAATAGCCTTTAACATCAAAAAAGTAACAAAATTTGTAAACCAGACAGGATAGGTGCGTCTAAAATCTACCATTTTGAGCAAGATGTAGCTTAAAATGGTAGAAAAAAGATAAAAACAAGCCTAAAACTAGAAAATTTCATCACAAAATTAGATATGAGCAAAATTTTAAGAGTTGTTCTGAGATCTTTATTATTTATTGACTGTCTAGCTTAAATTATTTATATTCCGAAAATTATTACAATGCGCATCGCAACTATCCATAAAATATTACCATTGAGTCTTGCCTAGGAGAGCTTGTATATTGAGTCTTGCTTAGGGGAATTTGTATGAAGTTAAATAGAGAAAATGTCGTCACAGGCCTATGCTTTGGGCTGGGTTTTTAGTGGTAGCTGGATTTATGCTGCTCTTTCATATGCAAATTAATGCCGAACTTGAGACTACAGAAATTGAAAATATACGTCTTACCGCCAATCAACAGCAAGTGACATTAAACGGTGCCATTCAAGATCAAGCTACGAATTTACAGAGTATGTCCAGAACATTATCTATCATTCGTCATAACCCCATTGCTGTGGTAGAATACTTAAATAACTTAGAAAAAAATCTTAGTATAGACACAGTTATTATGACCGATGATAATGGCATGGGTATATTGTCGAATTTAACCCAAGTGGATGTTATGGATAACGAGGCCTATCAAGCCGCCATGCATGGTGAAGTGTGGGTTACCAAGCCTAAAAAATCTGCAATCACCGGCCAAGAAGTTATCACAGCCGCCGCCCCCATTAAAAAAATACAGAGGTAGTTGGCGTGGTGATGATTGAGTATAGTGTTGATTTTATAAAAGAAATCATGGTTTCTCTTGTGGATGAGGCTGACGAAAAAGGCTATACAATTCTTGTTAACAATAAAGGTGATGTCATTGCAAATACGAGCTATAAAGATGAATATTTAAATTCTTTTAGCAATAGTGCTAAGTTTACAAATGGGCTCACCTATAAAGATGTTGTAAAGCTAATTTCTTAAAGAAAACCAGAAGGAGGCGGTACCATTGCTCATATTAATGCTACAAAAAGAATCATTGAATATCGCCCATCAACTTAAAAGACTGGTCTATTGTTGTTGTCTCTGAGGGTGTCTCCGATACGCTTATTCGAAATATATCTAGCGTGATACAATATATTCTTGTAGCAATGGTGGTGACGTTTTTTATCTTTTTAGCAGTAGTCATTTAGGGTCGAATCAATTGGAACTTGCTCAAGGGTTTTTCTTTGCGCACCCTATGCCCATGGAAGAATTTGAGCAAAAATATTTGGATTAGAAATACTATTTTTAATACTTTGTATTGCTTAACCTGAATATATTTGCATTGATAGCAGAAAAAATGGTTACAACTATAGGAGACCTCTGTGCAATTCATAAAGAAAAGCGTATAGCTCTTAAAAATGTGTTTTAAATGTTCGACTAACTAATAGCGTTCAATATTGATGGTATTATTTTATAAATCTTACTTACTAAACTATAAAACAATAAGGAGTTGGTATGAAAAAA
>CAYJDE010000275.1:0-2575 GCA_964368805.1 uncultured Desulfovibrionaceae bacterium
CGCTTGCGATAGCTTGTGTTGCAAAAGCTGTTTTTCAGTAACCCGTTAAGGAAACAATACAGTATTTATCTAAATATCGCAACTGGAGCTCTATTTTGTAGAGATTTCTGCGCAATTCATTGAAAAAGACATTTTATCAGAAATTTTTCCAACTGACTTTTTTAACAGGCTGCTAGGGGATTATGGTATGTTGGCTATAGTATTTCAACAAGTTAGCAATGAATTGCGTAACGATATCCAAAAAAATGTAAAAATGTTGACAAAAACCTTATTAAAAGCTACAAGAAAGTACGTAATAATTTTACGTGTGGGTATTTTTCCCCAAGTACCCCTATTTTTTACAAGTGTCTCTATTTTTGCACTTGTGGGCTTTTGAGCCTGGGGTAATACGCCCCGTCACTTGGTTCTCTTTTAAAAAATCAGGTGCCTATAGATCCCATTTTTTAGCACAGACTTTCTGTGCCTTTTTTGTTGTGTTTTTTAGGGCATGTTGCTTTTTACTGTACGTCTTTAATTCACGTAGTATTTTTTAAATGCCAAAATCTTAAAAAAAGGAAAATATCATGGCCGATATTCAATTACAAAAGCCCGCTGCAGGACAAACTACAACTATCGCTCCTGCCCCTGAAGATCGTTTAGTACTTCAATTTGAAACTGGGGATGCTACCCTTACCCGCGAAGGTGATAATTTAAATATGTCTTTCGAGGATGGTTCCAGCGTTTCTTTGACGAATTTCTATCAAGCGTATACGGCTGATAATATGCCCACCTTTATTATTGGTGATGCAGAAGTTGGCGGTGAACAATTCTTTGCGGGTATGGCTGAAGATTTAATGCCTGCAGCTGGTCCTGGCGCTGGCGCTACCCCCACTAGTGGCGGTACCACAGTAGATACCATTGCCGGTACCTTGCTTGGTGGTGTTGATCGTCTTGATGGCCTTGACCAAAGCTATCCCGCCACTCCCTTTGCCGCAGTACCAGCCGATGCTACTATTAACGCAGCCCCTACTATTATCGGTATTACCGTATTACCTGATGCAGGCCCCGATGCTTTTACCTCTACTTTAGATATTTATGAGTCCGGCGTAGGTCGTAATGCCGATGGTTCCTTGTCCCCTAATACACCGAATCTTAGTTATGCCGGCGATTTTGCGGCACGTGGGCAAATTATTGCTACTGACCCTGAAGGTGATCAGCTGCGCTATACTTATGTGGGCGAGCCCTTACAATTTGGTACTATTTTTGTAGATGAATTTTCTGGGCAATTTATCTATAATTTTACTGCCAATGACGCTCTTGAAGGGCTCAACGTGGGCGAAAGTCGTGTAGAAACTCTTATATTTAGCGTGAGCGATGGTATCAATGAGCCTCAGCTTATCAGCACCACAGTGACCATTCAAGGTACCAATGATCAGCCCATTCTTACTTTTGATAATGGCGAGAATTTTAATGCACAGAATGTGCAAGTGACGGCACGTTCTAATGTTGATAAGGAAGATGTGGGCTTTGCTACAGGTCAGATGCACACTGAAGATGTGGATATTGTAGACACAGCCACTTATTACGTATCTTACATTAATCCCAACTTGTTGAGTGATAAAACTTATGACAAAATTGCTGCCGCTTTAGAAGGCGTGCGCGATTTTAAAGACGACGTGAAAGAGCTTCCTATAGTGAAAGACGTTGTGGATCGTTTAGAAGACCTTGCTGCTATAGATTTTGCTGCTGCAGTAAATACCGCTGAAGGGCTTTTAGACAAGCTTGCCGATGCTTTGCAAGGTGAGATTGATAAATTAGGTAACGCATTTGATAAGCTTGAGACAGCGCTTGATGTTGATGGTTTTGTGAATGACGCTGTGGACAAGGTTATTGACGCTGTGCAAACACAATTGGGCGGCGAATTGCAGAAGTTGGAAGATCTCATCGGGCATCCTTTAGGGGACGCGCTTGTGGGCACTTTAAGCTCGCTAATGAAGCAAGAATTCAATAAAATTCCCGATGTTGATGGGCTGAATGCTTTGGTGTCCAAAGCTCTTAACTCTGTAGAAAGTTTGCTTACTGATTCTTTAGATACGGCTCTTGGTGACATTCGTGCTGGATATAAAGAGATTGCTGATGAATTGGAAACTCTTTTGGCTAACAATCCCTTTGACACGGCTCTTGATATGGCCAATGCTGCGTTTAAGGCTTTAGAAGATAATCTTGATGCCGCCATTGACGCAGCCCATGCTGGTGACCGTGATGCCTATCAAGAAGGCAACGTGCTGCCTGATAGTGCCGGTAATGAAGCTTACGGTTTGTATGGTATGCTTACCATTACCAATACCAATACTGAAGATACTACCACCACCGGTGGCGTGTATACCTACACCTTGTACACTTTGGAGCAAGCTAAAGATTTAGGGCCTGAGTACGAAGCTGCCTATTGGGCCTTACAAATGCGCGATGATAATGAAGCAGCCCTGCCCACGGAACACTTCACCATTTATGTGCAAGACTTAAACGGCGCATGGGACTTTAAGAACATTTCCTTTACTGTAACAGGTGTGAACGACGCACCTGTGATTCATCAAGT
>CAYJDE010000276.1:0-2542 GCA_964368805.1 uncultured Desulfovibrionaceae bacterium
AGATGGAAAATGCTATTGGGGAGATTGGGAGATATTTTCGGGGACTTAAGGACGTGATTTAATAAATAGTGTAAATTTAAAGAGGAATTATAATGGAAAAGATGAAAGAAAAAGACTTTGCTAATTTGTCTTTTGAAAAAAAGCATATAAACTGTAAGCATGAGAACATTGTGAAATTATACTATCTATCTACGCACACAGAATATGGTTGTTTAGGTTGTGGTGCTACTCATTCGGAAAAGGAATTTTTTATGAATAAAAGAGGAGAATTCGATGAGGAATGATTTTGAATATGTACAAGCTTCAATTAGTAATATTAGCTTTCCAAATGATATTGATGGGTTACGTTATTTTATTTATGAACATAAGCAGTATAATATAGAAGATATACTTTTGGATTATAGCTGTCCTCAAATATGGACAGTACCAAGACATAGCAAAATTGGCGATATTGTATTATTTTTTCATGCTAAAACAGCAAGACAAAGAATTGTTATGCTCAAAAATATTATTAAAAGAAATTATACAGATTATAAAGATGCTGATATTTTAACTGAGTGGCTTGACAGAGCTTTAATTCTTTCAGATAAATATAGTGGTAAAATTTTTGCTATAGGAAAAGTACAAACAATACCAACAAAAGAAGATGATAATCCTTTCGAGGGGCAACATTGGAGAGGTAGAATTTATGCTGATGTTGGTGATATATTTATTCTTGATGCACCGATAGATATATCAGAATTTAATGATTTTATATTGATTTCAAGACAAAGTGCAATAACGAGATTACCTCATAAACAATATATAAAATTGAGAGAAGTGGTTGCATTAAAAAATGTAATTTTACCAGAATATTATTTACATAGTTCTATTGGTGATTTTACATTGGCAAATATAACAAAAGAAAATTTTTTAGAAGAAACAAGACCTTACCGAAGAAGATTTTTGTTGGAAATAGACTATAGAGCTTATTTCGTTGATTTCTTATTAAAAAGTATTTCAGGTAGAATTTTTTATAGAGAATGTGCGTGTTACAATAAACAAAATCCAGTTTCTTTTGTAGATAATGTATTCAAGTATAACGAAAAGTTTTATTTATTAGAGGTTAAATTAAACATACATATTGAAAAAGATTTAATTGGGCAACTTAGAAAATATATCACAAGTGAATATGTTTATTTAGATAATAAGCATTTAAACAAACTTGAGAATTTTGAACGAGAATTCATGTTTGTAATTGATACAGAAGCAATATATAAATATACGTATAGTCGAAATGTAATAGAAGTTCTTGTTAGATTAGATGATATGGATAATTTTACAAATCCGTTTGAGCTATAGTTGTTTATCATTGCAGCAAGCTGGGCAAGGTTGTACAACCTTTGCAAATTGGCAAGCTGGGCGTGCGGTCACCCACACACCTTCTTGCCTGCTTGTTGGGAAGTTTCCCAAACCCTCAATTCCACAACAAGCTGTGGAAGCCGCACACTGAAACAGTGCTAAAAAATCACGAGAAAATTTTATCTTTTATGAAAAAGACGAGGTAGATTTTCTCGTTTTATTTATCAAAAATATATTTATTTTAGTAGTTGATTTTCAATCTGTTTTATGATATAGTGATTGCATAAAATATATATTTAAGAGAGGTGAGAAGATGGAAGTTGTAGCTAAACGATTGCGAGAATTAAGACAAAAAACCGATTTATCACAAGCGAAAATTGCTGATGTTCTAGGTTTAAAACAAGGTGCTATTAACCGATATGAAAACAATCAAAGTGAACCCACAAACACAACTCTTTGTAGGTATGCAGAGTTTTTTGATGTGTCGCTTGATTACATTTTTGGCAGAACTGATAACCCGCAGGGGACAAGTTTCGAGTGTAAACCTAAGATGGAGATGAGCCACCCAGAGCTTAAAGAATTTATCGAAATGTGCTTTGATCCTAAGTCGCCGATGAACGAAAGACTGAAAGAAACTTTATTCAAATTGTTGGAGGATAAGCAATGAAAGCCGTAATCTACGCACGCTACAGCTCGGACAATCAGCGCGAAGAGAGCATAGAGGGACAACTTCGCGAATGTGTCGCTTTTGCAGAAAAAAACGGTATGACAGTTCTGCGAAATTATATCGACAGAGCGTTCTCCGCTAAGACTGACAATCGCCCCGAATTTCAAGAGATGATTAAGGACAGTGTCAAAAAATTATTCGATGTTGTTATCGTTTGGAAACTTGATAGGTTCGCTCGTAACCGTTATGACAGCGCAAGGTATAAGTCTACTTTGAAGAAAAATGGTGTCAAAGTTGTGTCGGCAACCGAGGTTATTTCTGATGGGGCAGAGGGAATTATTCTCGAGTCGGTGCTTGAGGGATATGCGGAATATTATTCGGCAGATTTATCTGAAAAAGTTATAAGAGGCATGACCGACAACGCACTAAAATGTAAGTTTAACGGTGGCACTATTCCGGTTGGATACACGATTGATAACGAACAACATTTTCAAATTGATCCGCTAAAAGCGCCGTTTGTTCTAGAAGCGTTTA
>CAYJDE010000277.1:0-2437 GCA_964368805.1 uncultured Desulfovibrionaceae bacterium
TGTCCGGCTCTTGCGTTGAGCACAATGTCATACTCACGTACACCGGGGCGGCGTAAAATCTGGGCGCCTTCTTTATTGCCTTCCATGCGTGAAACGGTGGTCATGGTGGGGCCTTGGGCCACGTCAAGATCTCCGGCTAAGACTGCGTCGGCCTTGGCATCGTGGGCTATATTTTTCGCCGTAATGGACTTAATTTCCGGCGCGCCACCCCAATACTTTTCATTGGCTGCCAGTTCAAAGCGCTCTTCGGAAACGTGCTCCGTTACATAATATGCGCCGGTGCATACGGGCTTGGTGTCTACGTTAGCAAGGTCCGTCACATCCACAATGGTATACATGCCGTCAGTGAGATTATTTAAAAAAGCGCTGAAAGGTTCTGTGGTGGTAATGGTAAGGATATTACCCTTGGCTACCATATCTTTAATTTTAGCATGGCCTCCTCTGGCATTGGTCTTTATAGACCGCTCTAAGGAGGCTTTTACAGCTTCGGCAGTGAGTGGCTTACCATTGGTAAAGGTTACATTGTCTCGAATTTTAAATTCGTATGTTGTGGGGTTAATGAGCTTATAAGACTCAGCCAAAGCAGGTATGACCTCAAGTTGTTCGCTTAATGTTACCAAGGGTTCACAAAGCAAAAAACGTGTTACGTTGACGCCATTCCAATCCTTGGCAGGGTCCATGCCATCCACCCAGCGATACGGGGTTACATTAATATGTGTAGGATCTTGTGCTTTTGCTACTTGTGGACTTGTAAAAGCCGCCATGGCAAGTAGTAACAGTAAAACTTTTACCTTTTTCATCAAAAAAAACTCCTTTTATTGTTGTTGTGGATCAAATTTATCTCTTAGGCAGTCGCCAAGTAGATTAAAAACAATGACGTTAAGTAAGATAACCAAACCCGGCGCATACAATAACCAAGGGGCAGAATGCATATAGTCCTTGCCTTCGCTAAGCATAAAGCCCCATTCGGGCGTAGGCGGCTGTGAGCCAAGGCCCAAGAGAGAAAGACCAGCAATGGCTAATAGTTTGTTGCCAATATCTTGTGATATGATAACCAATAAAGAGGGGGCCACATTGGGCAATAAATAGGTGCGCAAAATTTTAAAGGTGGGCGCACCGCCAAGGCGGGCTTGCTCTATGAAGGTAGAGTTTTTCAGCGAAAGCACCATGGAACGACTCACACGGGCATAGGATGTCCAGCCAGAAAGAGTCATGGCTAAAATTAAGTTGGAAAGGCCCGTACCAAGCACGGCAATGATGGCTAGGATAAGGATAGTGCCGGGAAAGGACATGAGCACATCGGCAAAGCGCATGATAACCGTATCCACAAAAGAACCGGCATAACCCGCAATAAGGCCAAGCAAAATGCCAAGGCTTGCTATAAACATGGTTACTGCAAAGGCGATAAATAGTGACGTCCTTCCTCCATGCAAGAGGCGGCTAAAGAGGTCTCTGCCCAATTGATCTGTTCCCATAAGAAATTGCTCACTTGGCGGTGCAAGTAAGTGGTCGTAATGGGGTTCGATGGGGTCATAAGGGGCTAAATACCCGGCAAAGTAAGACAGTAAAATGAGTACTACTGCGCTAAATAGTGACAAATACAGTACAATATTTGTTTTAGTGTTAGCCTTCATGTTTTGCCTCGCTCCCTGCTATTCTGATTCTTGGGTCCAAATATTTATAGGAAATATCCACCAAAAGATTAACCATAACGTAGATAGTGCCCACCCAAAGCACATAGCCTTGAATAAGCTGATAATCTCTGTTGGTGATAGCTTCAATGGCTGTTTTGCCAATGCCATTCCAACCAAAAATTGTTTCCACAATCATGGTGCCGCCAAGGAGGTCCCCAAAGGAAATACCTAGTAAAGTCACGAGAGTGAGGAGCGAATTGGGCAGTACATGGCAAAAAATAATGCGCATACGGCTAAGGCCTCTGGCCTCACCGCCCAAAATGTAAAGCTGATTCATCTGCTCCAGCATGGCGGAACGAATTCTGCGGATAAAAAGTGCCGCAAGACCAATGGCAAGGGTGATACTTGGCATAATGAGGTGCTCAGCAGATTCACTTCCGCTCACGGGTAAAAGCTTCATCTGTACTGCCAGCCAATATATAAGAATGAGCCCCACCCAAAAGTTTGGCATGGCAAGCCCCACAAAGGAAATCATACGAATGATGGTATCAATGGGCTTTTTGTGGTAAACAGCAGAGAGAATGCCCAGCGGAAAGGCAATTATTATCATAAGAAAAAAAGACGCCACCGCAAGGTTAATAGTGTTTGGCAACTTTCTTGATAATACCTCATTTACCGTTTGGCCATAATGCACCGACATGCCAAGGTCGCCTTGCAATACCCCTTTCATCCACTCTACATATTGCACTAAGAAAGGCTTATCCAGCCCATATTGTTCTTTTAATTTAGAGATGACTTCAGGA
>CAYJDE010000278.1:0-2429 GCA_964368805.1 uncultured Desulfovibrionaceae bacterium
GGGTAAGTTTTTTGGTGTGAACTCACCATTACATATATACCCAGAAAGTTACCCAGACAAGAGGGGGATTTTTTTAGTTTCCATCGGACGACAATAGACAAAAGAAAAACCGCAAAGCCTGTATCTACAAGACTTTGCGGTCAAATTTGGATTATTTTGTTGCTACTTATGGCGGAGAGGGAGGAATTAGTATTAAGTTTATATTTTATTGATATAATAAAATATATTTATATATATTTTTACTGATACCCCCGTAAATACCCCCAATTTTTTAGGATAAAAAAATATTTTTTCGGACGCTATCAAACGAGGGGTGAAATAATGCAAGTGGGGGATTAAAACACGAAGGCGCAATCAAGCAAGCGTTCAATCTTGTAAGTTTCATTCTCATAAGTTCAAAACTCAAAGCAGTTTATAAAAATCTATCACAGTAAATCTTGACAAATTCCCCATATACCAATATTTATTATTTATTAACACAAGGAGAATATGCCATGAAGAATACTTCTGTATCCTTGGGGGATTATTTCACATCCTTCATAGATAGCCAAGTGAAGAATGGTCGCTACGGCTCTGCCAGTGATGTAGTTCGAGCTGGTTTACGCCTTTTAGAAGAGCACGAAACTAAGCAAAGGCTTTTGCAAGATGCCCTCATTGCTGGAGAACAATCAGGCGAACCACGTCCTTTTAATGCTGACACTTTTTTAGAAAGGATGCACCGTAAGCATGGTCAGTAAAGAATATCGCCTTTCCCCATTGGCTGAAACTGACCTCGAGGACATTTGGCTGTACACTTTGCAAAAATGGTCACGGGAGCAAGCCGATACTTATGTGCGCTTAATCGTGGCTGCCATTGAAAACCTCACTTACGGCAAAGCTGTAGGATTACAAGCCCCTATTCGAGAAGACTATTGGAAATTCTTTGTGGAATCACATACCATTTATTATACGCAAAATGAAGAATATCTGGATGTTATTCGTATTTTGCATAAACGCATGGACGTGGAGCAGTATATTTCGACTGAAAGTCAGAGTTAAAGATAAATAGAGTTTGTAGTATTCAAATTGCTTTATTTATGTTTCATTTTGTGGTAATTATTGTGCATATAATTAAGATTGTGAGGTGCATATGTATTCTACAGAAGTTTTAAACTATGTAAAAACACAGGAAGAGCAGTTAAGCTCATTAAATTATAGAATATATACTCCTGAAGATGATAGAACAGAAGGCAGAAATGAATTTATGCGCGACTATGCTAGGGTTCTATACTCGTCTTCTTTTCGGCGTCTGCAAGGTAAAATGCAACTTCTTGGAGTAGACTCAAAAAAGTTTAATAGAAATAGGTTAACTCATAGTTTAGAAGTAGCTCAAATTGCACGCACAATTGCTGCTGAAATGGGCATAAAAGAAACATCAGTTGTGGAAACAGCAGCACTAGCACACGATATAGGAAATCCTCCTTTCGGACACTCTGGCGAACGAATCTTGAATGAGCTTGGTAAAAATTGTGGTGGCTATGAAGGTAATGCTCAAACATTACGGATTTTAAGAACCTTAGAAAAAAAACATTCTGCATATAGCGGATTAAATCTTAATGTACGAACTTTACTATCAGTCATAAAATATTTTAATAAGCGTGAAAATGGTAAAAAGTTTTTATATGATGAAGATTATGATGTCATGAAGTATGAACTCTCTAGAAAGGGAGTGTATATAGAAAAAAGTATAGATGCAGAAATCATGGATTTATCGGATGAAATTGCATATGCAGCACATGACTTAGAAGATGCACTTAGCTTTGGACTAGTCACTATAGATGAAATAATTCATGAATTTTATATAGATAATGAATTTAAAGATGCATATGATAAAATGGTTGAAATATCACATCGAGCAAGACGAATTGCACAAGAAGCAAAAACATCCTCTGAAGAATATTTTGTTGTTTTGAAAAAAGAAATAACAGGCTCAATCGTACATACTTTATGCAAAGACATAGGCGTAATAGGTGGCCATTTAGGTTATAAAGAACATGGAAAACTGGCTAATGGGCTTAAAAAATTATTATTTAGAGCTGTGTTACGAAAAAAAGATATTCAGCACTACGAAAAAATGGGAGAAAATGTTCTTAGGGGATTGTTTACAGTTTACAATGATGAAGCCTTTAACAAAAACAATATACTTCTCCCAGCAGAGCTTCGAGGCCTTGAATGTGCTAAAGAAAGACTTGTTATTGATTATATTGCTGGAATGATGGATTCTTTTGCAATTCAAGAATATGAAAGATATTATGGTAAGGGAAGTGCAGAAAAATTATATAGGAAAAAAATAAGTTAATACTTGCCAAGCTACAATGCTACATCAAGAACTCATATGTAGTGGTTTAGACTTGGCCGTACAATAGGCTCCGTTTTGGTGGTACCTTTTG
>CAYJDE010000279.1:0-2417 GCA_964368805.1 uncultured Desulfovibrionaceae bacterium
CTAGACAAGAGTTTTTTACGGCGTGAAAAATGCGTTTCTTTCTTACGGCAGAGACGTTATGACCCATACCGTGAGAAAAAAACGCATTTAGCGTGGTGGTTACTCTATATTTTATGATTGCCTAATTAATGGTTAAGACGCCTTGGGAGTTTCTTCCGGTTTTTTATCCATAAGGTTTTCATGGTCTTTCACCAATACAGGAATAACTTCAGGACTGGCTAAGGTAGAGGTATCGCCCAGCTCATCATAGGCACCAGAGGCAATTTTGCGCAGCATACGGCGGATAATTTTACCAGAGCAGGTTTTGGGCATGGCCGATACAAATTGAATAACTTCAGGGCTAGCCAAGGGACCAATGTCACGGCGCACAGTATCACGCAATTCTTTGCGCAATTCTTCCGACCAAACCACATCTTCAATGAGATTTACATAAGCATAAATGCTTTCCCCCTTTAAGGAGTGGGGCATGGGCACTACTGCGGCTTCGGCCACTTGTGGGTGTGCCACCAAGGCTGATTCAATTTCTGATGTGGATAAACGGTGACCGGATACGTTGATGGAATCGTCAATACGGCCTAGAATCCAGAAATAGCCCTCGTCATCTATGCGAGCACCATCGCCCGACTGATAGCCATTAAAACGCTCGAAATAGGATTTATACTTTTCCGGATTGCCATAAACCCCTTGCATCATACCGGGCCAAGGTTTGCGAATAACCAAGTGTCCGCCTCTACCTTCTTCTTCCTCTTGGCTATCATCATTTTTTTTGTCACCGCTCATAACCACAGCATCAATGCCGGGTAGCGGGAAGGTGGCAGACCCCGGTTTTAGCTTGGTTACATAGGGCAGAGCGGCAATCATGGCACCGCCGGTTTCTGTTTGCCACCATGTGTCCACAATGGGTAAATCGTCACGGCCAATGATTTTACGATACCACATCCACGCTTCAGGGTTGATGGGTTCACCCACCGAGCCTAAAATGCGCAAAGATGTTAAGTCGTACCGTTCTGGCCAAGCTTCGCCGGTACGCATAAGCGAACGAATAACCGTAGGGGCAGTGTAGAAAATATTTACACGGTATTTTTCAACAATATTCCAATAGCGGTCTGGCTTAGGATAGTTGGGCACGCTTTCAAACATGATGGTGGTGGCACCAAGAGATAAGGGGCCGTACACCATATAGGTATGTCCGGTAATCCAGCCGCAGTCTGCTGTGCACCAATATACGTCGTCATCACGCATATCAAAAACCCATTGGGTAGTGTGGGCAGCATAGGTCAAATAGCCACCTGTGGCATGCATAACCCCAGTAGGTTTTCCTGTGCTTCCGCTGGTATGTAATAAGAATAAGGTGTCGTTGGCGTCCATGGATTCACAAGGAAAGTCGGCGTCCAAGGTAAAGTCGTCCAGTAAATCATGCCACCAGATGTCACGATTGCGGTGCATGTACACGTCTTGGTTGGCACGGTTTACCACTACCACGTGGGCCACAGAGGGGCATTTTTCAATGATGGGATCAAGATTTGCCTTGAGCGGCTTTATCTTTCCGGCACGTACTGCGCCATCGGCTGTGATGACAACCTTGGCTTTACAGTCTTGGATACGACCAAGTACGCCGCCTTCAGCATAGCCTGAAAAGATAACCGTATGGATGGCCCCAATACGTGCGCAAGCGAGCATGGCAATGATAAGTTCTGGAATCATAGGCATGTACAAGGCCACTCTGTCGCCTTTACGCACACGCAAAGAACTTAAGGCGTGGGCTATGCGGCACACTTCGGTATAAAGCATTTGGTAGGTGTAACAGCGCACTTCATTTTCACCTTCTCCTTGCCAAATAAGTGCCGCCTTGTTGCGCTTTCCGCTAATAAGATGCTTATCGATGCAATTGTACGAGGCATTTAATTTGCCGCCGCTAAACCATTTATAGCTATGCTCGGCAGGGTTTGCATCAAGCACTTTATCCCAAGGCTTAAACCAATGTAGAAGTTCTTTGGCACGGTCGCCCCAAAAGCCTTCCGGATCATCAAGAGCCCTACGACAAATGGCTTCATATTCTTCCTGCGTGCGCACCCATGCTGTGTCTTTACCGTGCATAGGTGGAATATAACTACGTCCTTCATTCATCAATGTAGTAAAGCTGTCTTGTGCCATGATGATCATTTTCTCCTTAGTGTACAGTTATTTGCAAGGAAACATTCTTCCATTTTGCAAAGATACACGGTAGGCATAGCAGCGTCAAGTGGGAAGAAATTGATTGATAAAACAATCAATGCCCATTTTTTACCTTAAAACTTCAATGCTTAGGCGGTGTTTTGTATGTAACAACTTGAAAATGCATCAAAATATTTAATTCACAAATAGAAATGAAGCGTGAAAAAAAATGTAAAAAAAATGAAAATTTTCTCTTTTTCTTT
>CAYJDE010000280.1:0-2405 GCA_964368805.1 uncultured Desulfovibrionaceae bacterium
TTGAAAAAGGGCAAACTACTGCGTCAAAATTACAAAGGCAAGGTGCTTGTGTATGCCTATATATACAAGCACCTTGCCTTTGTAATTTTCCTTGAATCTACTGTTTTTTTGAAGGTACTGGTAGGCGCAAGGTATTCTCTCAAGCGATTTCTTATGCGCCACAATTTTTTCTAAAGATAACGTACTGGCGCAATGGGTTTTTTTGAAGGGGAGAGTCTGAGAGGGGAAGCTTTTTTTTCCTAAAAAAAGCTTCCCCTCTCAGGAAAAATAATAACTGGTCGTTTTCTCAAAAAAACTTCCCCTTTCAGATAAAAAATGACTGAGAATTTCTTTTATCTGCGTGAAGGGCATTTAGGCGAAAATCTTCGCTGTTGGCGCACCATTTTTTTGGTATTTTTGTGTCCTTTTTCCGGTAAAATGCCTTCAGTAAACAATTCTAATGTTTTAGCATTCACATGAATATCTGTTTGCGGGAAAGGTACTTTAATGTCACGTTCTCTAAAGGCTGCGTTCATGGTAAAGCGTAAATCTGAACCTATTTTGGCTTGATCAAGCACATTGTATACCCAAAAGCGCACTTCAAAATTCAAGGCACTGGCTGCAAAATCTATAAAGAAAATATCTGGTTCTGGGTCATGGGCAATACGTGGATCATTTTTGATGACTGACATGATAGTATCTTTAACTATGTCTAAATCTGAATCGTAGGCTACACCCACAAAAATGGTGCAACGCACTTTGTGCCCATTGTGTGTCCAGTTAATAAAGCTGGCCCGCATAAATTCTGAATTGGGTACAAACACGATGGCATTGTCAAAGGTGCGCACTCTCGTGGCCCGAAGGCTGACTTTTTGTACAATACCTCGTACGGTTCCCACTTCTACTAGGTCTCCTTCACGAATATTCTGTCCAAAAATGAGTAAAAAGCCGCTGAAGGTATTTTGCACAATACCTTGTAAACCAAGGCCCACACCTACGCTAAGGCCGCCAGCCACCACAGCAAGGCTGGTTAAGTTAAAACCAAAACTTTGTAAGACATACAGGGCAAATATGCCCCAGAAACCAAAGAAGATAGTGGTTTTTACTGGTGTTGTTAAGGAGGCTAAGGTTTCATTGTTATGGTGTTGCCATGTGGTATCAATGTAGTGGCAAGAAACGCTGATAATGGACTTTACTAAATAAAATACAGTTGCAATACCAAGTACTTGCATGGCATTGAAAGAAAGCTGTCCAATGTTGATATCAAAATTTCCTAATGTTTTGATAAAATATTCTCCGCCGGGGAAGGCCAAGAGCAAACTTAGGGGAGAGATAAGGGCTATGGCTAACACCAAGGGCAAAGAGATGGCCAATAATAAGCCATAAAGCAGGGCTTTAATGCCGCTTTGGGGCAGAAAAGCATTTAATAAAGATGTGGCATGTAAACAGGCTTGTGCTTGTTGTATGCCCATAATAAGGCACATATAAATGAGGACAACAAAAAAGGATAAATGGACTCGCCCGGTGGTAAGAATAACAAATAAGCCAATGCCTGCCACGATGTGGAAAGAGCGCATAAGTATACGTGACAATGGGAAGGTAGGTGGCATGGGAATTCGTATCTGCGAAAAGATAAAAACAAGGAAGAGGCTCCAGAAAAAACTTAAAAGTATATTACCGTCGGTAAATGTAAGGAGGATAAAGCTAACAATAAGTACTACTAGTAAAATGGTGAAAGGAGACCGAGTGGCAAATATTTTTTCCCTCTTAAGGCCAAGAAGTTGCCATGCTAGACGAATTAGTCCATAACAAAGCATGAAGGTGCCAATGGCATTAATAACTTGATATCTATTGCCATCATGCCAAGATGCGTACTGTAAAGTTATGCCAAAAACAATCCAAATAATAGTGGTTTGAATGATGTTTTTACAAGATTTTAAGGTGTCTTTTTTTAAAAAGTTGGAGGCAAGTTTTTGGGCTATAAAACCAAGCAGAAGAAAGGGGAGGGCCGCCAGAAGCATATTACCAAGAAGTAATGCCCATGCATGTAGTGTAGAGGGGATTTCACGAAGGAAACTAAGCTTTGCTACAGAAAAAATATGCTCATAAAAGGCAAAACTTGCTAAAGTGCCCAGCTGTGGAATAAAGTCTATTTGTTGATTAATATAGTAGTTATACCAAAAGGTTGGCATTCTTTTTTCAATGTCTTTGTGGGCTGCATTGAGCCTGTTCAGTATTTTTTGAGTGATAGTTGTTACTGTTTTGAGTCTTACATTTAACATGCTGAAACTACGCTCAAGTTTTAAAGCACGATTAAGCATAGGTTGCACAGCAATATCTTCAAGATGTTTGAGACTATCCACAAGATTCATGAGCTGTTGCAGTCGAAACTCTATTTGCTGTTGGCTTTGTTTAATGGGCTCGTA
>CAYJDE010000281.1:0-2403 GCA_964368805.1 uncultured Desulfovibrionaceae bacterium
GAGGATGTTGCAAAATGCAATTGGTGTCGATGAAATTGATACCAGCATTTTTGCAATGTCCTCACAGGTCGCAAATGTTTAGTAAACTTTATTTTTCCGAGTTAACAGGCTGTTAAGTCAATAACAACACAAAAGAATTTATTTAGAGACAGCCTCCAGTATTTTTATGTGATTTTTATGAAATTCTATTTTCTTGAGTCGTCTTGTTTCTAGAAAGTTTGCGTGTTCTTCTTCTGCTTTTTTTAGCTTAGCTTGTGCATTAGCGACAGAACTTTCATATATTTTCTTAATAGTTGCGGAGCTGTTTGCATGTTGTTTTAAATCTTGTATAACGCGGCTTTGGTAGGTTTTATACATATCTAGATTGAGTTTTATTCTCATTGCTTCTTCGTTGTCTACATAGTCTTTATAGGTGTTATCCTGCAAGGATTTAAGGGTTTCTTCGTGTGCTTTTTTTAATGCTTCCAAAATGCTTTTATCTATGGATTTCAAGAAGAGTAATGTTTCGCTCACTTGTTTCTCATCCAGAATATTTAAAAGCAACATGGAGTCTAGCTTTTCCGTAAAATTTTCCAAAAATGCTTTGTCATTTTTAGGGGAATAATCATATTCAAAAGCGAGTTTCATGGCTGAACGCGCTTTTTCTGACACCCAAATCTCAAACGCTACTGCAGCCATGGGGACTAAGGCTTGAAGAGCATTGTTTTGGTCGTAGGTAGTAATCTTTTCTGCATAATGATGCACGTCGTGAAATGAATGTTTAGTATAGGGGTCAAAGCCTCCGGCATAGAAAAGTCTTAGGGTTTTCAAATCCGAGAGTTCCACTTGCTCTAAATATGCCTTCACATTCCATGGAACGCCCATATCAGCAAGCTCTTTTCTTGGGTTGGCACTGATTTCTTTCTTTGAGGTATCAGTACTTTCAGCAGATTTGTTGCTGGAATCAGGTAGTTGTGTCCACATATAGCCTGCACCTGCTAAGGCAAGGATACCTATAAATAAGGCTAAGAGTAGTATTTTTGAGGATGTTTTAGGCGATGAGGGGGCGGTAGGCTTGGTGTTGCTGTGTTGTTTAGTGGCCTTGGTGAATGGCTCGTCTTCAATGCGTAGGGTTTGAGCAGGAAGGATGCCTTCATGGAGGCGACGATAAAATTTGTCTTTGTCATGAAAGCGTGTCTCTAACAAAGCTTGAATATTCCCCAACTGCATTTTAAGCCCAGCAGGAAGCTCCACCTCTTCAAGGTGTACGCACAGCATATGTTTACGTTGATCTATGGCAAAGATAATTTCTTTGCGCACATTTTGTGAAGCTAGCGAAGCTTCAGAAATAAAAACGAGAAATGCAGTACAATTTTGTAAAGCCGTAGCTATTTCATCGGACCAATCTGCACCTGGATCAATGCCCTCATCATACCAAATGCGAAAACCGGCGTCGTGCAATTTACTGATATGTTCATATACAATATCGGAATTCTTATGTGCGTAGCTGATAAAAACATATGGCTTATTGCCAGCATAGGCATCAAATGGTGGAATAAGGCTTTGCATAAAAAATCCTTGTTAAGTTGTTGTATGTGAATGAATTGTGCCCATAGACAAAAGTTGTGCTGTGTTTAAAGTTTTTACTGTGTTTTGGCAAGAATTAGTTTGCTTCTTCGTCTTTAATGGGGTTTCCCTCATCATCACAGAATTGCATTTGTTTGGTGGCAGCAAAAGCACCAAAAAGACAAGAGATGGTAACGACGGCTATTGTGACTCTTAAAGAAAATTCAGATTCTTTGGAAATAGGATAGGCAAAGCCACCCTTCAAAAAAACCATTGTATCAGTATCTTGTTCTTGAAAAGAAAATTGTGGCGTATACCATATGATTTAGCGTAGATTTTAATAATTGCGTCTGTCTAAAAAAATAGCTTAGCAGGGTTAAGGGGAAAACAGTCAGCTAGCGACGTAAATCTATTGCATCGCTGTCTCTTACCGGAATGGTGTAGGCAGTAAAGATGAAAGGAGTTTTTATGGCTAAAATAGTAAATATTCTGTGGGTAAATGATAATCCTGTCACGGCAGAACTTATGGTTTTTATGTATGCCACCAATGCTTTACATTTTAAGTGGTGGGATGAAGTGCAGGTGATTGTATGGGGTGCTACTGTGGCATTGTTGTGTGAAAACCCGCAAATGCAGACCTTGGTTAAAGAGTTTCAAGCGCAAGGCGGTCATGTTTCGGCATGTTTGCGTTGTGCAGAACGCTTAAACAAAGTAGATGCACTAAAGGCCATTGGGAATATTGAAATTATTTATATGGGTGAACCGCTTACGAAGATAATTCAGGGAGATGAAGCCTTTATTACTATATAGAAACCTTTGCGCCATTCATTGCGCAGGGCTTTATAAAGCCTTGCAGTT
>CAYJDE010000282.1:0-2388 GCA_964368805.1 uncultured Desulfovibrionaceae bacterium
TCAAAACAAAAAACGCAGATCCCACATGCATGAGGGGTCTGCGTTTTTATTATTGACGAAGCAAATAGTGCTTTTTCAATAGCTTTTAAGATTCTTTGCGTACCATGGGTTTTACCACAGCACCAGAACGCATGCAACGAGTGCATACAGTCAATGTGCGTACGGTACCATTGGAAAATTGGTGACGTACTTTTTGCAAGTTAGGATTAAAACGACGCTTGGTTTTAATATTAGAGTGGCTTACTAAGTTACCACTTTGGGGTTTTTTCCCGCAAAAATCGCATTCTCTGCTCATGACAGTTCCTCCATAAAACTTTAATAGTAAAGAATATAATAAAGTAAGCCGCCTATAATTATGTGTACAAAGTGGCAGGCATACTTATTTTCTGACGTATTGAGACAGGTTTAATATACGTCATTGGCAGAAATTGCAAGCAATTTATGTGGGTAAAGTTTTGAAGGATGAAATTTCGTGCCAGATTACACATTGCCTAAAGGTACGCATTTTGTTATGTTGGCCTATGGACCTTATATAATTCATTATGAAGGTTTTATGAAGCTTTAATAGTAGGTAATGAAGTTTTTTAAGAGAGGATGTGCATGAAAAGACTGCTCGTTATGGGTATTGGAAATATGTTGCTCACCGATGATGGTGTAGGTGTTTTTGCAGCGCAAAAATTGCTTGAAGAAAAATTTACAGAAAATGTCACCATTATGGAAGCGGGCACTTTTACTCAAGATGTTTTTTATCTTTTTGAAGGTTATGATGCCATATTAGTGCTTGATATTGTACATGCCAAGGGAACACCCGGCAGCATATATAAACTGAGTGAGTCAGACCTTGTGGATAATCAACAGCAACGCCTCTCCATTCATGATATTGATTTGCTTGACTCTTTGAATATGGCAGAGCTTTTACATGGAAAAAGGCCCGATATTCAAATAATTGGCATGGAACCTTACGATTATACCACGTGGAATATTGGGCTCTCGCCACAAGTGCAAGAAAAGTTTGATGATTTTTTATCAGTAGCACGTAAAGAAATTAGTGCTTTTTGTGTGGCGGAGTAGGGGGGCATATGTGTTTAGCAGTACCAGCACAAATTGTTGAGCTTTTGGACGATGGCATGGCTAAAGCCCGTGTGGGAGAAAGCGAAACCTATTTAACTACCTCCCTGATGCTTTTACCGGAAGAAGCAGCAGTTGGCGATTATCTTATCATTCATGCTGGCTTTGCCTTGCATAAAATTCGTGAAGAAGATGCTAAAGAAACGTTACGTTTATACAGAGAAATGACTTTAGCTGTGGAAGGAAAAGAAGCTGGCTTTTAGGGAAAAATATTCTTTTGTAGGTAAGAGACTTGCACTTTTAAAAAAAGAGTCTTATATGCAAAAGAGAGTAAGGAGGAAACTATGGTACATTCTATTCCTACACCGCCAAACGGTGCTGAACTTATGTTGAGTGATTTGGGCGTACGCTATGCTGCAGGGCGAAAAATGAGTGGTACAGATATTGGTAATGCCATTATCGCTTCTGCTCGTGTTAACGCAGCACAATTTGGCCCCGGTCCAGGCGATATGCCTATTCGTGTTGAACAACTACCGGAAAGTGTAAAAGGTACACTTGTTTCGTACGCTAGCTAAAAAAATTTTACAAAGGCCCCACGGTATAGCGGGGCTTTTCCTTTTGCCTTTTGTATTAAAGTTTTACTATATGTATTGGCGATCAATTTTATTTTTGCATCCCATGATGCGTCACCATATTTGAAGGAAAATTATGAGCAGCACTATTGAAGAACTTACTGTGAATTACGAAGAAAATGGTCAAGTGGTTGTAAAGGAACTGGATAAAGTTGTTTTAAGTAAGGGTGCTTGGACTACCATTTTATTTCGCTTTCAAGAATGGAAAAATGAAACAGACACTTATGGGCCAGATAAATATGTTATACGTCGCTATCAAAAAGTAAGCGGTGAATATAGAATGAAGTCAAAATTTAATATTTCTAGCCCCGATCAGGCCAGAAAAATCGTTGATACTTTGCAGGGTTGGCTAGAAGAACAGCCAGAATAAAAAAAGTTTTGGGGGACAGTAAAAAAAATTGCAAAGAGGGCGTTTTTTTGCTTGCATTTTTTTTTGCTTTGCCATATAAATCATCTTCGTCGGAACGTGGCGCAGTTTGGTAGCGCGCCTGGTTTGGGACCAGGATGCCGGGAGTTCAAATCTCTCCGTTCCGACCAGAAAAATTAGATGGAAATGGGTAGTTACAGAAAATGTAACTACCCATTTTTTTTTGGCGGTCAACCAGGTTCTTCACCAAAGATAGGGGCAATAAGTGGTTCTTCACCAAAGAAAGGGACTGTGATTATACGAAACAATTTACTAAAGAAA
>CAYJDE010000283.1:0-2363 GCA_964368805.1 uncultured Desulfovibrionaceae bacterium
CATACATTATTTTTTCTGACACACTTTTTCAACCCATATGGTATGCGCCACAATTGGTTTTTCTAAAAAAGTTTCCCCTCTAGAAAAAAGAAGGACTTAGCGTTTCCTAGGTAGTGTCGTCAAATGACGAGTTTTCAAGCTTTGTCAAGGAAAATGAACAAGCTTTGAGGAAGTGTATACAGACATACACGACTGAAAAAGCATGTGAAATTTGACGCAGAAAAAGTCGAAAAGGCGTATTTGACGACACTATCTAAAAAGAGACCTCTGCATCATTCATTATGCAGAGGTCTCGAAACTTACTTTTACAGTAAGTTCATAAAAATCATAGAATTACGGGTAAAGTAAGCAAAGAAAGTAATTTTAATACGCGCCTTTAGAATAGGTTACTTCGTAGCTATGACTATATACCTCAAAAACAATGCCAAAAGGGTCTTCCACATAGCACATGCGATAGGGTTTATCGTTAGGGTAATATTCACGAATAGGCATACGTTGCTTGCCACCATGGGAAACAATTTTTGCCACAAGCCCTTCTATATCTGGATCTTGTACTGAAAAATGAAACAGACCTGTTTTAATGAATGTAAAATCTTCTCTTTGTTTGGTGTTTTTTTCAAATTCAAAAAGTTCTATACCTATATTATTAGATGTTACCATATGTGCAATTTTAAAGTCGCCATGGTCAACACCAAAAACATCATGACACATAATGCCAATGGCAGATTCTTTTTCTTCCTTTACTAGGGATGGCTGCATAACAACATACCAGCCCATAACTTCTTGGTAAAATTTTACAGCTTCTTCTAAATTGGGTACGGAAAGTCCGATATGTGAAAACGCTCTTGGATAAGTCATTGCTTAATCCTCCTTATGTGATGTGAGAGAAATATATACTCACCAAAGAATTTAGCAATAACGTACTTTTTTGTACCTATCTAATTTTTTAGGATTTTAATCTAAAAGATGAATATTATTTTGCTGTGCGTAATCTTTTGCAAAGTCACAAAAACTATTTACTATAGGAATAAGCATGCTATATTGTTCAGAAAGCGAATATTCTACACGAAGAGGTAGTGTCTGAAAATCATACCGTTGCAAAATACCGCTTTTTTCCAGTTCTTTTAGCTGTGTAATTAACATCTTATGCGTAATATCTGGGATGGCCTTTTGCAACAAAGAAAAACGATTGTCGCCATGCAAAACATGCCACAAAATACGCATTTTCCACTTGCCGCCAAGTAAATCCATAGTAAGCAGCAATGCGCAAGGATACTCTTTTTTTATTTTCTCCATACATAATCCTTACTTTGCCTCATTAGCAGCATAAGAAATAAGAAAGACAAAGTTTTTTTTGCAATTTTTCCATTACTGTGCGGTAAACTTTTATGCAAGGCATGTCAATATGAGACCTCCGCGCAATGCATTGCGTTAGGTCTCATAGAGCATTAACGGTAATCAATGCGACCAAAAATTAAAAATAGGTGAAGCGTTACTTCAGCGTTAATGGCAGAGAGTTTAAGATTTGACAGCTACCATACTTTTATGAAAGAAGAAATTGTCTGGTGAACAAAGACCTTGCATTTAAGGCAACGGCCTACCACCTTTATATAGCTCGTAAAAAAGTCACCTTCTAGATAACACTATGAAAAAACAGGAGAATCATATGAAAAAACTACTTCTTTTATCTCTACTGGGCCTTGGTGCTTTTGCCCAAGCGGCATGTGCCCCCCCTCCCGGCTACTATCACCATCAAGCCCGTGAACATCGCCAAGATGTGCGCAGCCACCATCAAGACAAGCGCCAAAATCATTTAGAAAGAAAAGAACATCACTTAGAAAGAAAAGAAGACCATTTGGAAAGAAAAGAAGATCGCCTAGAGCATAAGGATAATCGTCTCGATCATCGTGAGAACAGATTTGAAAATCGCTATTAAAGACTCTTGCACAATTCATTGTGCGGAGTTTTTAATAGCGTTGACGACAGTCAATGCACCTAAAATCAAGAGTAAGCGCAATTCACTAGCACTGTTAAGCGATTAACTTGTGCCTATTGTCCTGCACAGGTACATTTATAAAAAGGCAAAAATATAATATTGTAGCACAAAGACAACTCTAAAAAATCATTGTGCAGGACTCTTTATGAGTTAAAGAAAACGCCAACTCACTCTTTTTCCTGAGAGGGGAAACTTTTTTTAGAAAAAAAAAGTTTCCCCTCTCAAACTCTCCCCTTCAAAAAAACCCCTTGCGTCAATATCTTGCCTTTGAAAAGAAAAATTGTGGCGCATGAAAATTGTTTGGAAAATATCTTACCCAAAACAATTCATTAATTTAATATAACAGTTCAAGAGACCTCTGCGCAAT
>CAYJDE010000284.1:0-2326 GCA_964368805.1 uncultured Desulfovibrionaceae bacterium
TTATGGATTAGAAGATCCAGAAAATAAAAAAGATATTTTTTTTCAATACAATATTGACGCTTATACAAATTCAATACCAGTTGAAAGATTAATTTCGGACTTTAAGAATAATGTAATAAAAATACCTCATTTTCAAAGACCATATGTGTGGATTAAAAAAAATTATAAAACAGAAAGACATCCACCCAGTCTTTTCATAGATTCTATATTAAGAGGATTGCCAATACCTCCCATAACAATATATAAAGATGCTAGTGCTAGAGAAGAGGGACAATTAATAGACGGGCAACAAAGAATAAAAACTTTAGCATGGTTTGTAAATGGAGAACTTGAAGGACAATCGCGTGTTTTTAAATTATTTGGCGAAGGTATAGCAGATAAATGGATAGGTAAGGACTTTAGAGGTTTAGAGGAAATAAATTTAAAAGATTTTTTACTAAGAGCCTATATTCCTGTAACTTTTATTCGCCAACTCAACGACGAAACTCCTCCTTTACCAAACGCAAGCTCACTTTACGTTCTTTTTGATAGACTTAATTCAGGTGGACAAGCATTACATCCACATGAAAAACGTAGTGTTTTAACAATAACTAACAAATCTAATGCCGTATTAGATAAATTTTTACATACAGTTTATACAATGTCGCAATGGAGAGATATATTTAAATTTATAAATATACATAAAAAACCAGAAACAATAACTCAATATAGAGAGTTAATATTTAGATTTTATGCATTTCTGTTATATAAAGATAATTATAATGGAAATTTAGCAAAATTCCTTGATTCTTTTGCTCTTAATTACAATATGACACAAGAAGAATGTAATAATTTAATTAAGTATACTGAAAAAGTTTTTAAACTTGTAAAAAAAATTAACTTAGATAAAAACTTGTTTACTCCAAAAAAATATTTTAATACAGCATTTTATGAAGTTTTTATGGTCACACTAATGAAAAAAGTTATGGAGGATAAAACGTATACTGACAAACAACTTTTGAAAATATATAATATTTTTATCGAAAGAAATATATATGACCCGACGGGAAGAAGTTCTAAAGCAAAAACTATAGTAAATCGAATTTATGACGATGCAAGCATAATTTTTGACGAGGAATAAAATGATTCAATGTACTTTAGCAGATAGTATGAACTGTTCATTGGAGACGCCAAATTTTTGTGATGCCATATGCCAAGAATGTTGCAAGGATAATATTTTTAAATCAAATTATTTATGTGACAATACAAAAAGCACATGGCGATTTTTAATTGATAGTTATGCTAAAGCGACCTCCACTAGTGCAGCTAGTAGCATAGATGACAATAGGCTCCTTATAATTTTATCCTATACTGCTATTCCAAGCTTATTGCATAAGTCTTTTAGAGATATATTAAAACAATTTTTTATAAAAAAAGAGATATCTTCTACTTCTCTAAAAAAAGGAAAATGGCTTCATCAAAGTATGAATATAAATAGAGTTTTACTGGAAGATATTATTGAATCTCAAAAAATATCTTTTAAAGAAAAAACTATCCATAACAATGCTATTGATTTTTTTATACAAGACTCAGATACTTCACTAAGTAGAAATAAAGCTGCGCATAATTTTGTAGATAGCTTTAAACATTCACAGAGAGCAGATGTAAGAGACTGTATGACACGCCTCCATGCTGTTATACATTTCATAATATGTTTAGATGATTATGTATGGAAATATGGAAAGGAAGATGAAAAAAATAAGTTTGAAGAAAAAATAAATAAAAAGACAGAGGTAGTATATCCATACTTAGATCTTCCTCAAAATATTATATATCAAATAATACTTGGTAGCTTAACGTGTAAACAAACTAGATTATTTGATGCTTTGTATCGTGCAGGCTATTGTGATGAAAAAGGGGTACTTACGGCTGAAGGACAATCTTACTTTATGATCTATTTAGAATGAAAATATATTTTCAGGAAACACAACAACCTAGCATCCGCAAGCCCTGTATAGTTCTTCCCTACTGGCGATGTAGAGTTTTGCATCCACTCATCAAGGGTTGATTCAGGGATAAATTTCATTTACCAAAGCTACTCTGCGATACCTTGGAGGCTTTCGGCCTTCATTACATCATCATTTGATATTTAAGGCTACACATAGAGTTTTACTTTTTTATATGGTTTGCATACTATTTTTTAAAGCCAGAGCCCCACAAACTCTGGCTTTTCCCTTATCTTACTTCCCTTTCTCTCTTTACCTCACCTCCTCAAACCTCCCCCAGACTTCTTTACAGACTTCTTCCATGCTTTCAGAGTGGTCGGCAATAATATCTGCGCCGTTGC
>CAYJDE010000285.1:0-2322 GCA_964368805.1 uncultured Desulfovibrionaceae bacterium
ACCTGTTAACTATCTACCCATATGACCTTTTACAGCCTCGGCAAGGCGCAAGCATAAATCCGCTTTATTTAAAGTATAGAGGTGTATGCCTGGGGCTCCACCTTCAATAAGTTTATGAATTTGTTCTACTGCATAGGCAAGGCCTTGCTCTCGTACAGCTTCTTCACCGCCATTTTTCTGTGCTTCTTCCAAAGACTGATATAATTTGATGGGAAGGTTGGCACCGCACATGGAAAGGATAGTACGTAAAGAATTTATACTTTGCACAGGCAAAATACCCGGAATTACCGGCACGTTTACATTTTTTTGGCGCAGAGCGTCCACAAAGTCAAAATATTCACGCACGTCAAAAAATACTTGTGTCACCACAAAATCTGCCCCAGAGCGAATTTTAGATAAGGTGTAAGCTCGATCTAAAGCAAAAGAAGGAGATTCTGGGTGCGGTGCAGGATAACCTGCCACACCAACGCCCATATGTGGAGATACCCGACGAATATAACGCACTAAATCTTCAGCGTAGCGAAATTCACTGCTATCCACTTTCGCCAAGGTAGCGGCATCGGCATTTTTTGGGGGGTCTCCACGTAAAGCCAACACATTATCAATGCCAATATCTTGTAAATCCCCTAAAAATGTACTGAGTTGCGCCGCATGGGCACCAACACAAGTAAGATGCACCATGGGTTCAAGGCCCATACCATGCACTTTACGTGCAATCTCTAAGGTATTACTTTGGGAAGAACCACCGGCACCGTAGGTTACGGAAACAAAAGCCGGATCAAGCACTGATAGTTTTTCAACGCAACGAAAAAAATCCGGCCATTGTTCGCTATCTTTGGGGGGAAAAAACTCTAAGGAAAAAAAAGGTTTTTTTTGTTGTTGTAAAATATCAATAATCTTCATGGCTATACCTACTTTGCTTATGGTGTTGGTGAATAGATAAAAACTATATCACTATACCTTGATATGTCAATATATCTTTTTTTATCCTTCCATAAGCGCATAAAATCAAACATAAGAGGCCTGTACAGATACATGTATAAAAAAGCAAAAATATAATATAACAGTACAGAGACAGCTCTAAAAAAAATGCGCAAGGCTCGTACCCTATGACCTGCTAGGGCTTATTAAGCCATTGTCAGCACCATGCCATCTATGCTACAAGAAGATACGCTGTATCGTACAAAGCGAGCCCTCTATGCAATTATTTTCAAATATAAAATGCATATCAAAAGTGAATTTGGCTCTTCATATGCATTTTATATGCGCAGAGGTCTCAAAGTTTTAGCTTCATGCTGCTTATATTTTTTAGCAAGGGTGCAAAGATGGATGCTACGTTTTTCCGTATATTTTTCTACTACCTTGGCGTTATATTATGCTTTTCTGTGGCCTTGGCACAAGACCATGTACACGCCACTTCTACTACAACGCCACAGCAGGAAAACAAAAACATACCGCCCACAACTCCCAAAACAGACTTACAGCTTTCAGCGCAAATTTCATGGAAAAATATAGAACAAGGACTTGATTTTGCATCATATTCCTTGGCAAAGCAAGCTGGCTCTGAACTTGTTATTCTACGCTTTGAACCGCAATATTTCACCTTTGTGTTGCATAGCACAGGGAAAAACGCTTCATACCCCAAAACGTTAGACC
Organism: uncultured Desulfovibrionaceae bacterium; assembly: GCA_964368805.1. Classification (GTDB taxonomy): domain Bacteria; phylum Desulfobacterota; class Desulfovibrionia; order Desulfovibrionales; family Desulfovibrionaceae; genus CAYJAD01. The sequence continues at coordinate 1,657 of CAYJDE010000285.1, forward strand.
AATGGGCTTCAGAAAACAGTTTAGTGGCGGCCATCAATGCCAGTATGTATTTACCTGGCGGGCGCAGCACAGGCTATATGCGTGATGGAAATTACAGTAATAATGACCATATAGCCACAAAATTTGGAGCCTTTTTTGTGGCACAACCCAAAAATAGTCAAGATGTCACGGCAAAGATTGTGGAAAAAAATGGCCAAAAAATAGAAAACTTTTTAAAAGATTATCAACTTGTCATACAAAATTATCGCTTAATTAGTGCCAAGCGTGAAATTTTATGGTCTGTCGGCGGGCAAAAGCACTCCATTGCCGCCGTGGGGCAAGATGGCCTTGGGCGCATTCTTTTCTTACATTGTCGCCCGCCCATAGATGCCCATACTTTTGCCACCTTACTTTTACGCCTCCCCCTTGATGTGCGTACGGTCATGTATGTGGAAGGCGGCGCACAAGCCGGTATGGTTTTGCGTCAAAATGACAAAAACCTCTTTTGGGGAGGACGCCACCCTGCTGACTTTTTTTTGGGCACCATGGCTGTGGCCTTACCCAATGTACTTGGGGTACAAAGGAAACGTTAACTATTTCTTTTTCCTGAGAAGGGGGGGGTTTTAGGAAAAAGCCCCCCTCAGGCTCTTCCCCCTAAAAAAGCCATTTTGTCAGTATATTATCTTT
>CAYJDE010000286.1:0-2320 GCA_964368805.1 uncultured Desulfovibrionaceae bacterium
TCTTCGGCAATGATTTGATTGATACTATTGTCTTCTACAAGTAATATATGGTCGGAATATTTTGTGTCTTCATGTGCTAGTGTTGGCATAGCGGTTTGGTCGATGCTTTTTTCGTCTGCCAATTCAAAGATGGCGGTGAAGAAGAAGGTGGACCCTTGACCTACAACACTTTCTACCCAAATATCACCTTGCATCATCTTTACAATACTTTTGCAGATGGCAAGCCCAAGGCCGGTGCCACCGTATTTACGTGTTACAGAGGTATCCGCTTGAGAGAAGGCAGAGAAAAGGTTGCTTGTTTGTTCTTGGGTTAGTCCAATGCCGGTATCTTGCATTTTGAACAAAAAGTGCAAAGAGTTATTTTGGTGCTTTGTGCCGGTAATGTGCAGACTTACGCTGCCTTTTCCGGTAAATTTAATGGCATTGCTCAAAAGATTGAGCAATACTTGCTTTAAACGTAATGGGTCACCTAAAATGGGGATAGCAGCGTATGTTCCTTCATGTAGGTGGCTTTCAAGGCCTTTATCACGCATGGCATGTCCAAAAAGACTTTCCAGTTCTGAGCATACGTCATGAATGGTAAAAGGCGTTTTTTCCATTTCCAGTTTACCGGCTTCGATTTTGGAAAAATCTAAAATATCGTTAACGATGCGTAAAAGCTCTTTGGTTGAAAAAAGGGCTTTTTCCACATAGTCCTTTTGTACAGCATTTAAGGATGTGCTGGATAAAATATGTAAAAGTCCTAAGATGCCGTTCATGGGCGTACGAATTTCATGGCTCATGTTGGCTAAAAATTCGCTCTTGGCCTGTGCGCTTTGCTCGGCAGCTTCTCGATTAAGTTCAATTTCCTTGAGCATTTGCTTTGTTTCACGCAAATCGTGGCAATAGACAATATAAACTTCTTCGTCAGCTATAGTAGAGCGTACTACGGTAACACCCATGGGGTATTCTTTACCGTCTCCGTCCACGGCATATATTTCAAAGCGTGCTTTCCCATGAAGAACGGCTTCAGTAAATTTTTCCTGTAAAAAAAGACTACTTTCTTGCCCATTGGGTTGCGTGGGAGGAAAGGATTGCATGGCAACAGTTAAAAAGTGTTCTTTGGAACTATGGCGTGTTATGCGTAGGCTTTCTGCGTTGCAGTCCAACAGTTCCATGCGTGAGTTTAGAATATTTATGCCTAGGGGCACACCTTCTAAAATGGCCTCGGTACGCTGTTCTGCCACTCGAGCTTTGTGCATATTTTCTTCTACTTCACGCAGATCACGGTAGAAAACCACCACTAGGTCCTCACCATTATGCCTAGTGCGTACGGCTGTAGCCTCGGTAGGTACCGGTGTACCATCTAAGGACGTGCCAAGCCAATACCCGCTGGCGTACCCTTCCGTAAAGGCTTTATACAACTGCTCCTGCATTTTTTGCAAGGAAGGAACACCATCTGGCTGTATTTCAGGGAAAAGTTTATCTAAATATTCCATGAAATCTTGCTTTTTTTCTATGCCAAAAGTGTTCACCATGGCGGTATTCCACGCTATAGGCGTCCCATTTTTATCCCAAACCATGGCACCCATGGGGCTGGCATCCAGCATGACTTTGCTGTATTCATGCGATTCATTTAGTTGCGCTATAATGGCATTTCTTTCTCGTAAATCCTGAAGGAAAATAAAGACAATTTCTTCACCTTGAATAGTGGCGGGGGCAAAGGTTGCTTCCACAGGAATTTCTTCACCATTGGTGTGCAGGTGTATCCAGTTTTTACATACTGTACCTTTTTTTCGAGCTTCTTCTGTATACTTTCGTCCAAGTTCTAAAGAATTTTCACCGCAGGGCTGTTGCTTAGGCACAGTACGCAAAAAGTTATCTTTGAGTTCTTGTTTATTTTCAAAGCCGAACAATTGCAACGAGGCGCGACTGGCATCCAAAATTTTACCTTGCGTTGACCATATCTGTATGGGCAGGGGGATGGCTTCAAGCATAGCATTCATGCACATTTGAACCCTTTTTGCTTCCTGCTGTACGTCTTGCAATTGTTCTTTGGTATGTGCTAATTCTTGACGTACTTTTTCTAATTCTTCCGCAAGGGATTCATAGCTGGTTGTCGCTGTGGGGGGGGGAGTGAATGATTTGTCCATATGTGTAATCTCGTGGGCTTTGCGTAGTAGAACTTTATAGGAAGTTATATTGTGGCATTGGAAATTATCGCACAATGCTGCAATAGCATATTTTGCGCAATACCTTTCCTACGTGATATAATAAACCTTAATAAGAAATTTGTCAAAATTAAAGTGTCTATTGGAGCTCTCTACACAATTATTTTAAA
>CAYJDE010000287.1:0-2318 GCA_964368805.1 uncultured Desulfovibrionaceae bacterium
CCATTGCGACAGCACCTTGTCTTCGAAAAAAAATGGTGGCGCATAGTATAGTAAAGCTACTTAAAAAACACTACTGTAGTAAAATCCTTAAACAGTTAAAATAATAGCTGTTTAAGAATTTTGTAGGTATTATTTTCAAGTTAATCTACTATATATGGTTTAAAAAATCTGTAGTTATTAGCATTTTTATATAGTTTTTTATATGTAAAAATAATTGTGCAGAGAGATAGTAAATCAATTTTAAAACACTACCAAATTATAAAAGATAAACATCATGGATAATAACTTCTTTTATTTTGTTCTGTTATTGTTTTCACCATAAACAACTATAGTAACTTAGTAGCGCACGTAATGCGAAGCTTCTACCGATCGAGTATAAAAATACAATTGGCATCGATGAAATTGATGCCAATTGTATTTTTATACTCGATTGGTAGAAGCAAGGGTATCAAAAAAAAGGTATCCCGCTTACGTTGATTTACGGCAATAAGCACAAAAATTTTAATTTCCGAATTTCACCATAAGCATCAAAAATCGTCCTAGAACTAGCGAGTTCCAACAAAAAAATTTACATATTTTAAATGTCTTAAACGTAAAATCTAATTCTTAGCTGTAAACTTTTGTATAAATTAATTTTTCCCCTTGCATTGATAGTGTATACTATGTATTATACTTGTTAAGGTGAGAACCTTTTTTTAACTGGAGGCACACTATTTTACAAACCTTTTGACAAATTTTGGAGGACATATGGCTATTATTGAGAGAGTAGACGGATTTTTTATTCCAACCGTAACCCTTATCGGTGCAGGTGCCGCTAAGACGATTCCTGAGCGTATCAAGTTATTAAATGCTAAAAAACCTCTTATTGTTACCGATAAAGGTATTGTACAAGTAGGCATTTTAAAGCAAATTACCGACATTATGGACGCAGCCGGAATGGGCTATGCTGTCTTTGATGAAACCATCCCTAACCCAACAGACAACAACGTTGCAGCCGGGGTGGAAGTATATAAGAAAGAAAACTGTGACAGCCTGATCACCTTAGGCGGCGGCTCTTCCCACGACTGCGGCAAGGGCGTTGGCCTTGTAATTGCCAATGGTGGTGCTATCCACGACTTTGAAGGCGTAGATAAATCCACCAATGCCATGCCCCCTTATGTGGCTGTGAATACTACCGCCGGTACTGCCTCTGAAATCACTCGTTTTTGTATCATCACCGATACCAGCCGCAAAGTAAAAATGGCCATCGTAGACTGGCGTGTAACCCCCAATGTGGCTGTAAACGATCCTTTACTCATGATGGGCATGCCTCCATCACTTACCGCTGCTACTGGTATGGACGCCTTAACTCACGCTGTAGAAGCCTATGTATCCATTGCAGCTACGCCTATTACTGACGCTTGTGCTGAAAAGTGTATCCGCCTTGTGTTTGAACACTTGCGTAAAGCCGTGGCCAATGGCAGCGACATCAACGCCCGTGAAGGCATGTGCTACGCACAATACCTTGGCGGTATGGCTTTTAACAATGCTAGCCTTGGGCACGTACACGCCATGGCACACCAATTGGGCGGCTTTTACGACTTGCCCCACGGTGAATGTAACGCCATCTTATTGCCCCATGTAGAAGAATATAACATGATTGCCAACCTTGATAAGTTTGCCGCCATGGCCGAAATGATGGGCGAGTGCACCTGTGGCCTTTCTAAGCGTGATGCCGCTTTAAAAGCCATTGCCGCCATCCGTCAACTCTCTGCCGATGTGGGCATTCCTGCTGGCATTGAAGAGTTGGCCGTGCGTTATGGTAAGAAAGTCGACAGAAAAGACATTCCCATCATGGTGCAAAATGCCCAAAAAGACGCTTGCGGCTTAACCAACCCCCGCAAGATGAGTGACGCTGCCGTAACCATGATTTACGAAGCCGCTTACTAGAGTATATTCACATAAAATCTGACGCAGAGAAAAACGAAAAGATGTTTATGTGAACAAGCTCTCATAGTATACCGCTTTATACTGGCGGGGAAATCTCTTTATGCTAAAGAAGGTTTCCCCGCCTTATCATTTAAGATGAAAAATCAGTCGCATAACGGCAAAGCAAAGCTACGTTTATTCTTGATTTTTGGTCGCATGAACTGTCGCCAAAGCTGCAAGAATCCCTACGAATAAATTGCGCAGAGGTTGCTATCAGCCTATTAAGAAGATGCTGATTCAATAGATTTTTTTGCATACTATCTTTTTTCAAACCAGATATCATGCACCACAATTTTTTTCAAAAAGAAGGTACTGGCGCAATGTTTTTTTGAAGGGAAAAGCCTAAGAGG
>CAYJDE010000288.1:0-2292 GCA_964368805.1 uncultured Desulfovibrionaceae bacterium
GGGCTTCTAGAGGCAATACGTTGAAAAAGCGTCGTCTGCTGCGTTAGCAATAAAAGCACAGACAACGTATGTATGTCTAAATACACGGCGTTGCCTATGCTTTTTGGGGGAAATTTCTTGGCATAAACAAGAATTTCCCCCATACTCTTTATGTGCCAATTTTGTATTGCTTGGAAATCTAGCTTGATTTTTTTGCATAAAGGCCTATAGTATTTGCTTGTGCTACCGATGATTAGGACATAACAGGACACGCTTCTGGTCTTTTAAGAGGAGAATACTATGGAAGAAATTACCAATGATGCCAAAACCAGTTACCACGGTTCTGATGACAGCAGTCTCATCCAAATGGTAACATTTAAGATTGCTGAAGAAGAATTTGGTGTTGATATCCTCAAAGTGCAAGAAATTATTCGTATGATGCCCATTACCAAGGTGCCCAATGCCCCTTCCTTTGTTGAAGGCGTCATTAACCTTCGCGGCAAGGTTATTCCTGTCATAGATATGCGTAAGCGCTTTGGCATGAAAACTGCGGTGCATGACAGCCAAACCCGTATTAAAGTTATGGACCTTGGCGGTCAAATTGTAGGCTTTGTGGTAGACGCTGTGTGCGAAGTTCTACGTATTAAAGAATCCACCGTAGAACCACCACCGGCCGTTGTGGCTGGCATTGGCTCTGAATACATGCGTGGCGTAGGTAAACTTGAAGACAGATTGCTTATCTTGCTTGACCTTGACAAATTGCTTACCGAAACAGAAATGGAAAGCCTTGCTGGTATGTAAGCATGCATCATTAATTCCAATAAAAAAAATCCCTCATACGTATAGTATGGGGGATTTTTCTTTACTCCACCAGCATATCGGCCAATTTACGATGCGCCGCCGGCAAAGCAAGCTTTTGTATCTCAGTAAGCGGAGCCCAGGTGAAGGCTGTGGCCGCTGTCAAGATTGGCTCTGGCTCATATTGAGGCTGTACAAAGCGCAAGGCAAAGCAATGCAAAGTGATGCGATAAGTGGTATATCCATGGTTAATAACACCATATTTTTTCACCACTTCCACATCAAAGCCCGTTTCTTCTTTAAATTCACGTACAATGGCTTGTTCCGGACTTTCTCCAACTTCCACACGCCCGCCGGGAAATTCCCATAAACTGGCCCAAGCCCCCTGAGGCAGCCGCTTTTGCAAAAAATACGTACAGTCCTGCGTTAAGGGATTTACAAGAGTCTGGTGTATATTTTTAGTAAATTTTTCTTGGCAAGCATTCCCCACTAAAACTCCCGTCACTACCACCAGCGGCGTTATGGCGGTACGTTTTCCCGGTACAGGGCGTTCTTTCACAATGTTCAAACGATGGCTTTCGCAATGTTTTTGCCAAGGGCATTGCGGGCACAGTGGTTTTTTACGGCAGACCAAAGCCCCCAACTCCATCAACGCTTCATTATGCGCACCTACAGCATGTTGAGGCACTGCCAAGGCCAGCTGCAGAGCCAACGCACGAATACGTGTGGCGGCTGGCTCTTGCTTTACCGGCGTATCCACATCAAAAAGACGAGACAATACCCGTTCCACATTGGCATCTATACATGGCAATGCATATCCAAAAGCCATGGACGCTATGGCCCCTGCCGTATACGGCCCAATGCCAGGCAAAGCACGAATATGTTCTACCTCGGCAGGAAAAATACCGTCATAGTCTTGCAAGATAATTTTAGCAGCTTTGTGGATATGCCGTGCACGAGAGTAATAACCAAGCCCTTCCCAAGCATGTAATACAGCTTCTTCTGAGGCATGGGCTACTGCCTCTATGGTAGGAAAACGTTGCATCCAGCGCAAAAAATATTCTACCCCACGCTCCATTTGCGTTTGCTGCAACATCACTTCTGAAATCCATACATGATAGGGATTTCGTGCTTGACCTTGCGCTGAACGCCAAGGAAGCTTACGTGCACATACAGTAAACCACGCAGACAAAGAGCTTACAAGCTCCTTTACAAGCGATTGTGATACTGTATCATTTTCTACTATTACAGTTTTTGGGAGTTTTTTTGATATTTTTTTCATAGTAATTTTGCAGCAAGTCTTTTACTTAGGGAAACGCTGATTAAATAGAATTTTTGTTCTCTAACAAGGAAGACGAATTTTGCTAAGGGTGTATAGTATATAGACATACATACCGTCTTAGTAAGATGAGTCTGACGCAGTTAGAGGGCAAATTAGAAAAAAATTTATTGTGCAGGGCTCTTTTTTCCTGAGAGGGGAAGCTTTTTTTAGGAAAAAAAAGCTTCCCCTCTCAG
>CAYJDE010000289.1:0-2275 GCA_964368805.1 uncultured Desulfovibrionaceae bacterium
TTATTTCATGCCGGCATTACGTTCCACCAAATGCAAAGCGTTGGCCACTTGTCTGCCGGTGCTTCCTTGGCTTTGTAATTGTCTTTCAATGGCAGAGATGCCCTTTACCACGGTGGAATGGCGGCGGTTAAAGCGTTGACCGATTTCTTCTAACGTGGCCTTGGTGTGTTTTCTGGCTAAATAATAGATGGTATCTCTGGCTAAAACGTATTCTTTACGTCGGCTACGTGAGATAATTTGTTGCTCGGTCAATTTGTACGATGCGCAAACCAAGGCGATGATGCGCTCCATATCCAGTAAGTGCGCCGCTGGCATAAATTGCGCCAGCACATTCATGGCCAATTCTAAAGTAACTTCAGAATGCAAAAGCTGGGCTTGGTACAGCAAGTTCTTTAAACAGCTTTCCAATTGCCGTACATCATCATGCATATGCTCCACCAGCACATCAGCCACTGCGTTTGGCAGGCTTGCTCCCTGAGCGTGGGCTTTTTGTTGCAAAATGGCATGGCACATGTCTTGGGTGGGTTTATCTATATTGGTTAAGAGGCCAGAACAAAAGTGCGAAACCAGCTGGCTATCCACATTTTGCAATTCTTTAGGACTAAAAGAAGAGGTAAGCACCACTCTTTTTCCTTTAGTTTGCAAAGATTTTATGGTGGCTAGTGCCTCATCTTGGGTTTTTTCTTTCCCTTGAAAATGGTGCACATCTTCCAGTAAAAGCACGTCTAAATCACGTAAGGAAGCTTTGAAGCTGTCCATGTGTTTATTTTTAATGGCTCGCACAAAGTGGGCAGAAAAATCTTCGGCGGTAAGATAGCCCACCTTGGCTGGGTTACCATCTTTAGAAAGGCTTTGACCAATGGCGTGGATAAGATGCGTTTTACCAAGACCGGAAGAAGCACTGACAAAAAGCGTTTCTATGGATTCACGGCATAAGTCGTGAGCTGCGGCTGTAGCCAAAGCATTGCTTGGGCCCACCACAAAGTCTGTAAAGTCATGGCGCCAGCGCACCTTGGTTAAAGGGCTTTGGCTAGGTATGGGCAAACTCATTTGCCCGCCATGGTCATATACATAGGTTTCACTAGTATTTGTACGTGGGGGGGCAGCTTGTGCAATACTTTGCTGTACGCTAGCTGTGCGTAAAGAGGTGCTACACAGCTCTGCGCTGTTTATGGTGAAAACAAGCTCCACATCTTGTGCCTGAAGCCCTAAGGCTTGTGCAGATGCTTTGCGTATTTCATTGGCAAAACAACGCTGAACCCAGGTACATACATAGGAGCTAGCGGCAATAATAGAGATTTTCTTGCCTGCCACACGCCCTTCTAAAGGGGCAATCCATACCTTGTAGTCACCAGATTTAAGCGTTTTTTGCAAATTATTGCATATTGATTCCCATTGCGTTGTCATGAAAAAGTTTTTAGCAAACTCTCTTGCTTTTAGGAAACGCCATGGAAACTATTTTCCCCTTTTTCCTTCCCCCAAGCTATGTTTTGAGCTTTTATTTGTAACTATTTAATTTTACAATTTAAAATTATTGTTAATGATTTTTATAATTTCGGGATGTCCTTTTACTGAAAGACTTTTTTTGGAAACTTTATTTTTTTCTAGACTTTTTCTATACAGGTTTTCCACAGAGAGATAGCTATCTTGCTTCTATTTTCTTCGTTTTTCTCTTATTTATAACTTTTTTGCGATGGCTTGCAAATCAAGAGTTTAGCTGTTGTCAAGCTTTTTCTCTTACTGGAAATTTTTTTTATTTTTACCGTCAAGTTTTTTCTCCATGTTCCGATAGAGTAGAATATGTATGGCTTATACAAGCGTCAGGGGCTGGGTGCCGTCACACCCTTTACGGCTCTTGTGCGTATTTATACTCCTTAGAGTATCCGGCCACTCCCGTGCCTCAAAGAAATACAGAAGCTTTGAGAACACAAAGCCTATGGAGGGAATCCTTGTTATGAGGGTTCCCTCTGACTTTCTCTATCTTTTTTATGTGAATACGGTCTTGTTAGGCGTGTAATGCGGAGTTGCTCCCCACATAATATAAAAATACCCTTGGCATCGATGAAATTGAGGCCAAGGGTATTTTTATGGGAAACGCTGATTAATTATGATTTACTGGGGAGGGGGACTTTTTTTAGGAAAAAAAGTCCCCCTCCCCTCAAAAAAACCTATTGTGACAATGTTTTATAGTTTTATATGCATTGAGACTTCTGCGCAATTACTTTCAAGGAAGTGCTGATTTAAGGAAACGCTGATTAAATAGAATTTTTGTTCT
>CAYJDE010000290.1:0-2262 GCA_964368805.1 uncultured Desulfovibrionaceae bacterium
AAAAAACATGGCTGACGAAGTAGGTTACACTTTTTCAAGGGCCTGTTAAAAGCCATCTTCAAGCGGTGGCCATATAATATAGGCGTCTTGGCTTGTTATATCCACCATGGTAGGTACTTTTGCTTTGCCTTCTCCTTTTGAGGGAGGCAATAGCGTAATATTTCTTCCGTCTGTATGTACTCGTTCTTCGGCAATCCACTGAATAACTTGAGGGAAGAGGCGATGCTCTAGGCCTTGTATACGTTTTTGAAGATGCTCTGGGCTTTCATGGGGCAATACCGGTAAAGCGGCTTGGGCAATAACGGCCCCATGGTCCATTTCTTCATCTACAAAATGTACGGTACAACCAGATATTTTTACTCCCCAGGCGCAAGCATCGGCGGCCCCATGGGCCCCTTTAAAGCTGGGTAAAATAGCCGGATGCATATTGATAACTTTGCCGGCAAAAACAGTAAAAAAAGTAGGGGTAAGTAAACGCATATATCCGGCTAATACAATGAGCTGGGCGCCGCATTGTTGCAAAGCTTCTATTAAGACTTTGTCAAAACTCTCTCTGTCGGCGTAGGAGGTGTGATCCAATTCCAACGTGGGGATATGCAGTTTTTTTGCTCTTTCTAAAACCTTGGCCCCTGGGCGATTGCTTATGACCAAACTTACTTTGGCATGTACGTGCCCTGATTGAATTTTATCAAAAATAGCTTGGGCATTGGTGCCGCTACCGGAAGCAAGAATGGCAATGTTTAAAGGCATGCTACGCTCATATATGGGCTAAGTGTTATTAAAATTGTATTCTGCCATAAAAAAAGTTGGCACATGTACGCCATGTGCCAACGTAACGTAAAATTCTACATTAGGCAATTTTTTTCAAGAGGGCTTCACCCACACTTTTGCCTAGGGCGTGGCTGGCTTTTAGGCCCTCATGGGTAGGACGCCACTGCTGTTTTAGCGGATCCCCCACCATGTCCATGCCCATGGTGTTAAGCCATTCATACACAATTTTGGGGCCTTCGCCAGACCAGCCATAAGAACCAAAGGCGGCTCCAATGCGATTTTGTGGGCGCAAGCCTTTCATATAAGTAAGCATGGCGGCCACAAAAGGCATAATGCCGTTATTGTGCGTGGGGCTCCCCACAACAACAGCACCGCAGTCGGCAAGTTCTGTCATTACTGCACTGTGGTGATTGTCTTTTAGGGACATAATGCGATAGGGTACACCCACTTCTTCAAGGCCGCTACCAATGGAATAGGCCATTTTTTCCGTGCTATGCCACATGGTATCATAGACAATAAGGGCTTTTTTCTGAGTTTTTTGTAAGGCCATTTCTTTGTATAAATTTACAATAAAGTCGACATATTCTGCGCCGCTATGAATAAGCCCATGGTCTGGGGCAATCATGTCAATGTCCAGGGCGCCAAGTCCTTCAATGGCTTTGAGCACTTGAGGGGAGTAAGGCAGAACAATATTATAGTAATATTCTTTCACAGCTTGCAAAATTTGCTCTTTAGAAAAAGCATCGGCAAAACGCTCTGAAGAGGCGATATTTTGCCCAAAAGCGTCATTGCTAAAGAGGATTTTATCTTCAGCCATGTAGGTAACCATGCTGTCAGGCCAATGGAGCATGCGTGTTTCAACAAAGTGGAGATTTCTTTGGCCAATGTTAAGCACATCGCCTGTTTTCATGGCTTGTAAAGGCCAATTTTTTGCAGGAAAATAGCCTTCCAAAGATTTCATACCCATGGTAGAAACAAAGATTTTTTCTGGTTTGCAACGTTCTACCACTTCTTCCAAAGCACCAGCATGGTCAAGTTCCATATGGTTGCAGATAATATAGTCTACTTCTTCTGGCTTGCAAATTTTTGCAAGGCGGCAGAGCAACGTGTCGGTGCAATGATGGGCAACGGTATCTACTACAACTTTTTTACTATCATTAATCATATAAGCGTTGTAGGTGGAACCGCGAGGCGAAAGGGAATAGCCATGAAAGTCGCGGTTATCGTAGTCTACTGCACCAATCCAATAAATGTCTTTTTTTATTTCCACAGGTTGCATTTAGTTTTTCCTTTTAAATAAGATACGTTCTCTACATTTTTTATACATATATATGAGAGTCATCATGACCCACACATTTTTTTATTGGGAGTATCTACACCTTAAGGATAGATATATTCATTGTACAAAAGAAATTATGGTCATGGAAAGTGTTTCGAGATCTGTGCATAATTCATCATGCACGAATCTCATGGTGACTAATCTCATGGTGC
>CAYJDE010000291.1:0-2260 GCA_964368805.1 uncultured Desulfovibrionaceae bacterium
CGCTGATTTATTCTTTTCCTGAGAGGGGAAGCTTTTTTTGAGACCTCTGCGCAATGCATTGCGCAGAGGTCTCATTATAGCCAATTCTCCTGAGTGAATGCAATGGGCATTTTACACGGCATATGCTTGCAGTCTACGCTTTGGATTGGTTGAACTGTTCAGCCTTACTTGGGATGCGTTTAACTGGCAAAGCGGATGTGTTACCTTGCATCAAGGGAAAAGCGGACGTATCAAGCGTGTGTATCCATCGCAGGAGTATTTACACCAAGCCTATGACCGCTATAAAAGCGATATGGCACATGGCATACCGCTGATGTGCCACCGTAACGGCAGAAAGGTGCTGTCATATAAAGAAACTTGGAGGGCAGCACTTAAAGCCGCAGGTCTTGAGGGTATGGGCATAAGGCCCTACGACATTCGGCATGTATCGGCTACCGAAATGCTAAGCCGTGGCGTTGACCCTGCTACGGTAGCTTCGCAATTAGGCCACTCTACACCAGCGGTAACGATGACATACTATGCACATACTTCTGTGAAAAGCCAGAAACAAGCCGGAGAAATGCTCCCTTCACTATCTAGTCACAAGTTAGTCACCGATACCAACAAAAAAAGGGACTAGGCTTTTACCTAATCCCTTGAATTTACTTGGTACCGGGAGCGAGACTTGAACTCGCAAGGGGTTGCCCCCGGCGGATTTTGAGTTCGATACGTTTACAACTAATTAAAAACCTATAATGTGCCGATACTCATAGAGACTAACCTCAAGCAAGGAGTATCGACTATGTTAACCGTAAAAAAAGTTTGGGAAGTCTACATTGATAGTAAAAGCTTAAGAGAATCTACCATCAAACGCGACAAAAATCGCTACAACAAACATATCCTACCGCACTGGCAAGACACACCATTACATGAGATTACTACTGCCAAACTTATAGCTTACAAAAAAGAACTTTTCAACCAAAACCTAGCTCCGCAATCAGTCAAACACTGCTTAACCCTCTTGCGTGCAATTATCAAGCGCGCAAATCAATTAGGTATGTACGATGGGCCAATACCGTATTTTGAAATGCCAAAATTTGATAATCGCAGAATGAGGTACCTTACTGAAGAAGAAACCTCAAACCTCTTTGCAATACTTTTTGGTAAAAGTATCTTATGGCACGACATCGCCCTACTCGCTCTTTATACCGGAATGCGAGCAAGTGAAATATTTAGCATTAGACACAATCTCGTCAATTTATCTCAAAAAAGTATCACACTTTTTGATACAAAAAACACATCTCCAAGAATTATCCCATTAAATGAAACCGCATTAAAAATTGTTCAAAAATATGCTTCGTGTAACATGGCATTTTTCTTTTCAAACAACAAAATCAAAGACGTTTCGGAAATTTTCCGCAAAGCGGTAAAATTTTCAGAGCTTAATATCCACGTTGATGACCGTAGAAATAAGGTCGTATTTCATACCTTACGCCACACATATGCTTCATGGCTTGTGCAACAAGGAGTTTCTATGTCAATCGTAAACTACTTACTAGGTCACAAAACTATGCAAATGACCATGAGATACTCACATCTTGCACCACAACATGGTCACGATGCCGTTTCTCGTCTCCCAACTAATATAAGCATTATACAAAGTCAAGAATAATTGCGTAAATAAAGAGTTCTTCATGATGCATGAAGATTTTAAGGTATTTTTGATGACAAGTTACGACTATTTACAATTTTTAATGAACAAAAATGAATATAGAAGAAAAAACAAGAATATTGTAGAACACATTGAATTTTCTTTATTTATCTGAAAAGTTCTTATATATTCTCCGAAATTTTGAAGGCAGGACAGGTAAAGTGGTACCACTTTACGTCCTGCCCTACGGGGTCTTGCTTATTCGCCTTACGGCTCAACGCTTCAAACACACAAAAGGAAGATGATGAAAGTATATATCTTGTTGGTATGCACCTTGCTTTCAGGCACGAATGCGTATGCTTATACGGAATCGATATATATCCACAGTAAAAAATATGGTCTTGACCCTGCTTTGGTAAAAACTATTGCTACTTTAGAATCGGGCCTCAACCCTTTGGCCATCAATGTGGCCGGCAAAGCCTATTTCCCCAAATCAAAACACGCTGCAGCAAGCATTATTCAACAAGCATGGGCAACAGAAAAAAGCTTTGACGTGGGCCTGATGCAAATTAACAGTTGGATAGGCAACACTTTTTCGGACAGTTTTTCATCGAAACAACTGCTTGTATT
>CAYJDE010000292.1:0-2255 GCA_964368805.1 uncultured Desulfovibrionaceae bacterium
CTAGTTTTTCAATGCACTTTCTGGCGCATTTGTGAGCCTTTTTGTGGGAAATATGCACACTGTTGCCGATATTACAGATGTATAGCATCACACACCACCTTCACGCTCATAAATCACATTGCCGGCAGCATCCTTTTTGCGAAATTGCGAAAAGTCCACTTGCAATTCCAAGTACATTTGGTAGCCCACGCTTTCAGCATCGGGACAAACTTTGGCCAAGCGGCGTACCAATGAGTACGTGGTTTGGTCAAGCCATCGCCAGCACGACTCACCCTTGGTAATATCTTTGGCAAATGTACGAGCATCAAAAATGAAGATATTTGCCGCTGAAAGTACTGCGGCCCACACATCCATGCGCTTTTCTTCATCGTTAGCCGCATCGGCTGCGCTTCCAATGCGTAAAAAAACAGCATCCATATCACGCTTGGCCCCTTGGCTAAGCTTATACTTTTTACAATGTAGGGAACACGCTTCAATCCAGCGTTGAATGCGTTGCACCATTTGAGCATTGGCTTTGTTCTTATACGCAAGGCCTGGTCCTAAAACTTCCATGGAGGCACGGGCAAGGCTCACGCCAATGACACACATGGTATGCTGATAGCCTATGGGAATGATAGGGGCTTTAATCATGGCTTAACTCTCTTTGTTCCCATGCCCTCCAATCTTGGCAATCATCACAAGCTTTGGGGCGAATAGGGTTGCCGGACAAATATCTTCCCGTACCTTTTTTGCGGTTAGCCTCGCAGGATAGTAAGGAGATACGGGCACGCAATTTTTCGCAATAAAATAGTTGCGGCAGACTCATAGGTTTTCTCCTTCTACGCTTTTAGCCATGCCAGCAAGCCGCCTATTTTCAGAAATTTGTTGATATAAGCCGCATACCGCAAAAGCTATGGTGGTAATAATAAAAAACATCATGCGCACATCCTTTGTAGCTTTTGCTCTGTGAGGGCAAAGCGAATAACAGCCATAACTTCTGCAAAGCTGCCTTGCACTAAAACCCTTTGGCCATGCATGTTTATGCGGCACATAAAGTGCGGCTTTTTGTCTATACTGTTACTCGTATTTTGGCTTGAACTTTGGCCGACACTTGACTTTCCTGTCAAAGACACATAATTTTTCTTTTGCATGAGGTACCTTCTCATGTTTTTTCCCCTTATGCGGTTGCCGCCGTTTAAGGGGTTTTTTGTTGGTCGTGAGTTAAAAACTCTTATTAACAAAATAACTGACGTCTAGTTTCATTAAGAAAATATCTATTAGCTCCTTCAATACATTTTACAGCTTCTCCAAAAGTTGTAAAAATAAAAGGAAGTTTCAATACTTCATTTGGAACATGTGTAGAGGTTCCGAAGATATAAAAATAAAAATAAAAAGATTCCACTTCCTGCCCAATAGCCCACCCTTCACCATCTCGCATAAGGGGCACCATATACTCGGAAATCCTTTTAAGAGCTGCCTCTCTGGTTTCAAAAATTTTATCAATAAAATGAAAATTTTCTATAGATGAAGGTTTCATTTTATTAATAATCGCACCTATTTGGTATTGTTTATATTCTCTAAAAAGAACTCTATAAAAAAGTCCTTTGCGCAATGCTTCCGGTTTTTCAATAAAATCAATTTTTTTCATGATATCCAACCTTTTCACTCAGCGCAGCTAGTGCCTCATTGGCCTCCACCTCATTGGGAAAAACACAAGGTAAATACTGCACCTCTGCTTTCCTGCGCACCCTACCAAGTAGAAAACGGGCAGAACTTATTCGTAAAACATGGTATCGTGCCTTGGGTTGCATGTACGCACGAACCATACCTTGTAAAGCTGTAAGAACTTCTTCCCGTGAGGGATATTCTTCATCCAGAAAATGAATATTCCCGCTATACACCGCCTCTTTATCATTGATGACGGCCCCGATGCGGTAAATATCAAAGCCTGTGCAAAAGACTTTATAAAGTAGGCCGGCCTTTAACTTTTCCATATATCCTCCTTCATGGCAGCATTTGCGGGTGGTGCAAGGGGTATGATTCCCTTGCACCTTTGCTGAGTCGGTTACCATCCGAGGGGTATAGCGCCGCCAATACTGCCATTAAGCATCTTCTAGCTCATCCTCATGAAATACCATTTCCATACCGGAATTTGCTCCATTTAATACTGTAAAAAATATTTTAACTTTAATTATTTACAAGCTTAATTTGGCGTGGCCTCCTTCCACTTTTTCTTACAAAGGGCTGAGGCAATAATTCTTCTGGAATACCTATTT
>CAYJDE010000293.1:0-2222 GCA_964368805.1 uncultured Desulfovibrionaceae bacterium
GTTTTTTTTGAAGGGGAGAGTCTGAGAGGGGAAGCTTTTTTTTCCTAAAAAAAGTTTCCCCTCTCAGGAAAAGAATTAATCAACGTTTCCTTTAAAGCGTATTCATTTTATGTGAATACGCTTTAATTAAATGCCTTTTCGCCCTTCAATAGGCTGTTAATGCTTAAAGGAACGCTGGCCGGTAAAGACCATAGCCACTTGGGGGCTTTTTTCATTACACGCCATGATGATTTCATGGTCACGTAAGGAGCCGCCAGGCTGTCCAATGGCGGTAATGCCTTCAGCCATGGCCACATCCACCCCATCACGGAAGGGGAAGAAGCCGTCAGAAATACAGACAGAACCCTTTAAACCGCCGCAAGCTTCCTTGGTGCGTGTTTCAATATCGGCTAAAATCTTAGCAGAGGTAGCATCGTGAGCTGCCTTAAGTTTTAGCTCATACAGGGTACTGTTTTGTTCACGGAAGCAGAGGGTGTCGGCATATTTGGTGTAGGCTTTATGTATGGCCAATTCTACGCAGCCCACACGGTCTTGTTCTCCGGTGCCAATGGCTACGGTGGCTCCGTTGTGGGCAAAGATGACAGAATTAGAAGTAACCCCTGCTTCTACAGCCCACGCAAAGTATAAGTCATCCAGTTCTTGCGCTGTAGGTTTACGAGTAGTGACAGCGGTGCCGTCTTTACTGCTGCCTGCGGCGGGTAAAAAATCGCAGGTGGAGGTAATGGCATTGACAAAAGACTTTTGTACAATAATACCACCATCGGCAAGGCTTTTAATATCAAGGAAAGCGGATTCAGTAAGGGTGTGTAATTTGGCAAGACCGGGCAATTGGATAATGCGTAAATTTTTGCGCCCTTTTAGCACGTCTAAAACACCTTCGGCATAGGCAGGCGCGGCCACGACTTCAAAGTAGTTTTCAGCAATAAGTGTAGCGCTTTCCATGTCAAGTTCACGGTTTACCACCACAGCACCACCAAAGGCAGCAATGCGATCGCACCAAAAGGCTTTGGTAAGGGCGTCTGCAATGCCTGTACGTGACCAAGCTGCGCCACAAGGGTTGTTGTGCTTGATGATGATGGCAGCAGGGTGTTCTGCTAAATATTGTAATATATTGGCCCCATTATCCACATCGGTTAAATTGGTTTTACCTGGGTGTTTACCTGCTTGTAGCATGTGGGCTTCGTCCATGGCTGACACAATACCGTGTTCAGGGCCACGCCAGCTTAAGCCTCCACAGCTAAGGGAACCCTCTACCATTTGGTATAGGGCTGCAGGTTGTCCTGGGTTTTCGCCATAACGTAGACCCTTTTCTTCATCATCAATATTCCATGTTCTTTTTTTGTATACTAAGGTTTCAGAACCTAGAGTAATGGTCATGGTGTCGGGAAAGGCGTCTTTTTGCACCTTTTTATACATATCTTTTAAATCACTCATCTTTGCCCCTTTACGTATTTTTGTGTGTCTTGGTGATCTATTAAAAACAAAAAATATATGGCTGAATTATTAGATAGTGTCGTCAAATACGCCTTTTTAGTTATCTCAGCGTTAGATTTCGTACGCTTTTTCGGTTAAATACCAGAAGAGTAGTTCCCTCAAAGCGCATGTATCTTTCTCGATATGCCACGAAAAATCGTTTTATGAGACCTTTGCGCAATGCATTGTGTAGAGTCTCATGGAGCATTGACGGCAGTCTTTATGTGAACATGCTCTCGTAGAAAAAACAACTCATTTTAGGAAAGGCTGATTAACTGCTTTTTTGCTCCCTATAATAGTGTTAGATATAACTTGCTAAGGCTGTATATGTCTTTATACTATACATCCTTAGAAAAAATTTTTTCTTTGTGAGAGAACGAAAAATCTGTTAAATCAGCGCCTCATTATACTATGGTTGCGTGTAACATATTTTTTTTAAACTTGCAATTTGAGACCTCTACCCATACAAGATGAAATTTTGGCAATTTTTGAAAGGTGCGGTGCAGGTTGAGACCTCTGCGCAATTCATTGCGTTGGGTCTCATGGAGCGTTGACGACAGACAATGCGACCAAAAATCAAGAATAGGCGTAGCTTTGCTTCGCCGTTAAGTCCGACCCAACGGGCGGCAAAGCCGTTTGCGTTTGCGAGGTACGAGCAATTACGCAAATCGAGAGCAAAGCAATTGATTTTTGCGCCTTTACCTCTGCACACTTTATTTGACATTTCGAACGAATTTTCAAATTTTAGA
>CAYJDE010000294.1:0-2221 GCA_964368805.1 uncultured Desulfovibrionaceae bacterium
TGGCGACTCTGGATATATCGGCTTGGAAAAGCGAGAAGAAATCATAAACAACCAGCACCTCTCTAATGTGGATTGGAAAATAAATCGACGACCTAAAAGCGTTAAAAGTCTAAAAGGCGTTTGTTCTGATTGGGAAAAAAACATTGAAAGGCAAAAATCTTCGGTGCGTAGCAAAGTTGAACATCCATTTCTCATAGTCAAGAAAACCTTTGGATTCACAAAGACAGTTTACCGCGGCATTGCTAAAAACACCCATCGCCTTTTCACCCTTTTTGCCAGTGCAAATTTATTGATGTATGCGCGTTCTGGCAGGTCATTGCGGCCTGCTTAGGGAGACGTGCGCCCAAAAATTGAGAAAAACGGGGAAAACGAATGCAAATAGTATTTTTTAAGCCTTCAAAAAGTTTTTTGACTCTTGGCTCGCAAATTTTAATTTTTGCGTATCTTGTAGGCTGCCAGAAGCAATTAAATCAGCACTTCCTTAAAATAGATAGTTTTTGTAAAACTAAAAAGTTACCCCCTAAGAAAGCGATAATGGATAAAAACGGTATAAAA
The DNA here is from genome assembly GCA_964368805.1 of uncultured Desulfovibrionaceae bacterium. Lineage (GTDB taxonomy): Bacteria > Desulfobacterota > Desulfovibrionia > Desulfovibrionales > Desulfovibrionaceae > CAYJAD01. Next base: position 556 of record CAYJDE010000294.1, read on the forward strand.
TAATCATGTTGTTTCTATTACTGTCGCCATGATTGAGTTGAGATAGAAGTTCCGCTGGAATGCAATGCGTGTTTTAAAGTATTGTTTTTTCTCTACACAGGAAAAAGTTTGCATTTTGATTTATTTTTTTCTATCATCACCTCATGAGGTGACGTATGATAGAAAGAGCAGCGTATTTGCAAAAGCTTATAGGGTTTAAGGATAAAGATGTTATCAAGGTTGTCACAGGTGTACGGCGTTGTGGTAAGTCTACGCTTTTTAAGCAATTTATGGAGCATTTAAAAAGTACGGGAGTGGCTGAAAACCAGATAATCTTCATTAATTTGGAAGACCTTGCTCATGAGAATTTGCTAGATTACAAGTCGTTGTATGCCTATATCAATGAGCGTTTATTACCCGATACACCTTGTTATGTTTTTGTGGATGAAGTACAACAATGTCCGCAATTTGAAAAGACCATCGATAGTCTTTTTATAAAGCCGCATGTGGATGTATATATCACAGGCTCTAATGCCTATATGCTGTCTGGGGAGCTTGCCACCTTGCTTTCGGGGAGGTACGTAAGCATTGACATGTTGCCTTTGTCTTTTGCTGAATATTTTTCTTTCTTACAAGACAGTATAAGCACAAGCAAGGAAGAAACCTTCAATACCTATATTAAATATGGCTCTTTTCCGTATCTCTTACAAATTACAAATAATCCAGAACTCATAAACGATTACCTCGAAGGCATTTATAATACCATTCTAGTGAAAGACGTTGCCGTGCGTGAAGGCATTGGCGATGTGTCTTTGTTAGAAAGCATTGTGCGAGTGCTGGCAAGCTCTGTAGGGAGCCCTGTTTCTGGCAATAAAATCAGCAATACTATCCAATCGGCAGGGCGCAAAATCTCCGTCAATACGGTGGATACCTATCTTCGAGCTTTAAGCAACAGCTTCATTTTCTATAAGGTTGACCGCTTTGACGTTAAGGGGCGGCAGTACCTCAAGACATTGGGCAAATATTACCTTGTGGACTCTGGCCTCAGAAATTTACTCCTTTCGTCGCAAAGCCAAGACTTGGGACATATCATTGAAAACATTGTCTACTTAGAGCTATTGCGACGTGACTATCAAGTCTATATAGGCAAAGTGGGTGAAAAAGAAGTGGATTTTGTGGCTAAAAAAGCAGACGGTTTTGTGTATTATCAGGTAGCCGCCTCTGTCCTTGACCCAAGCACCTTAGAGCGTGAACTTGCTCCGCTCAATGCCATTAAAGACCACTTTCCCAAAGTGCTACTCACGCTTGATGCCATCGGCAGCGGCACTACCCATAACGGCATTAAACAAATACACCTCATAGAGTGGTTATTGGGTGATGCATAAGGTGTAGTAAAATTTATGGTACAGTTTTTTGTCATAACAGTCAAATATTGCACACTTTCCCCCATAATCCAACCACGTCCAGCAAAGTTTTTTGAAATATTTTTCATTTTTGGGTATATTTGTTGGTATTTGGCAAAAAAGAGCTTCGATTTAATAAATGATTTCAAACGCCTAGCTAAACTTCTTGGATTCGTCCCGGGGAGCCTGTAAGTTCAAGCCTTTACGACGAAAGTTGTAAAGGCTTGAACTTTTGGGCTACCACCGGGCTACCACGATTTTCAAATTTTAGTGTTGCGTAAAGA
>CAYJDE010000295.1:0-2213 GCA_964368805.1 uncultured Desulfovibrionaceae bacterium
AGCTAACCCTGTGCCCAATCCCGAATACCCCACACGTATGTTGGGTGTTGTGGAAAAGTGCACCTTTTGCACCGAGCGTCTTGCCATTGGTAAAATGCCCGCTTGCGTCGAAGCCTCCAACGGCGCCCTGCTTTTTGGCGATTTAGAAGACCCTAACTCTGATGTGCGCAAAGCTCTTGCCGAGAACTTCCACATTAGGCGCAAACCAACGTATGGCACAGACCCCGGTGTCTACTATCTTATTTAAGGAGGACGAGCCATGGTAGAAAAAATCTTACAAGGCTCTCGTGCCTACTACATCTGGTTGCTTTTCCTACTAGGTGTCATTGGCGCTGGTGCTTGCGCATACATTCATCAATCCCAAGAAGGTTTAAGCGTTACGGGTCTTTCTCGTGACGTGTCTTGGGGCTTGTACATTTCGCAATTTACCTATCTTGTAGGTGTGGCTGCCTCTGCTGTTATGCTGGTATTGCCTGCCTATTTCCATCACTACAAAAAGTTCAAACGCATGATCATCTTTGGCGAATTTATGGCCATTTCTGCGGTGGTTATGTGTATGCTTTTCATCGTGGTAGACCTTGGGCAACCACAACGTATGCTCAACATGATCTTCCACCCTACCCCCAACTCTGTCATGTTCTATGACATGATTGTACTTTTTGGCTACTTAGTCTTAAATGCCGTCATCGGTTGGGTAACCTTAGAGGCCGAACGTTTGGACATCGACCCACCAAAGTGGATTAAGTACATGATTTACTTATCCATCATCTGGGCTTTCTCCATCCATACTGTGACGGCTTTCTTATACGCCGGTATTCCCGGACGTTACTACTGGCTTTCCGCCATCATGGCTGCTCGCTTCTTGGCCTCTGCTTTTTGCTCCGGCCCTGCCATTTTACTCTTGCTCATGCTACTTATGAAGAAGCTGACCAAGTTTGATCCAGGCAAAGAAGCTATGAAAACTCTCGTGGTTATCATCACCTACGCCATGTGCATCAACGTGTTCTTCTACATGTTAGAAATCTTCACGGTGTTCTACAGCGGCCTTACCAGTCACCAATATCCTATGATTTACCTCTTTGCTGGCCTCTTTGGCAAAATCAGCTGGGTAACAACGTGGATGTGGGCGGCAGTATTTATGGCTTTAGGATCTTTGGTTATTTTGGTACCCCCAAAATACCGCGAAAACCAAAAGCTGTTGCCTTGGGCCCTTATCATGCTTGTGGCAGCCTCTTGGATTGACAAAGGTCTTGGCCTCTTGGTGGGTGGTTTTACCCCCAACCCCTTCAAGGACGTTACTTTCTATACCCCTACGGTATCAGAAGTGACCATAGCCTTGGGCGTATACGCTGTGGGTCTCTTGATTCTTTCCCTGCTCTGGAAAATAGCTGTGGAAGTGAAAAAAGAAGCCGGTACTTTCGAGTACAAATAGAATAATCAGAAAGGGGTGAATACATTTCACCCCTTTTTTTTACCCCCTTTTCCTGCTAAATCTTCCCTTGCCATAAAAGTTCTCTCATATGTATACAGACGCCGTATACACCAAGTAGCCTCTTTCTATTGCCAAAAAAGCACGTTTATGCTACAAAAAACCTGTTTTGGCATTCTTTTCTGTATTTGTCAGTCTGTTAAAAATAGTCTGATATGAGGGATTTTCAACATAGAATGATACTCTCCATTTTATACCTGTACCATTATGAAAACAGTTTGAATGCTCGTAAAATACAACGTATTACATGGAGGATTTATGAAAAAAATGCTCACCCTTGGCCTTGGAATTCTACTTTTATGTAGTATAGGCTGTGTTGCGCATCACCCCTATGGCGATGGCTACAGAGACGGCTATAAAGATGGCGCAAGCTCATCAAGCAAGCCCACCTATAGGCCGATGCCAAAACCTAAACCGCATGTACCCAATACTGGAAGCACAAGCAGTGGAAGTTCTAGTTCTTCATCGGGCTTACGCAGAACTGACGGTGCACAGATTGGGAATTCCCATTATCCATCTAAATCAACACCTACACGCAGAACTGATGGTACCCATATCGGGCAATAACAATCCTTTAGAAAAGTTTCATTAACTCTTTTCCCTGAGGGGGAGCCTTTTCTAGGAAAAAACTTTCATAGAACTGGCCCTCTCTCAGACTCTTCCCCTCAAAAAAATATTGTGCCATCGCTTTATCTTGAAATCCTTATGTAAAGACCTCTGCGCA
>CAYJDE010000296.1:0-2203 GCA_964368805.1 uncultured Desulfovibrionaceae bacterium
TCAACATCTTACCTTCGAAAAGAAAATTGTGGCGCATACAATATGGTTTGAAAGAATACGTTAGAAAAATAATCTATCAAATCAGCGTTTTCTTAAATATTTTTTTCCTGCATGAAGGCGTGCACATCAAAAGAAGGGCAAGCTTTGGCAGCATACTCTCTATGCCCACTGATTTTTGTTATGCCATATTGCTTTTTCAACGCTATCAATATGTTAGCAAGGGTTTCAAATTGCTGGGGTGTGAAATTATTTTCTGGTACACGCACATCTTCTTCACTAACGCCGCCCACCAAGCATACGCCAATGCTATGCGCATTATGTCCTGAAGTATGCGCCCCTTGTATGGGCACAGGACGACCTTCTTCTAGAGTGCCATTGCGGCGAATAACATAGTGATAACCTATATCTGACCAATGATTGCCAGTCACGTGCCAGTGCCGAATTTGTGTAACGCCAATATCTGCACTGGGGCGTGTTGCCGAGCAATGCACTATGATTTCGTTTATTTCTCTCATATTCACCTCGTGCTAATTCTCTCGTATTTGCAATTGCCCTAGCAATTTCCCAAGGGCATCAATACTACCGCTCAATTGTGCCACAGCCTTGATATTTTCTTGTATGTCACAAGCCATTTCACGCATATCGTCCTTATGGGCAAAAATAGAAAGGCAAGTAAATTTGGTTTGCGCAAGCTCTGCAAGCACCTTATTAATGTCTTTATGTTGCTCTGTATGCCCATGCCAAATATAGGCGAGCAAAGCCATAATGCTGGCTATAAGTCCCAAGACAATTTCCATGAAAAATTTTTCTGCCATATTTTTATCCTTTTCTGTTTTTTTGCGTAAGGAATATACTCTTCTGGTATTTGACTGTAGCAAAAAACAAGTCTGACGCCGCAGATGGCCTTTTTTCAGCTACTACAGTACTGCGGTGAAAAAGGGTGAGATGCAAGGAAGACGTCGCTTTTTTGCGCAAGGAATATACTCTTCTGGTATTTGACTGTAGCAAAAAACAAGTCTGACGCCGCAGATGGCCTTTTTTCAACGCAGTACTCGGAGTTCTGGAGGCAGATGACGCTGTCCCCTCTCACTCTCATACGCAGACCTACAATGTTCTTTTTCCCAAAAAAATAAGGTATCTATACCACGCTTTATTGTATCTTTTCCTGCCAAATAACGGCGATATTGATAGGAACTAAAGCTTTCATCGGCATATACTGCATAGCCTAGCAAGGTGCCACATAAGCAATGGAGGAGCTGATCAAGGGCAATGATTACTTGCATAAAATTGTGTTGTATCATGTAGACTTCCTTTTCGTAGTTTTGCTTTTATAGAAGGGTTAAAAAAACAATCTGTTATGCGACGCTCTTGACTTTTTGAGCTTATATTTTTGTCGCCATTGGTTTTTTTGAAGGGGGCTTGGGGGAAACTTTTTTTTCCTAAAAAAAGTTTCCCCCAAAAGAAATTAAATTACCCAAAAAATTAAAACTATCTCCCATAACGGGCCACAAGCCATGTGTCGGCCCTTGGGGAAATGATGCCTTCCTTGGCATTGGCTTGCACGGTGCTGGGTATGGACTTTGTATACAGCTCTTCCAATTCGCCTACCTTGGCGGCATTGTTTTTTAATAAGGAAACAGCCACTAAGGCTGCCAATTTACGGGCAAGCATGTGGATAAAAAGATCATCAAAAACTTGTACTTCTTCAATGTCCGCCGTATAGGCCAAAAGGGCTTTTTCCACATTACATAGCAGGACAGGCCTTTTTTGTGCCCCGTCGTGCACTAAGATAAAATTTTCCGGTGCGTCTGTTTCTTGGGTGCTGCCTTCGGCATAAATACGTAAGGCTTGCAGCATATCTTCGGGCAAGGCGTAGGCAAAACGGTATTGCTGGGCATAGCCTTCAGGTAGGGGGACTTCCGCTAGCCAGGCACGTCGCTGGGCAAAATTCCATGAATAGTCGCGCAAAGCTTGTCGACGGGCATTATCCCAATACAAAGCACATTGCACGGCCTCCAAAGTGCGTTCATCTTCTGCAGCTACTGTGCGTGTGCCAATGAACCCTAATGCCATATTCCAAATGGTGATTTTTGTGGTCATGCCAACCTCTTGTTTTGTAAAGAGTAAGAGTAATTTACTTACACGTTTAACGCCGAAGCGAGGCGTGCCTTTAAGCGCTTACCAACGCAAATATCAAACGGAA
>CAYJDE010000297.1:0-2198 GCA_964368805.1 uncultured Desulfovibrionaceae bacterium
TGGTGGCTAGGCGTTTTTCTTCGCTGTCCGAGTTCACAAGACAGGTGCCCGAAGCGGCCACAGCGCACTCTGCCGTGCCAAAGCCAACATCCACCCCCGCAAGGTATTTGCGCAGGCCTTTATCAAGGCATACATACCCTTTTTCGGTGCAGGCTTGTTTAAGCTTGGCGTATAAATCTGCCTCAAGGCCGGGGGCTGTCACAATGCGGTTTAAACGTGTGGGAATACCGTCAGCGGTAAGAGGCCCTTTTTCCGTACCGGATTCGTCAGCCAAGAGTTCACAAGGTTTTTTGCTTTCGGTCATATGTAGAACATAGGCTAGGGCCTCGTCTGTGCTTTTTACTTTGATAACCTTTGCACCTACTACTGTGGCTTTGGCGCAAAAGGTTTCTACAGTGGCTTCTTGATTCATGAATACTACTCCAAGTGGTGTCGATGCTGGCAAAAGGCTTTTATCGGTCTGTTACAAAAGTTCATTTCGTACCGGTTCTTCAAAAAATGCCAGATACAAGACAAAATAAAAAGGCAAGGAACTCCGTGTATACGGACATATACAAGAGATTTGCCTTTTTGCGCATCTCTGCGTCAGATTTTGCAAGTTTTTCGGTGGAGTATGGGGAGAATATACTCCACTCAAAGCCCACTTATCTTCCTTAATATACACAAAAATTTATCTTGTGTCGACACTATCTAGAAAAATTATTTTATATGAATGCGTTCTATTGATAAAGTTTATGTGACAGCGTATGTTTTTTGGTGCTGTTTTTTTTCGTGTTATATCAAGGAATGAAAGTACGCTTTGAGAGAGCATACTCTATTTTTTGGAAAAGTCTGTTTCAAAAAATTTTTGATGAAATAGCATTCAATCAGCATAGTCTTAGACAGTATATAAATAAAATATAAGGAGTTTTTATGACAATACTTTCGCAACGAGTGGCAAGCTATATGGAAAATGCCTCATGGATTCGGCGCATGTTTGAAGCCGGGGCACAATTGAAAGCAGAATTTGGCGCTGATAAGGTGTTTGATTTTAGCCTTGGTAATCCTGATTTACCGCCGCCTCCTGCTGTGGCAGAAGGTTTGCGTGCCTTGGCAGACAAAGCTCATGAGCCTTTTTCCTTTGGCTATATGCCAAATGGTGGTTATGCTTGGGCTAAGGATATGTTAGCCAAGCATGAAAGTCAGCAACAAGGCGTCACATTAACTGCAGATCATGTACTCCTTTCTTGTGGTGCTGCCGGCGGCCTTAACGCTTTTTTCCGTTCTGTGCTTAATGAAGGGGAAGAAGTGTTGGCTTTTGCGCCCTATTTCGTAGAATATGGTTTTTATGCGGAAAATCATGGGGCCAGCTTTAAAGCTGTGCCCACTCAAGCTGACACTTTTGCGCCCGACTTGCCGGCCCTTGAAGCTGCTATCTCTGCCAAAACCCGTGTGCTTATTGTAAATTCTCCCAATAATCCCACCGGTGTGGTCTACAGTAAGGCGCAATTGCAAGGTGTGGTGGATGTGCTACGTCGTTGCTCAGAAAAGTTTGGAAAACCCATTTGGTTGCTTGCCGATGAGCCTTATCGTTTCCTCGCTTTTGATGTGGAAGTGCCCTCGGTATTGCCCATGTATAAATATGCTGTGGTAGTATCTTCTTTTTCCAAAAACCTGTCCTTACCCGGTGAACGCTTGGGCTATGTGCTTATTTCTCCTTTATTGGAAGAAGGGACAGAGCTTATGGGGGCTTTAACACTATGCAACCGTATTTTAGGCTATGTGAATCCACCTGTGGTGGGGCAACATCTTATGGCGGCGGCCTTGGGTTCCCAAGTGGATGCCAATATTTATAGAGCACGGCGTGATGCCATGGCAGCGGTGCTTACTGAAGCCGGCTATGCATTCCAACTACCTGCCGGAGCTTTCTATTTCTTTCCCAAAGCCCCCGGCGGCGACGATGTGGCCTTTGTACAAAAGCTGTTAGAACAAAAAGTGTTAGCGGTGCCTGGTTCCGGCTTTGGTTGCCCCGGGCATTTTCGTTTAACATTCTGCGTAGATGAAAAAGTTATTCGAGGGAGTAAGCAAGGCTTTATGGACGCTTTGAAATAAGGCGTTGAAAATAGGTAATCTGCTGCGCAATCCATAATCTTGTGGGGGAAGGAAAAACCTTAATTTTGTGGGGGAGGGAAAAACCTTTTTGGAAAAAGGTTCTTTCC
>CAYJDE010000298.1:0-2197 GCA_964368805.1 uncultured Desulfovibrionaceae bacterium
TCCCTATCTTGACGATTCCGGGCATGCTGGGGTTGCTGAGGATGTACACAAATCCCTTGGTGTCGGTGCAGTCTATCATGTCGTTATTGGTGCTTGTTGGCTTGTGGATTATAATAGCAGGTTTTATCTTGCTGTCAAGTGGGCTGGTTTGTGTTTGGTACAGCTCCCCTGCCTTCACGCTATCGCGTTTGCGGCGGTATTTGAAAGTGTCGCGCTATCGCGCGAGTGCAGATAGGGGCGACAGTGTTGCAGGGCAGGCTCACCATGCAGTATGATCGGTGCGGGCTTTTTGGTTTTTAATGCACTGTCGCCGCCTCGCGCTACGCGCTTCGGGCGTCTGGGTTCATGCGGGCTCTGCCCGCTCCCGCGCGGGATTGCCCCCGCGAGTGCCCCCAAGGATGTTATCCTTGGGTATCCATTGAACGCAAGGCGCAGGAAGAGGGGAATGTTTTCTTTAGGCTATCCACGCTTTATCTTGAATGTGCTGAGCACGAATCCATGGTCAGATGCGTAGAAATACTCTTTCCCCTTGAATTGTAGTGTCTCTCCCAGTCGCGCCATGAAGCTTTCGCTCTTCACGGCTCTGATTCCTTTGCCTTTGTAATAGATGTAGTCTATTCTATCCTGTCTCTCTGGCTTGTCCTCTGCGTTGGGGTTCATCCAGGTGGTGCCTATGTGGGTGACTGGGTCTGGGTTGACTTTGCGGTAGCTGTCGATGAAGCCTGCTTTCTCCATGAGCACAGAGACGGTCCAACGGACGACGGCACCCCCGTGGTTGTATTTGTTCTTGGTGGCTTTTGTCCAGTCGAGGTGGGAGTGGGAGTTGAAGTCGCCTCCCATGATGATGGGGATGCTGTCGGCTTCTTTTATCATGGGGGCTATGGCTGCGAGGATGCGTTGCAGTTCTTCGTCGCGGCTGCCTGCGTCGTCCCATGCTAGGATTTCTTTTTCGCTTTTGTCTGTGGGTACGTCTCGGGTGTCTGGGAGGTAGTGTAGCCAGACGTCAAAGAGGCGTACTTTCTGTCCGTTCATGTCTATCTCGACCCCTCCAAAGTTGAAGGTGGAGATGCTAGGGAAGGTGTAGACTGCTGTGATGGGGTAGCGGCTGTAGATGCTGAGGTTGCTGGAGAGGAGTCTATGATGATAGCCGAGGTGCTTTGCGACGCTGTCGGAGGCGCCGTAGGTTTCTATCATGAGGATGATGTCTGCCTCGCTGTCCTTGAGGATGTCAAGGGTGGCTTTGAAGCCTTTTTCTGGGTATTTTTTGCTGTGCCCGCCATGCCAGATGTTCCATGCGAGGACGCGTAGGGTCTGTTCGCTAGCTTTTTCTTGGGCTTGTTGCTTTCCCTGTGTATGGGGGCTTGCGAGGAGTATGCAGGTGATGACTGCTATTAGGGTGATGAGGTGTCGTATCATGATTGCGTTGAGGGTATTGTTGGTCTCATTGCTTATGATAGCATCCTGCCTGCTGTTGTCAAGGGGGCTTTTTGGGGTATTACCGCCCTTCCCTCTTCACGCTATCGCGTTTGCGGCGGTATTTGAAAGTGTCGCGCTATCGCGCGAGTGCAGATAGGGGCGACAGTGTTGCAGGGCAGGCTCACCATGCAGTATGATCGGTGCGGGCTTTTTGGTTTTTAATGCACTGTCGCCGCCTCGCGCTACGCGCTTCGGGCGTCTGGGTTCATGCGGGCTCTGCCCGCTCCCGCGCGGGATTGCCCCCGCGAGTGCCCCCAAGGATGTTATCCTTGGGTATCCATTGAACGCAAGGCGCAGGAAGGCGGCGATCGGGGACGCGTGCACGGCTGTGCTACTACGCGCTTCTATTGCTCGTAGTATGTGTAGCCGTTGAGTCCGGTGCGGTAGGCGTCTAGTGCCCCACGTAGCTGGCGGGGTGTGATGCGGCCTTCTGCAACGGCGTCTTCTGCCAAGGATCGGAATTTGCTGACGAGGTCTTTGGTGTCGTATTTGACGTAGCCAAGTACGTCTGCTACGCAGTCGCCTTCTTCTTCTTGGGTGTAGACGGGGCGTCCGTTTTCTAGGTGGACGCTAACGACGTTGGTGTCGCCCAGTAGGTTGTGGATGTCACCGAGGGTTTCTTGGTACGCGCCAACGAGGAAGATGGCGACGTAGTAGTTTTCATCTGGTTCTATCTCATGCAGTTCCAAGGAGGTGGAGACGTCTTCGCGGTCGATGAATT
>CAYJDE010000299.1:0-2191 GCA_964368805.1 uncultured Desulfovibrionaceae bacterium
TACTGTAATACTACTCTAGAATTTCTAACACAGTACGCTTTTTTGCCTTAGTAGCAGCGGCACCAAGAATGGTACGCATGGCACGGGCTGTTCTGCCTTGTTTGCCAATAACTTTACCAATATCTTCTTTCGCTACTTTCAATTCGAGAACAGAAGTTTGCTCTCCTTCGACTTCTCTCACCTGTACTTGATCAGGCGTGTCGACTAATGCTTTTGCAATGTACTCAATAAGTTCTTTCATATGCACCTCCTAGAAGTCAACAGCATGGAGGGCGTGTGCTCCTAGCCCATATGCTTTTTGATAAGCGAACGTACAGTATCTGTAGGTTCAGCACCAAGTTTAAGCCATTTGTTGATATTTTCTGCGTCAAGCTTAACATCGGCAGGATCGGTCATGGGGTTGTAATATCCAAGATATTCCAAAGCACGACCATCACGGCGTGTTTCTGCATTGGCAGCTACTACACGATAAAAAGGTTTTTTCTTGCTGCCCATGCGTGTGAGTCTAATTTTCACAGCCATTTAAAATTCTCCCATTCAATTTTTTCTATGATATATATCTTGCGTTAAAAGGGCAAGAATTATTCATTAAAATTTTAGTGTTAAACAAAATTATAATAGCGCACAGCGCAAAAAAAGTAAATGCAAAACTTTTATTATAAAAAACAACAACTTACTTCTTTTTTCTCGTGCGCTTTACTTTTGGGGCCCGTTTTTTCACTTTTTTAGTGGCACTTTTAGAGGGACCACCGCCGCCCATGCCACCCATTCCCGGGAGGCCAGGCATACCACCTAATCCGCCCATACCGGGAAGACCACCCATACCGCCCAATCCTCCAAGAGCTGACATATCAGGCATACCGCCCATGCCTTTTGGTAATTTAGGCATTTTACCACCCATGCCGGGAAGGCCAGGCATTTTACCCTTACCGCCAAGGACACCCTTCATCATTTGGCGCATTTGCTCAAATTGACGCAGCATTTGGTTGACTTGTTGTACGGTAACACCAGCACCTTTAGCAATGCGAGCACGGCGACTACCATTGATAATATCAGGGTTGCGCCGCTCTTTCATGGTCATGGAATTGATGATGGCTTCGGTGCGGGCCAGTTCTTTTTCAGGTACGGCGCCGCCGGCTTCTGCCAATTTTTCACGCAGGCCCCCAAGACCGGGAATCATCTTTAAAATGCTGTCCAAAGACCCCATCTTTTTGATGCTACGCATTTGGGTGCGAAAATCCTCTAGGTCAAACTTGGCCTTTTGCATTTTCAAAGCCATGGCTTCGGCTTCTTTGGCATCCATGGTTTCTTGGGCTTTTTCCACCAAGGAAAGCACATCGCCCATACCTAAGATGCGTCCAGCTATGCGGTCGGGGTGAAACACTTCCATTTCAGAAAGTTTTTCACCAAGACCCACAAATTTGACCGAGGCTCCCGTCACCGATTTGATGGAAAGGGCCGCACCGCCACGGGCATCGCCATCCATCTTGGTAAGCACAACGCCGGTAATGCCCAGTTTTTCATTGAAAACTTCGGCCACAGTCACGGCGTCTTGCCCTGTCATGGCATCAGCCACAAACAAAATTTCTTGCGGATTAACCGCCGCTTTAATGGCCACCAATTCTTGCATAAGGGTTTCATCCACATGCAAGCGACCGGCAGTATCAAGTAATAATACCGTGGCACCGGCTTCTTTGGCTTCAGCATAGGCATTTTTGGCTATGTCCACAGGATTCATGGCCGTGGTGGAAGCATAGCAAGGCATATCTAATTGCTTGGCCAGCGTTTGCAATTGGTCAATGGCCGCAGGACGATACACGTCAGCGGGCACTAGGTAGGGACGCATTTTTTGTTTGCGCAAATGCAAAGCAATTTTACCGGAAGAAGTAGTTTTACCAGAGCCTTGTAAACCCACCATCATAATAACAGCCGGCTGTTGCCCACGTAAATCAAGACCAGTAGTTTCGCCGCCAAGCAAGGTCACAAGTTCATCATGTACAACTTTGATCACTTGCTGAGCAGGGCTTACCCCCTTGGTTACTTCTTGCCCAAGGCATTTTTCACGCACGCTGTCAACAAAGCTTTTCACCACTTTAAAATTGACATCTGCCTCCAGCAAAGCTAAGCGTACTTCACGCAAGCCTTCTTGGATGTTTTCTTCGGTGAGTTGCCCTTTGCCGCCTATATGGCG
>CAYJDE010000300.1:0-2174 GCA_964368805.1 uncultured Desulfovibrionaceae bacterium
AAAAATATAGCCTAAATGCCGACAATCATGTTTTTAAAAAAACAGCAAGAGAAACGGCGGCAACAGCTATGGAAATAGCCGGAGATATGGAGTCGTTGACGGGGTGGATTCAGCGCGAATGTCTGGACGAACTACGGCGTTGTGATGACTGGTCAAAACTACATGAAACGCTTGGAAAACATAACTTAGAATTACAGCCAAAGGGTAACGGTTTTGTAATCGCTTCTGGTGGATTGACGGTCAAAGCCAGTTCGGTTGATCGCTGTTTGTCAAAGCGTAACTTGGAAAAAAAACTTGGTTTGTTTGAAGCAAAGACAACGCAAATAATATCGCAAAAAAAATATGTCACACGTCCGATGCAACACGCGACACACGGCGAGTTGTGGGAAAAATATCAGTCGTGGAAAAAAGACAATGATATACAGAGACAAGAGGCACTGAATAAAGTTGAAAAAAATATTCAAACAGACGGCGGAGATTTAGAATTGGCACTTATCAAGCATGTTGCAAAAGGTGCAATTTTGAAACGTCTTTTGTATGCTATGCACGCTCGTGAGCAAAAAGAAAAACGTTTAAAAAAGCTCAAAGCCATACGCACAAGAGAGCGTAAAGCTATTTATAAAAAAAATCCTGATTTGACATGGCGAGGTTGGTTACAACAAGAGGCGATGAACGGGAATGCCGAGGCTTTGGATGCCATGCGTAGCCGACGCAAAGAACATCCGAACGGCAATATGATTCAGTCGGCACAGATGCAGAATACAAAGGGAAGAGAAACCGTGCCACCAGATGCTGTGAAGTTGACACACAGAGGAACGATTTTATTTGAGGACGGATGCAGACAAACCGAACGCGGTTTGATTGTTCCGAATCGTTCAGGAATTGCAGGAATACAATCGGGACTCATGCGTAGCAGTAAAAAGGGTTTACGCATTCAAGGTAATGCCTCTTTTACAGCATCGGTTGTTCAAGAAGCTACAAAACTAAATATCTCTTATAATGCTTTTGATACTCAAGAAATACGGCAAGCTGTTTTACAAGCAGAACATTCGTTGAAACCGATACAAAACCAACAACGAGGAGCTAAACGCTAATGCTGAAAACACAAAAAAATATGCAACCGATTGCGATGCAACGTAAAAAATCATCTTCACGAGTCGGAAATGCTTTTTTAATTTTTTTTGGAGTTTTTGCAGGACTTTGGGCAGCCACACAAGCAACGGCGCATATTTTCAATTATCAAACCGCTCTCGGTGCTTCTTTATGGCAAAAAATGTATTTGCCGTGGCAATACTTGATATGGTTTTTTGCATGGGAAGGCGCACAATATGACGCACTCATGCGCGCATCGGGTAGTTTAGGCATGATTGTCACAGAGTTTTTTCTTTTTGGCGTGATCGTGCGTCAAAGCCGCGTCGGACGGGGAGCTTTGGAGTTTTTGCACGGTTCGGCGCGTTGGGCTGACAAAAAAGATATTGAAGATGCAGGACTGCTCAGTGAAGACGGTGTTTATGTAGGCGGTTGGCAAGATCCAAAAAGCGGCAAAATGCACTATTTACGACACAACGGCAGTGAGCACTTGTTGTGTATTGCGCCCACCAGAAGCGGCAAAGGGATTTGTCTTGTCGTGCCGACGTTGCTTAGTTGGACACAAAGTTGTGTTGTCACGGATTTGAAAGGTGAACTTGTGGCACTGTCGGCAGGGTGGCGCAAAGAACATGCCAAGAATGCCGTATTGATTTTTGAGCCTGCGGCAGAGCACGGTTCTGTGCATTGGAATCCTATGGACGAAATTCGCATCGGGCAAGAGTATGAGATCGGAGACGCGCAAAACTTGGCGACATTGATTGTTGATCCCGACGGTAAAGGATTGAAAGACCACTGGCAGAAGACCGCTCAAGCGTTGTTGACAGGTTGTATTTTACACTTGCTGTACATGAAAGAGCAAAACGGTAATGTTGAAGCCTCGCTTCCTGCTGTGGACACATTGCTTGCCGATCCCAACGGAATTAAAACAGTGTGGGAAGCAATGAAAAAAGCGGAACACTATGCGGAAGAGCGCAACGGTTCAAAAACACATCCCGTTGTCCTTAAAGCCGCACAAGACATGCTTGATCGTCCCGATGAAGAAGCAGGGTCGGTACTTTCGACAACAAAATCCTATCTTGCATTGT
>CAYJDE010000301.1:0-2167 GCA_964368805.1 uncultured Desulfovibrionaceae bacterium
GCTAACGTATCTAAATGTAAAACATTTTTAGGTACAATACCAGGCCCAGGAATAAGGTTTGTTTCGGGGTTCAAATTATACCAGTTAAACCACATACTATATACGCCAAAGTGTTGCTGCATGGTTGCGCCTTGCATATTTCCTTCTAAAGCTTTTCCTGTACTTACATCCCACGTTGTTTTGGTGCCAATATCTATCAATAAGCCGTCTTGTAAGATGAAAAGTGAAGGGTCATTCCACACATATCTGTTAAAAATACGTATCACATCCAACTTGGTATCATGCACAGCTAAAAGAGCATTGGGGCCCAAAAAGAAGTTCACCGCTCTTTCTTTTTTCACATAATCAATATCAACTGCCAAACGAAAATCAGGAAATTCTAAACCGACAATCTCATTTTTATAAGGTATACGTAAATCTTTATAGCGCACAGGGTATACTAAAATATCATTATCATAATAATTACCCGTCTTCATATAATTGCCATAAGGGTCTCGGCCGTACAATTTACGACTGTTGGCAGGTGTGGAAAGTACAGGGACTTCTTTATAAAAATTCTTTGCTGCGCCCCAAGTTGTCCAAAAAACAGGAATAGTGGCCATACCTCGTCCAGTTAAGGGCCCACGAAAAGCCATGCCAATACCTTGTAACCACAAACTGCCTGTATTTCTATCCACAAGGACGGAATTTCCGCCATATAAACTGCCTTGCGCATCAAAATAAAGAGCCACACCATCAAGAGTGCTCTTATAAGCAGCAAGAGACCCTGTTATGGGGCAATACGTGACGGCATAGGCATTTTCTCCAAAAAGTTCATTGGAAACTTGGTGCCAAACCATAATTTTTTGGGGATATATGCGTGGCCCTTCCGGAAATTGCACTACAAAAACAGGTTCATTTTTGTCCATGCTTAAATCTGCATCCACCATACGGCGAAATTGTGGACGATAAAAGGAAGATATGGCTCCATGAGCCACGTTGGTCACCGTAAGGCGATTGGCATAGGAGCTTAATTCTTCCATACTACGTGGTATACACCACGCATGTGTCGGAAGCATAAGCACACTAAAAAAGAACAAAAACAAAACAAATTTTTTTGCTTGGTGCATAAAAATATCCTTAGTTTTTAAAAGAATTCCATGCTGTATTTTTTGTCCGGCTACGCCCCAATAAGATCTCTATTTAAATGGTCGCTAAAAATATATTCTCGTAAGGCTTGCGGCCATGCTCTGGGGGTTATACCAAGGGCTTCAGAAAGTTTTTGATTGCTAAGCACAGAAAAGGCAGGACGCTTTGCTTTACTTGGCCATTGATCTGAAGTTATTGGCGTAACATAGCAGGTTAACTCAGCAATGGCTACAGCTTCGCATGCTAATTCGTACCAAGAAGCACGTCCGCTATTGACGGCATTATATAAGCCGGTAAGTTTTTTTTCAGCAGCCAGCATACTCCAGCGGGCTAAATCCATAGTATAGGTGGGGGAGCCGATTTGGTCTTGCACCACAGTAATTTTTTCTCTGGCACAAAATTCTTCAATAATTCGAGATACAAAATTAGGCTTTCCCGGGCCAAAAAGCCATGCCGTACGCAGCACACAACTATGGTCTGGCGCAGCATTAAGCACAGCTTGTTCTCCGGCAAGCTTGCTTCGCCCGTAGGCAGAAATGGGCTCTGTAAGAGATTCTTCCGTATGAATTTTTTTATTGGCCCCAGAAAAACAGTAATCAGAGCCATAATGAGTCAAATGAATATCATAGGTCTTTGCCAATTGTGCTAAACCTGCAGGAAAAGCTCTATTTAGTACAAAAGCCATATTTTCATCGTCTTCAGCAGCGTCCACTTGTGACCAAGCTATACCATTAAACAAATGCGTAGGACGATATTTTTTTATACAGTTTTCCACAAAAGAAATATTTAAAATATCCCCGTCAGCACGTCCAATAGGCGTCACATGCCATTGATTTGCTTTGAGTGTACGCATCAATGCCTGACCCAAAAGTCCTGTGCGTCCGCCAAAAATAATTGCTCGGTTACTCATGCGTTCCTCCATTCAAGAAGCTGAGTATATCTTTCCAAACATAGTGGGTCAATAGCTTTTATCTTGTTATAATTTTAACATGTTATCTTTTTTTCAAAGTTTAAAAAAATTGACCATCTTGATATAAAG
>CAYJDE010000302.1:0-2138 GCA_964368805.1 uncultured Desulfovibrionaceae bacterium
TTAAACTCCACTCGGCAAATTTATAAGCCTTGTTGCAAAATTTTTACTCACTATAAGTTTATTTGCGATACAATGTCCATACATAGGCAACGTATGTAGAAGTTCCCACGCAGGACGAGTCATGATGCCAGCTGCATTGCTTTGTTCTAAAAAAAGATCTCGTTCTGTTTCACTTTTGGCTAAAATAGTACAGAGCCAATAGTTACTCTTGGTGTTTTCTGGTTCTTTTATGAATTGCCAGTCGCTGTTTGCAAAGAGTGTTTCATATGCTTTGGCTCGGGCGCGTTTTTTAGTTAAAAAATCTGGTAATTGTTCTAATTGTGCGCAACCAAGGGCTGCATTTAAATTTGGTAAGCGCAAATTCCATGCAGGCATATCATGGTAAAATTTCCACGTATGGGGTATTTTGGCTGTTGTAGTAATATGCTTTGCAAGGGGACCAAGGGTTTCATCGTCGGTTAAAATGGCCCCACCGCCACCGGTAGTGACAATTTTATTACCATTGAAAGAAAAAATTCCTAATTTTCCAAAGGTTCCGCAATGTTTGTTCTTATAGTAACTGCCAAGGGCTTCGGCGGCATCTTCCACCACAGGAATATGCCAAGCCTCGCATATGTTGCAAAGCGCATCAATTTTGCAAGGATGCCCAAAAGAATGCATGGGTACACAAGCGGCAATGCGCTTTTGCGTGGCTTTATGGTAGCAAGTGTTATTTTTAATTTCACAATGCTCTTCTAAAAAACGTCGTACCGCCTTGGGGCATAAGCCTAGGGTATCCGTGTCCACATCAAGAAAAACTGGTTCAGCACCGCAATGGTGTATGGCATTGGCTGTGGCTACAAAGGAAAGGCTTTGCGTAATGACCAATTCTTGTGAACGCACTCCCGCAAGATGCAAGGCCACTTGCAAGGCAGATGTTCCATTGGCGCAAGCTATGGCATATTTTGCACCAGTAATTTCGCAAAGCATTTGCTCAAAGCGTCTTACATACTCACCAACAGAAGACACAAAGGTAGACTCAATGGTACTTAAGACATATTCCTTTTCTTTGCCTTGAAATACAGGCGCATGCAAGGGGATAAAGGCTTGTGGCTCATGGCAAATATTGCGAATGCTTTGCAGTATGTAAGACAAGTCTTTGTTCATATATTATAAATGTTTGCTTTGTAGTTTTTTCTGTTGTCCGCATTGTTAAACCATGCAACAGTATTGGCAAGACCTTCTTTAAACCCTTCTTTACCATCATAAATTGGTTTCCAAGGAGTGAGAGTGCGTAAACGTGAACTATCAGCGAAAAGGCGATTCACTTCGCTTTTTTCAGGACGTAAACGCTCATTATCACAAATTATTTCTATATCTTGCCCCATTACTTCTGCTATAAGCTTAGCAGTATCGCCAATACTTACTTCAAAACCGATACCACCATTTATAACTTCACCAAGTACCTTTTTTTCATCAGCCTCAAGCATAGCTATAAAGGCGCGAACGGTATCATGCACATGGGTAAAGTCACGAGTTGGAGTCAGTGCGCCAAGTTTTATTTCGCGCATACCGCTGGCAATTTGGGTAATTACTGTAGGAATAACTGCCCTTGCCGATTGACGTGGGCCATATGTATTGAAAGGGCGCAACACAGTAACTGGTGTTTCAAAGGAGCGATAAAAACTAAGCGCAAGCTGATCTGCGGCAATTTTAGTGGCAGAGTAGGGTGATTGTCCTTGCAGGGGGTGGTCTTCAGTAATGGGAACGTATTGTGCTGTGCCATACACTTCACTAGTAGAAGTATGCACCACACGCTCAATGCCAAGGTCACGCGCTGCTTGTACAATATTTAGTGTTCCCTTGATATTGGTGTCTACATAGGCATCGGGAGAATGATAAGAAAAAGGAATGGCAATAAGTGCGGCAAGGTGTAAAACTGCATCGCAGCCTTTCATGGCTTCGCGTACGCCGTTGGGGTCGCGGATATCACCAGCGAAGATTTCCATGTCTTTGGCGTACGGGCTAGAGTCAAGCCACCCCCATGAATTAAAAGAATTGTAATACACAAAAGCACGCACTAAATAACCTTGTTGTATAAGGTGTTCGGCGAGGTGTGAACCGATAAAGCCATCGGCGCCTGTGACAAGAATTTTTTT
>CAYJDE010000303.1:0-2108 GCA_964368805.1 uncultured Desulfovibrionaceae bacterium
ACTTTTTTTAGGAAAAAAAAGTTCCCCCTCTCAGACTCTCTCCCTCAAAAAAACCCATTGTGTCGGTATCTTATCTGAAATCTCTGTGCAATCCGTTGTGCAGGGGCTCTTTATGAGCATATTTCCGGACAACGAACACTCTCAGCATTCTGTATTTACTCACTTGTTTTTATGTTCCATAGCAAGGAGAAATTGTTTCATTTCAAGGCCACCAGCATAGCCCACCAGCTTTCCGGAACTCCCTATAACTCTATGACAAGGCACAATGACCGTAATGGGATTTTTATTGTTGGCTAACCCTACGGCACGACTAGCCTTATCATTGCCAACGGCAAGGGCAATCTCCTTATAGGTACGGGTTTCCCCATAAGGAATAGCACATAATGCTTGCCAAACTTTCTTTTGAAAATCTGTGCCATTAAGTTTGTATGGCACGTCAAAATACTTTCTGTTCCCTGCAATATACTGGCAAAGTTGCTCGTAAACACAATCTGTTAAAGGTGTTTTTGTGCCAAAATCCTGTATGATGGCATCATGAATTTTCTTGAAAAAAACAATATATTCGCCTTCGTAGGCAATCTTAAAAAAACCAAATTGATTTTCATATATG
The DNA here is from genome assembly GCA_964368805.1 of uncultured Desulfovibrionaceae bacterium. Lineage (GTDB taxonomy): Bacteria > Desulfobacterota > Desulfovibrionia > Desulfovibrionales > Desulfovibrionaceae > CAYJAD01. The sequence continues at coordinate 611 of CAYJDE010000303.1, forward strand.
GCAAAGCCTTGCATGAGATTATATCCTTTTATTTCTGTATGTTGACGGTGATATGCCTGTTCTTTCTTTAAAGAATTTATAAAATGCCGATAAACTTCCAAAACCTACTGAGTAGGCTATGTCTATGATTTCATTATTGCTTTGTATGAGGAGCTTTTTTGCCTCTTCATAACGCAAATCATTCATGTACTGACAGGGTGTTATGCCGTATTCTTCTTTGAAAATTTCTACCATACGTTTACGAGATAAATCAATGCTATCCATTTCTGCATGTAAACCTACAGTTTTAGTAAAACTGGTGTCAATGAGCTTTTTAAGCTTTTTAGCGATATCTTGCATGGGCTTATAGTCAAGTAAGTCACTACGGCATCTCTTGCATGGTCTGTAGCCTGCTGTGCGTGCTTCATGGGCGTAAGAGAAAAATTCTACATTTTCTTTTTTGGGTGCTTTTGATTTGCACGAAGGTCTACAATAAATGCCCGTTGATTTAACTGCATAAAAGAAGACGCTGTCATAGCTTTCATTATTTTCAAGCACAGCTTCATACATTTCATCAAAGGTCATACGCAAAGGTGCATACTGCATAAATAAAAATGTCTACTTTCTTTTCATGGATTTAATCATTGCTTTTGTTTCTTTATTTACCCGCAGGGATTCACCTATTTTTTGCAGCGTTTTGTTATATGTTTCCTTATCTAAAGTATTGTTTTTTAAATAAGCAAGCGTTTCATGGGGGAACTTCACAAAACACATGGAAAGGGCCCACGCAACAGCCATTTTTACGTAATAATCATCGTGGGTTATAGTGTCACATATACATAAGATTTCATCCAAATACTTTTCTTCAATATAATGAAATAATAACATAACAACAGCAAAGCGCAGATCATAGGCTTCGCTTGATTGGTGGTAGGAAGCTAGAAATTTCCATACTCGTTCTTTATGTTTTCGTACTATTTTCAACTCACTACAAAAACTATCGCACAAAGACCAATTAGTAATTTTTGGAATAAATAAAGAAACTTGCTCTAAAATAATTTCAATGTCCTCATGCATATTGGCTATGATAAAGCCTTTGAGCATAGTCTCTTCAAAATACATATCTTGCGCATTGTCCAAAAAATCAATGGGGTTTTCTTTAACAAGGCGTTTCGCAATTTTTCGTAACTGCGGAATCCGTACCCCAAGCAAATTATTGCAGCCGGGAATAAGTGCCGAAGCAAAATCTCTATACCCATCTTCGCAAAGCGCAAACAGCTCTTTTCTGATTTCAAATTCCTGTGGGTGCATACTAATTTCCTTTTTTACGCTTGTATCTTATCTGCCTGTTGCAAAAATCAACTTTACACAGGATGTTCAAAAAATGCTAGATTCAAGGTAGCAAAAAAAGTCTAGGTGCGCAGTACTTTAGATACACATAAACAGTTTGGCTTTTTTGTACTGACGCTGTAGACAATTGTTTTTTAGCTGGCTACTAGATAACGCTTGGTTGCACGTC
>CAYJDE010000304.1:0-2100 GCA_964368805.1 uncultured Desulfovibrionaceae bacterium
AAAAAAACTAAAGGAAAAATTTTATATAAAATTACCTTTCACAGTAATTCTGTGTAAAATTTCCCCTAGTACCCCCGCCACGTCTAGGGCAGAAGTATCAATGATAATGGCATCCGGTGCAGGCCGCAATGGCGCTTCGCTACGATTACGATCACGGCTATCACGCTGACGAATTTGTTCGGTCAAAAGGGGTAGGTCCACCGTTTCGCCCTGTTCTTCCAACTGACGCATGCGGCGCACAGCCCGAATTTCTGCAGTGGCGTCCAAGAAAAATTTATACCGAGCTTCGGGAAAAATCACCGACCCCATATCCCGCCCTTCAGCCACCAGCGGCGTATTTTGCCCGAGGCTACGCTGGGCTTCTTTAAGTATTTGGCGCACCACAGACACCGTGGCCAAGCGTGAAGCCAAATTCCCCACTTCTTCTGTGCGAATTTCACTACGGATGGCTTCTCCATTACAATAGAGCATGGTGCTGGCACCATTGCCGCCAAGGCTAAATGTCCATGCGGCGCATCGCTCTTGTAACACCTCTGGCTCCAGCAGCTCTGCTCCTGGTCCCAATTTCAAGGCAAGACAACGGAACATGGCGCCGGTATCCAAATAAGCAATACGTAAATGTGTGGCTACGCCTTTGGCCAAGGTAGACTTACCAACGCCAGCAGGACCATCTAGGGTGACAATGGGTAAAGGAGTTACTGTATGTACAACACTCATGCTAGGACCTGCGCAAAAACTTGTAAAAACGCAGCATTTTCCTGCGCTGTTCCCACAGAAATACGAAATAAATGCGGCAAGTCATAACTTTTTAAAGCACGGATAATAAAACCCTTATGCAATAAGGCCTCAAAAAGCGTAGGCACATCCTTACCGGAAGGCGGCGCAAACATAATAAAATTGGCATGACTTGGCCAGACGTGACAACCTAAAGCCTCTAGACCAACGCTTAGTTGTTTTCGCCCTTCTTTGACCACAGCAAGACTTTTTTCATAAAAAACCGTATCCTCCAAAGCGGCAAGACCGGCTTCTTCGGCTAAAATATTCACGGAAAAAGGCATACGAGCTCGCCACAAGTATTCTGCCAAAGCAGGGGGCATAATGCCATAACCCAAACGAATTCCGGCTAAGCCATAGCTTTTAGAAAAAGTACGTAAAAAAGCAATATTATCTTGCAATTTCCCCTGGGCCAACAAGGAGTATTTTTCCTCGTCGGTAAAATCCATATAGGCTTCATCCACCACTAAAAGACATTGCGGCGGTAATTTTTCTGCCAAAGCCAAAACCTGTGCAGCCTCGGGGCAATATCCGGAGGGATTATCCGGCGCAGTAATGAAGACAAGACGTGTTTGCGCGTCCACAAGGGCGAGCAAGCGTTCAAAAGGCAAAGAAAAATCTTCGTTGAGTGGTGTTTGGCGTAATTCCACGCCGCAGATATGCGCTTGCACACTGTACATGCCAAAGCAAGGTTGAAAGCACACAATATTGTGCTGACCGGGCACGCAACGCACACGCATAAGCAAATCAATAATTTCGTCAGAACCGTTGCCCATGACAATACATTTACCGTCAACACCATGTTTTTTAGCAAGAGCCGCCACAAGGCGAGGATTTCCCCCTTGCGGATAGCGAAACACCATACCCGCAGCTTTGGCAAGGCGTTCTTGCACCAAAGGAGAAGCCCCCAGCGCATTTTCATTGCTGGCCATTTTAACTATTTTTTCGCAGCCGTATTTTTCGCGTATTTCATCAATACTTAATCCAGGCACATACGCCTTTAAAGCAGAAATTTCTTGGCGTACCCCTGTGGCAGTAGCAGTAGTGGAAGAAGAACAGTGTGTAGACATGAAAAACCTATTATCACGTTAAAATCCATGAAAAATAAAAAACATGAGGGAAGTTTTCTTCCCTCATAGGTAATATACGAAAACATACCAAAACAGTCTGTTGAAAAAGTCAGTTAAAAAAAATTCTAACGAAATGCCTTTTTCATCGTTTCCCTACATACTATTCTTTTTGAACAGTATGCCACAGGATGTGACAGGCCCGCAGGGGAGCAAGCCAAAGGCAAGGCGAAATTTACTTTCGACACTGCCGACGCTT
>CAYJDE010000305.1:0-2099 GCA_964368805.1 uncultured Desulfovibrionaceae bacterium
TTTTTTCAAACCATACTGTATGCGCCACAATTGTTATTTTAAGATATAAGGTATTGTCGCAATGGGTTTTTTTGAGGGGGAGAGTTTGAGAGAGGGAACTTTTTTTTCCTAAAAAAAGTTCCCCCTCTTAAGAAAAAAATGTTCTATAAAAATCTTAAAGCAAAGACTTTATTTTGCTATACCCCCCCCATGCATGTACATAGGGGGGGCCTAGTTTATGTGTTAGGTAGGAAGTTTATGTGTAATTACATGCCCATGTTATTGGTTTGTACTAGGATAGTAATACTATCATCGCTGCTGGTGTATTCTCTGTATGTATTACCGTTAAGTTTTACTTCAGAGCCTTCCTTGGCATTCCAGCCTACGAGAGAGCTTTCGTCAAGGTTACCGTCTTTGTCTGCCTGAATGTTATTTAGCACATCCTGTGCATCTGACTGCTGACCACCAAACATAATGACTTCAGTATTGGTAATCTTACCACTTTCTATGAGCTGCTTTACAGATTCAAGTTCGCCAATGCCGACAAGTAGGGCATCCATGTCATCACCGCCGTCTACGGAAAGGACGGAGTTGATGTCGAGACCTTTAATGCTGTTAAGGTCCATGATGTCTTTGCCGGAGCCACCATTAATGGTGTCGTTTATATCACCAATGATGATGTCGTCACCTTCACCGCCAAAGAGGCTGTCATGACCTTCGCCGCCTATGATGGTATCGTTGCCAGCACCACCATAGAGGATATCGTTGCCAGTACCACCGTCTAGGAGGTCATCACCGGCGCCGCCGCGTATGCCATCGTTATCTGCGCCGCCATAGAGTTTGTCATTTCCGTTGCCCCCTGCAATGAGGTCAACTCCTGCTTCTCCGTAGATGGTGTCATTGCCATCGCCACCGCTACCCATGTCAATGTATGCGTCACTTTGGCCTGTAATAAAGGTTTTGAAGTTTTCAGAACCATTTTCTGGGTTATACGTAAGAACTTCACTATCGGCCACTATTTCAGTTTTGCCTTCTGTGCCATACATAAATGTTTCAAGGGTACCTTGGGCATCTTTAAGGTGCTGTTCTTCATTGGGAACGTCCAAATTTACATGGCCATCTCCAAGATGAATAATATCACTGTATTTACCAAGTTGCACAACATCATTACCAACACCTGCATTGAGCACAAAGCCGTCTTTGTCATAAACAGTATCGGGAGCTGCAACAGTTGCATAATATTCTTCTAATTCTCCAGGAGCAAGCAAACCACCAGGAACAAGTAAGTCGAGCTGCCAATTTACCTTTCCATTTTCTATGGAGTATTGATCCTTATATCTACCGGTAGACTCAATATCAGGCTCTGTAGCTTCAGGTACTATAGTATGTTCTGCACTGTCGCCATCTCTATCTTTAAACTCTATGGTAAGTTCACGGTCATGGGCGGAAGTATCATACGATATGGTCCATTGATTATTCTCACCTTGTACAAAGGTTACATCACCAATTTTTAACGTATTGCTACCTGTAGTATGCTCCACAAGCCAGCCGGTCCATTGTTGTGTATCGGGGTTCCATGTGGCAATGATGTCACTGGTTGCTGCACCACCAAACTCTTTAGGAATGATAATTTGATGTTGTCCGTCTGCGCCAAAATCGACATCAAGGTTGACAGAAACGTGTCCATTTTCCACAACTGCGAAGGTCTTTTCGTCGTCATCCTTGGTGGAGTTAATGACAGGGCCATCGTCTTCAATGGTTACATTAAGCACCACGTCGTACTCTTTATCACCATCGGTTACCTTTACAGTGATGGAACCACCACTTGCAGCATCATCGTGTTCTTCACCTGTTGCACCGTCTTTATCGTGTGCAACAGTGCCTTTTAATGTGACTTCAAGGGATTTACCATCGGCACTTACTGTAACATCATAGAGGTTATTCCCATACGCACCGTCTACAATGGTAAAGTCCACTGGATTACCGTCTATATCGTGCGTGGGTGCATTCCACGTATCTACCTTAGAGCTAGATGCAGAAGTGCTGGAGCTAAGACTATTGGCACCTGTTCCTGTGCTGAGATAGGATTCGTCAACAACGATTTCTTGATCAATAACGTC
>CAYJDE010000306.1:0-2086 GCA_964368805.1 uncultured Desulfovibrionaceae bacterium
ATGCCTCCTATGTACATTTACTCGAACGAGCGCGCGTAGTGACAGAGTCACAAAGAAATGTCTCAGCGGCTTTACTTGCCAGCAAAGAAAAGCAAGAGAAGTACTTACAGCTACTGCTTACCTATGCTGCGGAAATTATACTTATTTTTGACGACCAAGCCAAACTTGTTTATTGTACGCATAAATTTTTAGAAATGGTGGGCGTGCGCCATATGGTAGCCTTGGAAGGAAAAGAATATGCTGAAATTTTTGAAATCTTTTTAGGTGATGCCAATGAAAGCAAGCTAGGTGCGCTTTTTGTGCAAACCTTAAAAAATGGGGTAGCCATAAATTTTAAGAAAAGCATAGAAATTCAAGGACAAACTATACACTATTCAGTAAATTTTTCTCCTTTGCGTAATGAAGGAGATGAGTGCGTAGGGGCCATGGCGGCTTTTTATGACATGTCGGACATTACCCTTGCCAAAGAAGAAGCCGAGAAAGCCAATATGGCTAAATCAGACTTTCTGGCCAATATGAGCCATGAAATTCGCACCCCCATGAATGCCATCATCGGCATGACTAGCATTGGCGTAGATGCCACTTCCCTTGAACGCAAAAATTACTGCTTTGAACGCATTGGCGAAGCCTCAACCCATTTACTTGGCGTTATCAATGACATCTTAGATATGTCAAAAATTGAAGCCAATAAATTTGAACTTGCTTTAACAGAATTCGATTTGGAAAGCATGCTTATGCGTGTGGTCAATGTGGTGAACTTTACTGTTGAAAATAAAAGACAAAATTTCATTGTAAACATTGGCAATCTTATCCCTTGGCATATTATTTCCGATGAACAACGTCTTGCCCAAGTCATCACCAATTTCCTCTCCAATGCGGTGAAATTTACCCCAGAAAATGGCACTATCACCCTTTCAGCTTCGTGCGCCAATATTTCCGAACGGCATTGCCGTGTGGAAGTATCGGTAACCGATACGGGCATTGGCATGGATGATGAGCAAAGAGCTCGTATTTTCCAACCTTTCATGCAAGCAGACAGCACCATTACCCGTAAATTTGGCGGTACTGGTCTTGGCCTTGTCATTTCCAAACGCATTGTCAATTTGCTGGGCGGCGATATTACCGTAAGCTCAAAACTCGGGGAAGGCACCACCTTTTCTTTCAGCATTCAAGCAGAAAAAGGTAGCACCATACATAAAGAAATTTTGCAAAAGAATACCCAGCAAATAAAAGCGCTTGTAATTGATTCCGTTCCAGGAACACGGGCGGCATTGGGGCATATGATGCAAAATTTAGGCATGCAATGCCATATGGCTGGCAGCGGTGCTGAAGTGCTTAGCTTGGTGGCGCAAAATATGAATAAACCCTACCATATTATTTTCATTGATAATAACCTATCTGACACCACAGCATGCAACCTTGTGGAAGAAATAGGAAAATTGGTGGATTTACCAGCCATCGTGGGAATCATTCCTTCCAAAGAACAAAGCACCCTCCCCAAAGCTCAAGCTGCGTATTTAGCCAGCACTTTGGTAAAACCCATCTTCCCCTCACGCTTAGTGGATTGCATCAATACTTGTCTTGGTTCTTTACAAAGTATTCAAGCCCAAGGTTTTAAACCCAAGGTGGATTATACCAATCGTTTTGTAGGTCGTAGCATGCTCTTAGTAGAAGATGTAGAAATTAATAGGGAAATTGCCCTGACCATTTTGCAGTATACAGGGATTGAAATTGATTGTGCCGAAGATGGCATCATAGCCTGCGAAAAAATGCAAGAACATGCCGACAAGTATGATGTGGTACTCATGGATATTCACATGCCACGCCGTGATGGCTATGAAGCCACACGCATTATTCGGGCCCTTGATAATCCATACGCTCAACATATCCCCATCATTGCGCTGACAGCCAATGTCTTCAAAGAAGATGTCCAAAAATGCTTAGATGCCGGCCTTAATGACCATCTTGGCAAACCACTAGACGTTGACGACCTTTTGGCTAAATTGGATAAATACCTCCTCCCTACATAAAGGCCTCTGCACAATTATTTTCAAATATAGCTTTGTGTCTAAAATTTGAAAATTTG
>CAYJDE010000307.1:0-2058 GCA_964368805.1 uncultured Desulfovibrionaceae bacterium
AGTCTGTTAAGGGGCATTGATGCATTTTTTTCCTGAGAGGGGAAGCTTTTTTTAGGAAAAAAAAGCTTCCCCTCTCAGACTCTCCCCTTCAAAAAAACCAATTGCGCCAGTATGTTGTTTTTGAAAAGAAAAATTGTGGCGCATGCCATAGGGTGTAAAAAAATATGTTAGAAAAAATGATTTATGTAATCAGCGTTTCCTAAAGTTATTTAAGACGTACAACCATTTCCTGTAATGCCATAACATTTTTCTTTTTCTTTTTCTTAATTTCATCATCGGCAAGATAGAAGGTATAAAAATTTCCGGCTTCCAGACGTAATTTGCCTAGCGTCCGTTTTTTATAAGTTTTCCAGTTTTTTGCCGTGGCGGGAACCTTTGCCTTAATAACAGCATCGCCGGACTTGGGTGAATTGCGATCCCCCTTGATGGCATACACACGTAAAGGAGATGTAGAAGTCCCCTTTTCTGATTTACTATAGGCTATTTCCACTTCATAATCGCCGGTTCTATCAATATAAGTTTTAAAAATAACAGGAGAGCCAGACATCCAATGGGAAACATGTTCTGGGCTACCGTCCACAGAGCGAACTACTGCCCCCTTAGTAAACTGAAGGTGTGCGTGCTGTGCGGGGAATTCTATGCGTATGCTATAGCCTTCTAAATGGTCATACCTTCTGCCACCAGTCAACCTCTCACACATTTTCTCTAATTTTTCAAGATTAAAGCCGGCAGCTAGAGCTACATATCCATAGACAAAAAGACCATCACCATACTCTACTTTCTTTTCTTTAAAAAATTTTTCTGTTCCTTTATCGTAGTAGGAAAGCATTTGTTTGCTGGTAATATTTTTGTTAGTAACACCTGCTTTAATAAACAACCCACTTAAATGCCCCGCATACGCTGCCAATCTTTTAGCTTGTTCCTCTTTGCTAAGTTCGTGCAGAAAGGTACTCAAATCATGGCTGTCCATGATACAAGCATGGGATAGCGCACGGTGACTATCGTTATACGGTTTGGTATCAAGTTCTCTTAGAGGACCTTTGAGTTTTAGCTTGTGTAATGCCATGACTTCTTTCTTGTTTTTTGAGCTTGTTTCTGTATCGGTCAGGAGTAGATAATACTTTTTACCTGCTTCAAGACGTAGCAGACCAAGACTACTTGTTCTAAATGTTTTCCAGCTTTTATCGGCAGTACTAGCGACTTTTTCTGATAATTGAGATGCTTTTTCCAAAGATTTTTTATCTAGACCCGTTGTTGCATAGATTTTTAATGGTGCACTAGAGGTGTGTGCCTTATTTTTACTGTACTCTATTTCTACTTCATAGTCTCCCGTTTTATTGACGTACGCTACAAAGTGAATAGGATATTGAGCCCTCCATTTGGAGACATGCTCCTTGGTTATTGTAGATACTGTAGCATCTTTTGCTGTAGTTAAATTAGCACTGCGTGGAGGGAACTCAATGACTTCTGGATAGCTTTCGCTATTTTTTTTCAAGCTAGTAAGTAGTATAGGTGGGCAAATACTGTCTAGGGCTTTATAGTCTCCATCAGCACCAGCAGCGATAAAGGAAATAACTTTAGGGCCTTTTAAACCGAGTTTTTTTTCTTTATTGATTGCATAGCCTTTATCCAAATAGGTCAGCATTTGTTCGAAAGTAAAACTTTCTTTTGTTATGCCTGCTGACAAAAAAAGCCCGTTCATAGCATCTGTAAGTTTACGAGCCTCTTTATCTTTTTCCTTAGCCAGGCCAATGCTTTGACTGTCTGTAGCGCAAGCATGCTTGATGGCATCATACGTAGCAAGATTACTTTGTCCTAACGTTTCTGTGGGAGCGCTTAAAAGTAGAGCGCAACTGGAGAAGAAGCAGAGTAGGCCATTAAAAAAAATGTACTTCATAGCATGCACCTCGGTTTTATGAATTTTATAAAAAAAGACTAATTAAATGTCTTTTGCCCTCTAACAAACCTTTGAAAAATAACTGTTCACTATGTCCTGCGGCTACTATCAGCCCACAGGAAGTGGGCAAGCCCCGCAGGGGAGCAAGCCAAAGGCAAGCC
>CAYJDE010000308.1:0-2039 GCA_964368805.1 uncultured Desulfovibrionaceae bacterium
ACCCCATCGCCATGGAAGCTGGCCTTCGCTTTGCTATCCGTGAAGGTGGCCGTACTGTTGGCTCCGGTGTTGTAACCGAAATCGTCGAGTAATTATCATGCGTATAAACGTACTTTTGGCTTGCACTGAGTGCAAACGCCGCAACTACAGCACCCGGAAGAATAAGAAAAACACTACCGGTCGGCTTGAACTTAAAAAATATTGTCCTTGGGACCGCAAGCACACCGTGCACCGCGAAACCAAGTAGCAAAACATAGAGTCTATGGCCCTAGGATTTTGCAATAATTTCCTAGGGCCCATATCTCAAAATAGGTGTGAAAAAGCCATTTTTCTAAGCTAACATAGCGCATGGCAATTTTTCAACACACTGTTTACAGGGCAGTAGCTCCAACGGCTAGAGCGGCGGTCTCCAAAACCGCAAGCTGGGGGTTCGAATCCCTCCTGCCCTGCCATTTTTTTACCCAAAAAAGTATCTACGGTATCCACTATGGCAACAAAAAAAGCATCTGCGCCTACGCCCCAAAAGGCTAGCTCTGAAGAAAACTCCATTTCACGTTTTATTACCTATGTTGAAGAGTCTCGTGCAGAGCTTCGCAAGGTGAGCTGGCCTACCCTTAAAGAAACACGCAGCGCAACCTTTGTTGTTCTTGGATTTGTAGCCATCATGTCTGTCCTTCTGGGCCTTGTGGATCTTGGGCTTTCCTCCATCATCAAAGCTATTCTTTCTTAAAGGCCCCAAGTCATGAGTGAACACAATCTAGAAGATGCTGCAAAAGAAATTTCTTCTGAAGAAAGTACTTTTACGCAAGAAGAAAGCGTAGAAGAGCAAGTTTCAGAACATAGCGCATTCCAAAGCCCAGACGAAAGCCAAAATGACACCCAAATTGATGGGGACGATGCACTTGGTATAAATACCGAGAACATGCGTTGGTATATTTTGCATACCTATTCCGGTTTTGAACAACGTGTAGAGCAAACCATCAATGAAATGATTCGTAATGGACAAGCTCAAGGTCTCATTGGCCGTGTTGTTGTGCCCACAGAAAAAGTGGAAGAACTTGGAAAGGGCGGCGAAAAGCGCACCACAAAAAGAAAGTTTTATCCCGGCTATGTCATGATTCAAATGAACATGACAGATTTTTCTTGGTACCTTATTCAAAACATTCCTAAGGTTACCGGATTTGTTGGCGGGAAAAATAGACCTTCTCCCATGCGTGACAGAGAAGCTGAGAAGATCTTACAACTCATGAAGGAACGTCAGGAAACACCACGTCCTAAATTTAACTTTGAGCGTGGCGACGAAGTGCGAGTTATTGACGGACCTTTTGGTGGATTTAATGGCGTTGTGGATGAAGTTGATTACAACAAAGGTAAACTCAAAGTTTCCGTTTCCATATTCGGACGCCAAACGCCAGTGGAGCTGGATTTTATTCAAGTCTCCAAGGGTTAACGTGCAAAGTTTATAGTGTTTTTGAAGGAACAACCAAATGGCTAAAAAAGAAGTTGCCAAAATCAAATTGCAGATTTCCGCAGGTGCTGCAAACCCATCCCCACCAGTAGGTCCTGCTCTTGGTCAGCATGGCCTGAACATTATGGGATTTTGTAAAGAATTCAATGCTCGTACACAAGATCAAAAGGGTATGATTATCCCTGTTGTTATTACTGTGTATGCAGACCGCTCCTTTAGCTTTATCACCAAAACACCTCCTGCTTCCGTGCTTATCATGAAAGCTGCCAAGGTGGAAAAAGGTTCCGGCGAACCTAACCGTAACAAAGTGGGTTCCGTAAGTGCAGCCCAAATTGAAGAAATCGCCAAGTTAAAGTTGCCTGACCTTAACGCTGCCTGTCTTGAGACAGCCATTAAGTCTATCAGCGGTACCGCCCGCAGCATGGGCATTGAAATTAAGTAGCTTTTCATTGAAGAAAAGCCGTTCAAATCAATTGTACTGCTGCTATCTTGCAAAAAAATAGCGGCAGGAGATGTAAAACGAAGGATGAGACAATGCCCAAACATGGCAAAAAATTTCGTTCTGCTCTTG
>CAYJDE010000309.1:0-2027 GCA_964368805.1 uncultured Desulfovibrionaceae bacterium
GCTGTAAGCTGGTTATTCCCCATATTTAAGGCAGAATTTTGTTCTAAAATTAAAGAACCTATATTTCCTGCATCAACATTGCTGGCAATGGTAATAGCTGCGCCTGCATTGAGCACGGCATTCTCTTGTAAGATGAGAAGGCCGTTTTGCACGGTAATGGTGTCATTATTAGTCCATATACCATCAGTAATGTTAAGACTACTCATAGACCCTGTATCGTTGATGGTAAGAGCGCCTGTGATTCTTTGATCGCCTGTGCCGTCACTTCTAAGAACAATATCCCCACCAGTAAGGGTAATGCCATTGCCAAGATTTAAGCCTGTAGCAGAAAGGGTAGCACCTTCTCCCATGTGTAGGGTGGCAGGATTTTCAGCATCAGAACTGCCAGCATGACTAAAGGTGCCGTTGACATCTAAAATCGCACCCTTGCCAACGTATACTGTATTCTGGCCGACCTGTGGGCCTTCAGTAGTAAAGATAGTGTTGCCAAAATCGGTGCTGTTGTAGATATATAAACCAGCCAAAGGCGCACCGTCGGTGCTAGCACCATCTGCTACGTTTACGTGCGAGTTTCCTTCCATAGTTAAATGGGCAATACCTACAGAACCTTCATTGACCTTGAGTGTACTATCGGTCAATGTTAACGTATTTTGTACGTTTACCTTACCGCCATTAACGGTAAGGTCACTTGCATTCATCAGCGTTACGTTATTACCAACAGATACATTTTGCATTTCATTGGCAAGGTCCACATTCATAGAAGCATTGTCTAAGCTTATATTGTTTGCTGTGACACTACCATAGGCATTTAACGTGGCTCTGGTAGTGTCTGGCATTCCTGCACCCGGAGCGTTGGTTGTAAGAGTAATGCCAGCATCGCCGTTGGTAGTTAAGGCACTTGCATGCAACGAATCTTTGCTTCCTACATTAACAGTAGCGTCTGTCACAGAAAGAGACTTTGCCGTGAGCGAGGCATCTGTAATATTTAGCGATGCGTCGTCGCTGATGGTAAAATTATTTCCTGTAAGGTTTGTATTTTGGATGGTAACACTAGAGCGTGAGCCTTCAGCACCTGCTCCCGTGGCAACAATATCTTTGTAATTACCAACATTACCAATGGAGGTGTCTTGTGCACCGCCATCACTACCAAGGGTCAATGTGGCTCCGTTTTGAACGGTTATTTTACCGTCGCTAAGTACACCATTGGGCACACCTGGAGATGTCTCATTTTGCCCCGTGAGAACTAAGCTAACTCCTTCACCATCTAAGATGGACGCATATTGAGGTGTAGCGGAACCAGGTTTCGTGTATGGCACAATACCTGCTACGGTGGTGGGGACAATAGCTCCAGTATTGGGGTCAACACCTGCGTAGCTTAGCGTGCCCGCACCGATGTTTTCAGTGGGGAGATTCACATGAGAATTGACGTCTGAAAGCGAAGCTTCGTTGATATCTTTATAGCCGGTAAGGATGATACTGTCAGCATGAGCATCGCTTCCAAAGACATCTGTAGCAATTTCTGCTTTTAGGCCATTGACGGTGCCGGAAGCAAAAATACCCCCTTCGCCGCCTGTGAGAGTAAGGGTGGTGTTTACATCGGCGTTAACAGTTCCTTGTACTGTACTATCTTTTTCAAAATCGTTAAGGATGCCATCTTGAGTAATAGTCACAGTTCCAAAGTCGGACAGATTGGCTGTGACGGTAGAGCCTTGAATGTTGAGGATGCCAGCGTCCTTTGCGTTTGCTGTATCTGCGCCAGCTACTTTCAGTATGCCATTGGCACCCAAGGTCAAATCGTCGCCAACATTATCTGTATTGATGGTAAGAGTTGCTCCATGTTCTACAGAAAGAATCCCATTATTTACAATAATGGCACCATCATTGAGTCCGCTTGGATTAATGCCTCCCATAGTAAGGTTGCCTTGTACTACAATGCTACCATTATTTACGGTAAGATTTGTATCGGCATTCCAAGTGCCACCAGAGCGCACGGTAAGGCTTGTGTCTGCCCCGTCTATGGTTAAAGA
>CAYJDE010000310.1:0-2026 GCA_964368805.1 uncultured Desulfovibrionaceae bacterium
AAAAAAAAGGGCCCCCTCTCAGACTCTCCCCCTCAAAAAAACCCCTAGCGTCGATAGTTTGTTTAAAAAAAGACAATTGTGGCGCATCAAAGTTTTGAAACCTCTGCGCAATTCATTGCGTAGGGTACCTTGAAGCGTTGACGACAATCAGAGAAAAGAAGCGCTACTCAAAACAGTGCAACAAATCAACATTTCCTTATATTGTGTCCATGAGAAAAAAAGGGATCAATAAAAGCAGGTTATTTTCTTTGTATGCGAACTTAAAGCAATAACCACATAAAAGAAAATACGAAACAGACGTATCTAGGAAGGATTCATCAAGAAAAAGAAAGAGCTCATGCAAAGAAAGGCTATTCTATGGCGTCAAGGCCAAACTCTACTACACAAAAGCCTTCAGGTAAGGCAAAAGGAATAGCAACTATGGGGGCAGAGGTAGTATGCTCTATACAGTGGCCTTGACCTACAAAAAGATGTGGTGTTCCACCACTATACACCAAATTCTTCTCTGCAAAGCGGCGGCGCACATCGCCGGATAAAATATTTACCAACTCACCCACCATTTCTTTGGCGTCTTCAGCAGCATTGACAATATCATCACCAAACATAGCGTTAAGGGCACACATGGCACCTTCTTTAGTCATACTTAAGGAAATACTGCCCGTATGCTGTTCTTTATAAAGGGGCACAAGTCCCGTAATTACACCAGTAGAGGCAGGGTCCGTCTTTAAATAAGGACGCCCCGGTGTGAGGGTAATTTGTGTCATGGTTAAAAACACAAACTCCGTTGCTGCAATAAAATCATGAATCACTTCAGTGGTTTTCATGTAACTAGCTCTCCAGTGTATCAGAACGCATATGACCGTCCTTAGAAAACAAATCTAGTTTTTGGGTGCGGATAAAATTCTCCACAAGCCCAAAAACCAACTCGTTGCCACAAAATGTTTGCTGCGAGATATTTGCTTTATAATAGGGTAAATTTTCTTCAAATTTTTGCAAGAGATTTTTCTGTAAATGCAACATATTTGCCTGCATACCATAGCCAAGTTTTTCTATGTATAAAGCATTAAAACGTTGTTCCACCATAGCCATAATGGGTAGGGTAAGAATGGGTTTTCCAAGAAATAAAGACTCAGTCATAAGCGTATGTCCGCCGCCCTGTATTACATAAGAACAACTTTCAAGCAAAGCTAAAAAATCTTTTTCAGATTTTTTCTTAAAAATAATATTGCCCTCTTGCCCTTCTTGTTTTTGATAGCCAAAAACATAGCAAGTTTTTTGTGTGGCTGTGTGTAAAAAATCTACCAAGGCCCTATGGGTCGAGTTACTTTGATATACCACCACATGCCCATCATCTCGCGGTTTTGCCTGTAACACAGCATCACGTAAAATAGGGGGTACCACCCGTGCTGTATAGCGACTATCTACCGGCGGCGCATAAAAAGATACAATCAGATTTTGCGCTGTGGGACGAAATAAATACTTTGGCGTAAGCCCCTGTATATAATAATCCCAAAGCATGTCCTTCGGCAAGTCATGTTTACAGCAAGTAATCACATGCTGATGATCCAAAGTAAGGCAAGGAATATTCTTGCGCTCTGCTGCCCTTGGAACAAAATATTCTAAATCTGTCATACACACATCAGGTTTAAAATCATCTATGATGTTAGAAACTTGATTAATGTACTTTTCTCTTTGCAAAAGAATGGGCACAGCTTTTGCCACGGTGGACAGCATGTCTACCTTATAATTTTTAAATACCGTCCCCAAATTGGGTAAAGGATAGACAGGAAATTCTTTTTCCAAAAGACTACGGGCATCATCATTGGCTACAAAATGAAATTCATGCTGACGCAATTGCCGTGCAATGGTTAAACCACGCATGGCATGTCCATGCCCAGTACCATGAATACCATAAAGAATACGCGCCATACTGTGTCCTTATCCTGCCCCATGTTCAAGCTATTTTACAAACTAGCATAGGCCCATTATAAGGTCAACATCCCCCCAAAACACAACAACCGCAAAA
>CAYJDE010000311.1:0-2024 GCA_964368805.1 uncultured Desulfovibrionaceae bacterium
AAAGCAGATCCTACTGGCGACTTCTTCACCATTGCCACCGCTTCCGGTGACATTGATGCGCAAGGCGCTGACGGTATGAGTGATGTAGGAATATACCTGAAATCCTTTGGCGGCATTACCTTTGATGAAAATGGAATGCCATCTGATACCTTTACTGTAATGAGTAAGTACGGCTCTGCAATAGAGTTAACCCTTGTTCTTGATGGCAATACTCTTAAAGCAGGAAAGGGGCAATACTATTTTGACGAATACTTTGCTTTCGCTTTAAATGATAATGGCACTTGGGATTACGAACAATATTATGAGTTTGATATGCCAAATGGTGCCACAAGCTTTGATATAGTGGCAGGTGCTGTTGATAAGGATGGAGACCATGCAGAGCTTGCTGTAAAGGTTGACCCCTTCAAATCAGCCGGCATTAGTGTAGAGTCGGAAACTCTTGATTCCAACACTACTTTATATGAAGCAAACCTTGAAAACGGTACGGCCCCCGATGCTGATGCATTGGTGAAAAGCGGTAGTATGAATATTACTGCTCCTGATGGTCTTGCCAGCGTTAAAGTGGATTTGTTTAGTTCTTATTCTTCCCCCATAGCCACTTGGAATAAAGAAAGTGGCGTTTGGGAGCTGAGTGAAGAAGGCATGGACTTTGGTTATGGTAATGTGCGTATTGATTCCATTCTTGGTAATGCCAAAGATGGCTATACAGTCAACTTTACCTACACCATGACCCAAACTGCCGATCATCCTTATGGGGATACTACTGAATCTATTTGGCTAGTGTATACTGATGCGTCTGGGAAAACAGCTCGTGAAGACATATTCATGAAGGTCATAGACGATATGGTTCCTGTACATGAAGATGTGGACGTGACCATTGCCCATGATGCACTGTCTGCCAGCACCACCTTTGATTTGATTTTTGGTGCCGACGATGATGGAAAGAGTATTGAAATTAACGATATTAAAGTGATTTACAATGCTAAAACCAACTCTTGGACCAATAGCGATTGGAACTGGCAAGGCGGCGGTGATGCTGTCATTAATCAAGATGGCACCACCACCACCATTGACTTTGGCGACGTTACCCTTACCAATAAGGGCGGCAAAGAATGGACCATGACCTTTGATGATATGGTTGTGGGCGGTACTGCCTCTAAGGAAATTATTCTTGGCGACGGTGATACCACCAGCATGAACCCAGATGAGCAAAGCTTTACTGTGTCTGCTACGTGGAAAGCTCCTTCTTTGGAAGATATCACTGCTGATTTATTGGCAGATACGCCATACGAAGACCGTCTTTTGGAATACTTTGCTGGCCCTCAAGATGTTAAAGCTGCCGATGAGCTTGCACAAAGCCTTGTGGATGCCCTTACCTATAAAAAACTTGCTGCTCGTGACAATATTGGCGATGACAAAGCAGAACGCCAAGAGTACAACGAGCTTAAAGAGCAAATGGATAAAGGCACCAATAAAGATGATACGTTCTTTGGTGAAGAAGAAATACTTATCGGTCTTAAAGGTAATGACTTCTTTGACGCCAATGCACATAACCGCATCATTCTTGGCGGTAAAGGCGATGACCTTATCAAAATGGATGATTTAAGCATTGATGATGTGCTGGTTGATGGTGGCGACGGAATGGATGTCTTGCTCACGGGTATTAATAATCTTGATACGGTAAAAGAACTTATTTCTGAGGGTAAAATCAATAATATTGATATGTTTGTCCTTGGAGATAGTGC
Source organism: uncultured Desulfovibrionaceae bacterium (assembly GCA_964368805.1). Classification (GTDB taxonomy): domain Bacteria; phylum Desulfobacterota; class Desulfovibrionia; order Desulfovibrionales; family Desulfovibrionaceae; genus CAYJAD01. The sequence goes on from CAYJDE010000311.1 coordinate 1,746, forward strand.
TGATACCGCCAATGCTAAGTCTGTGACAGATGTGCTTAATGGTATCAATGGCACCGAAGATGCTACTGCTAATCCTCCTGTGGAATTGGCAGACAAATGGACAGAGAAGGCCAGCCATACCCTTAATGGTGTAGAATACCGTGAATACAAAAATGACACCGATGATATGACCATACTCATATCAAAGGAAGTTATGAATATAGGTTAGTAGGCTTTTACATAACGAGACCTCTGCGCAATTCATTGCGTAGGGTCTCATGGAGCGTTGACGACAGTCAA
>CAYJDE010000312.1:0-2014 GCA_964368805.1 uncultured Desulfovibrionaceae bacterium
ATTTTTAGTCAATAAAGTACTTATGCAAATGTTGATTCAACTTTTTTCCTGAGAGGGGAAACTTTTTTTAGGAAAAAAAAGCTTCCCCTCTCAGACTCTCCCCTTCAAAAAAACCAATTGCGCCAGAATCTTGCATGTGAAAATAAAAATTGTGGCGCATGCGGATTGAGACCTCTGCGCAATTCATTGCGTAGGGTCTCATGGAGCGTTGACGACAGTCGACGCGACCAAAAATCAAGAATAGGCGTAGCTTTGCTTCGCCGTTAAGTACTTGATTTTTGTGCCTTTACCTCTGCACATGTTATTTTACACTTCAAAAAAATTTTCAAATTCTATACACAAAGCTATATTTAAAAGTAATTGTGCAGAGGTCTCGAGTTAGTCTAAATCAGTATTTCCTTATATAAAGGGCTTGCTCTTGACAGTACACAAGAAATTTGTTCTTAAAGTGGGATACCATTGGAATTATATAAAATAAAGTCGAAGGAATTATGTACGATAATTGGCATAAAAAAGGGTATAAGCCAAGAGATACGCAATGGCTTACCAAAGCCGCACAAAAAAAAGCTGCGCAAAAGGAACAGACTGAAAATCTGGAATGGGTTGAACCTGTGGGGCTTGGTGTACCCTCTATTATTTCTAAGCAAAATAGTCCCCTTACCCCCCCTGAGCAATTTGAGCCAAATGGACAAAGTGAACAATTTGTTTCTTTTGAGGAAAAGGGACAACCGAGACAAACAGGACAAAGCGGGCAAACGGGACAAAGTGGGCAGTATGACCTGTCTCAATATGGTAGACAGAGGGGCGGTACGGCATCGCCCAGTCAGCGTGGTCAGGCTCCTCTCTTGGCAAGGCAAGATTCGTGTGGACAAGGCTCGCTGGACCCCAAAAAACTGCGTGAGGCCATGGTACGTCAGCTGCGTGAAAAGTCAGGCATTGTGGATGAACAGGTGCTTAAAGCCATGGAAAGCGTGCCAAGGCATGAATTTGTGCAAGAAGTTTTTCGCATGCAAGCCTATGAAGATCGTCCTTTGCCCATAGGTTTTGGGCAAACCATTTCCCAGCCTTCTACCGTAGCCTTGATGACACAGCTTTTGCGTGTAGAAAAGGGCATGCGCGTGCTGGAAATTGGTACAGGGTCTGGCTATCAGGCGGCAATTTTATCTTATTTAGGCTGTTTCGTATATACAGTAGAACGAATACCTGAACTTTATACAGCCACACGCCAACTTTTTGCCCATAAAATCCCTTTAAAAAATATTTATATGAAACGTGATGATGGCACCTTAGGCATGCAAGAAGGCGCCCCCTTTGATCGTATTTTAGTAACAGCAGGGGGGCCAGAAATTCCCAAGCCCTTGGTACGGCAATTGGACGAAGGCGGTATTATGCTAATTCCAGTAGGAGACCAAAAACGCTCACAGAGACTTATGCAAGTACGTAGAGAAAATGGTACCGTGCTCGTGAAGGATGTGGGTAGTGCTGTATTTGTGGACCTCATTGGGAATCACGGTTGGTAAGCTATGAAAAGGACTTATCTGCGGCGTCAGCTGGAAAAACACAGACAACTTATGTATGTCTGTATACACAGCGTTGCCTGTGTTTTTCTGCTTCCTTGCATCTAAGCCCTTTTGATAGCTTACCAAGTATGCAATGGGTGGATGATTGAAAAGGGCTTATCTGCGGCGTCAGCTATAAAAACACAGACAACTTATGTATGTCTGTATACACAGCGTTGCCTGTGTTTTTCTGCTTCCTTGCATCTAAGCCCTTTTGATAGCTTACCAAGTATGCAATGGGTGGATGATTGAAAAGGGCTTATCTGCGGCGTCAGCTATAAAAACACAGACAAAGTGTCGTTGATATATGAAGGGAAATGCGCATGAGTTTGACTTCTATTTCGGCAAAATTTTCTAAACGATTCTTGGTGCGTCACCATTTTTCTTTTTAAAGATAGTATATTGACGCAATGGGTTTTTTTGAAGGGGAGAGTCTGAGAGGGGAAACTTTTTTT
>CAYJDE010000313.1:0-2001 GCA_964368805.1 uncultured Desulfovibrionaceae bacterium
CGGGTGGTGCGCTGGCCCGTGGTGGATAATGACATGGTAAAGTTTTACTTTAAGCATGAGGATACCGCCCCCATAGATGCAGGGCAAGTGTGCGAATATATTGGCCTGCCCTTTGATGTGGACTTACCGGAAAGTGCAGAAGATGCGCCGGGGGAATTCCAATTTCGTATTGGCGGTGTGGGCACCACCCTTGATGAAGACTTAAAAAATGCGGCCTTGTATGGCGGCAAAATTACCGTGACTTTTCGGGCCTATGTGAAAGGCCACGAAAGCGAAGGTCCAAGCCAAGTATATGAAGGGGTGCAATTGCACAGCCCCACAGAAAGCGGCGGTACCTTAACGGCTACGGGTACCATACTTAATTGGCTGCTGGCACCGTATGGACGCATTTATGCGCCGGAGGATTATCCTGCTTTGGTTAGAGGTGAGTAATGGCTTGGTATGAAAAATATATAGGCAAACCGTGGGCCAAAGCACCAAATTGTATAGATGAATACAATTGCGGCGAATTGGTGCGCTGTGTCTTTCGTGAGCTTTTTGGCATTGAAACGGCCCCCATTATAGCCGATGCCGGACGCTACAGCAGCGTTGTGAAGGCCATGCAACCGCACGTTTATGATTTGGTGCCCGTACAAGGCAGAGAGCCGCAAGAGCTGGACATAGCCTTTTTTGTACAAGGCACACGGCAAAATCATGTAGGGGTGGCAGTGCAAACCACTGAAGGGCTTATGATTATGCATTGCCTTGACCATATTGGCGTAAAACTGGATAGCCCTTTTCAGATTATTGGTATGGATGGATATAGAAAATTGCATTGGTATATACATAAATCACAGCCAAAAATGGAAAACGCCCTATGCCAAAAGTAGTTGTCACATCAGGAACGAAGATACTTCAAGAAATGCAAATGGAGGCCACAAGCCCTCGCACCATTGTGGAAGTGCTGCATCCTGAAAGTAAAGAGTTCCCCACACCGACCTTGTGCATTTATGAGGGTAAGCCCCTTTTACGCAAATTTTGGGATGTGGAGCTTGCGCCTGATGCTGTGCTAATATTTTCCGAAGCCCCTTTGGGTGGTGGTGGCGGTGATGGAGGTAAAAACCCGCTGGCAATGATTGGTATGATTGTTGTTTCGGTTGTGGCAGCCCTTGTGACTTTTGGTGTTTCTGCATATTTAACGGGCCTTGGCATGGCTGCTTGGGCCGCAAGTGCCCTTGGGGGCCTTGCCGGCTCTCTTACCATGATGGCAGGCAGCATGCTGATTGGCGCATTAAGCCCTACGCCCTCTTTGCCTTCTGCGCAGTCTCAATCCATGCAAAATGAGGAAATATCGCCTACCTACAGCATTTCTGACTCTACCAATAGGGCGCGCCTGTATCAAGCAGAGCCCGAAGGTTTTGGGCGTATGAAAATTGTGCCCGATGTGGTGGCGCAAACCTATTTTCGCTATATCGGTGAAGAATTTTTCCTTTTTGCCGTATATGGTTGCGGACGTGGAGAATACAACGTGGAGCAGCTCTTTTTTGGCGACACGGTGTTTTGGCGTGATGGGGCTATTATAGATTCGGCCTACAGCAATGTAGAGCTACAATTTGTGCCCGAAGGGGGCACCGTGACGCTGTTTCCCGACAACGTAGAAACCTCGTTAGAAGTTTCCGGCATTGAGCTTAAAACACGAGGCAATGGCGGGCAACGCATGGGCCCCTATGCGGCAAACCCCGCCGGAAGCATGACAGATACCCTCGTTGTGTCTTATGCCGTGCCCCAAGGCGTTTGGACCATAGACAGTAGTAGTGGTAATTATATTAACCATAGCGTGTCTTTTGCTTTTTATTATCGCAAAATTGACGACAACGGCAACCCTTTAAGCGGCTATGCCACCCTTTTTACCCGCACCATCACCACCAACAGCCGCCAGCCCATACGGGAAACCAAAGATGTGACCCTGCCCCTTGGGCGCTATGAAGTGGCCGCCGAAGCCACCTTTGAAGGCAGAAACGA
>CAYJDE010000314.1:0-1992 GCA_964368805.1 uncultured Desulfovibrionaceae bacterium
ACTTCGCCCGCTTTGAGAGGGCTTGTTTTTTGTTTTGGTCGAGTACCAGAAGAGTACACTCCCTACACAAAAAACTTCGTCTTCCTTGTATCTCACCCTTTTTGAACAGCCTGTAAGAAAGTGATGAAAATGGCATCTCACCCTTTTTGAACTCACTAAGAAAAAACTTAAAATAAGGAATTAATCATGAACTACACAGAAAAAACCTTACAAAGTGGAAAAATTGTACACCTTCGCCCTCTCACTTGGGAAGAATATTGGGACGTTACCCAAACACAAATACAGTACAGCGAAGATGTGACTGCTAAAAAGGATATTGGCCTTGAAACCATGCGCTACACGCGTGAAAAACCCCTGCAATATTGCGTGCAAGATTGGGAACAGCTTAAAAGCGAACTTACTTTGCCGGACGTGCTTGAAATTGAAGCCATTACCAAAGAAATAAGCAAAGCCCCCGTAGCCGAGGGAAACTTATAGCCTATGACCGTTATTACAGTCATCGGGAAAAAATACAACATTGCGAGCTGTGCCGCAAAAATGCACAGCGCAAAAGAAAAAAGCTGACGTGCGAAACATGCGAAAATAAGCCGCCCATACTTTTAGAAGAAAATAGCACAGCATATAAATTGTGGCTTTTGGTGCAAACACAGTGGCGCGTTGGTATGGCCTTGGTGGGGCTAGACTACCCTGCTGTGCTAGCGGTGGCCAAAATATACGACATAGAGCTGACGCAAGAGCTATTTAGCAAAATACAAGCTTTGGAGCACGACACTTTAGCTTTTCACCAAAATAAACGTAAGGAGAAGAAGCCCTCATGAGCAACAAACAAAGTCAATTTACCATGACTATTTCTGCTACTGATAGGGCTTCTTCTGCTTTTCGCCAAGTGGGGCAAAGCAGTAAAGCCTTACAGCAAGAGCTGGGAGGCCTTGATAAAGTGCTTGCCGGCCTTGGCGGGGCACTTGGCGGCGGTGAGCTTTTTGCCGCCGCCGGCGGAGTGCTTGGAGGCATATCTGCAGGGGCCTCACTGCAAGAATTTGGTAATTTTGAAAAGGCCCTTTGGGAAACCACCAAAGTTACCGATGAAGCCACGGCAGAAATAAAAAAGAAAATGATGGAAATACCTGCGGAACTGGGCTCTGCAACAGAATTAACCACAGGGTATTATCAAGTTATTTCTGCGGGCATTACCGATGTGGCAAAAGCGCAAGATATGCTGCTTGTGGCCTCACAAACGGCCAAGGCCGCAGGGGTGACGCAAGCGGAAGCCATCAACGCTTTAGCCAAGGTGATGAATGCCTATGGCGATGAAATAAAGGATGCCACCACAGCATCCAATATGTTTTTCACCATTGAAAAGCTAGGCATGACCAATGTACGAGAGTTGGCACCGCTTATGGGCGAGCTTTCAACGGTGGCTAAATCTTTAGGGGTTGAATATAACGAGCTTGCCGGCTCCATGTCCTTAGTTACCCAAACATCCGGCACCGCCAGTCAAGCGTCTACGCAATTACGCTCTTTAATGCTTGAGCTACAAAAACCTGCCAAAAATCTACAAATGGCCTTTGATGCCGTGGGCATAAAATCCTTTAAAAGCCTTGTTGAAACGCAAGGTTGGCCTGCTGCTTTACGCAAATTGCAAGAAGGTGCAGAAAAGTCCGGTCAAGCTTTGGCAGAAGCTTTTGGTTCTCAAGAGTCTTTTTTGGGCTTTAATGCCTTGATGAAAAAGAATTTTGACATTCTACAAGGCTATTCTGACGAAGTAAAAAAAACCGATGATGCGTTAAATAACGCCTTTAGCGGCTATACAAAAATTCGTGAAGCACAATATGCCACATTACAAAGTAATTTTACGAATTTAAGCATTCGTGCCGGGGAAAGTTTTAGAGGTATTGAATCCAGCGGGCTTGACGCGCTGAATGCAGGCCTTGGCACCCTTGGAGAAAATTTTGATACCGCAGCCAATGGGGCTATTATTTTTGGTACGGCACT
>CAYJDE010000315.1:0-1968 GCA_964368805.1 uncultured Desulfovibrionaceae bacterium
TAAGATGAGTCTGACGCAGTTAGTGGGCAAAAAGGCATTTAATCAGCGTTTCCTTATATCAAAAATGTAAGCGTTTAGGTGAGACCGTAGGGAAATTTATGCTGTATAGAGACCTTTGCGCAATGCATTGCACACGAACCTTAATGTATCCCCTTTAATAGAAACTGTCTAGCGGTATGTGGGTAGGGTGGCGTGTAAATCAAGGTTCCTGCATAATTTAAGATTCCTATATATATAAAAAAAGGGAGCCGAAGCTCCCCGAGGGTTGTTATGTTTAGTGCTTAAAACCTAGTTTTCATAGGTATGATAGAGCACTTCAAAGTGTGCTGTTGGGTGGGCGCATGCACCACACAAATGCGGGGCGGTGGCATCTTCATGCACCCAGCCACAGTTCAAACAGCGCCATGTGACAGGAGCAGGTTGCTTAAACATGCTGGCTTCGCGGATTTCTTTGGCAAGGCTCAAAAAGCGTTTTTCATGGAATTGCTCTGCAATGGCAATATTGCGCATAACGCAAGCAATTTCACCAAAACCTTCTTTGTCGGCCATGGCAGCCATTTCAGGATACATATGCTCGTACTCATGCTTTTCACCGGCGGCAGAACCTATAAGGTTTTTTTCTGTGGTGTCGATGATACCGGCAGGGAAGGCGCCTACAATTTCCACTTCGCCACCTTCAAGAAATTTAAAAAGACGCTTGGCATGCTCTTTTTCTTGAGCAGATGTTTCGGCAAACACTTCTTGTACAAGGCGGAAACCGTCTTTTTTAGCTTGGGAAGAGAAAAAGTCATAACGGTTACGGGCTTGAGATTCACCGGCAAAAGCGGTGAGAATATTTTTTTCAGTTTGTGTACCTTTCAAAGATTTCATAAGGATTCTCCTTAACTGTTTGTATATTTATGAAAGGGAGAGGATTATCCCCTCCCTACAAGAGACTATAGAAGAATTTTGTTCTTATTGCAAGTGATTCCTGATAGGTGTTTTTAGAGCCAATTCTTTGTAGAAAAAGTCTCTTAATATATTACTTGGATGTGGAAAATACATATACACCGTCGGGTTCAAGCTCAGTTGCCACAAAGTCTTCATTCCAAGCGGCACTCATGTATTCTTCGCCGTCTTTGAAGGCCTTTGGAGTTTGCACTGTCATGACGCCGTCCTTAATGGTGATGTTCCATTGAATGTCGGCTGAGGGATTGTAATCGTGTAAATGCGCTATGCTGGTGGTGGTGAAGGTTTCGCCCACGTCGCTTTTGGCAGAGGCACTACCCGATCCCCACTTTCCTAAAGCATCTTTTTTCCACACCATGACAGAGATGGTTTTTAGAGGTTTATCCTCGTGATCCATTGTGTTCTGAACAACGGCATAGCCCACACGCTGCGGGTCATGGAGTATATAGCAACCGACTATAGAATTTTTGACCTTACTATCTTGCTGAGCAATGATAGTGCTGAGCGTTTTTGCACCCATAAGGGCACCTTCACTAAAGGCTTGGCTGTAGGCTTGCAGTCCATTCATGCCGGCATTAAGGCCTTGTTGGGCAATTTTTTCCACAGCGTTCAAGAGTCTTTGTTCTATAGCTTGAACTGCTTTTTCGTCTTCTACATGGTTAGTAATGCTGTTTACGCTGTCTTGAAAAATTTTTTTCATGGTTATGAATGCTGCTTCAGGGGTATTAGGCTTGTAATTGTTTTCATCAACAACAGGCATACCTTTTAAGTTTGAGAGGGTGGATTCTGCATTGGCCATATGGGGCATGCTGATGCACAGACCAAGTACAAATACCATACAAGAAAAATACTTTTTCATGAACTGACTCCTGAGGTTATAGGTTTTGAAACAATTTTATAACAAAAAAGGCCTTTTTTTTATAGCAGACAAGGCATAAAGGAGCAATAAAAAACGTTTACCTGTTTTATCTCACTCGAGAGTTCTGCTCAATCATTTTCAAATATAATGCTCATAAAAAA
>CAYJDE010000316.1:0-1968 GCA_964368805.1 uncultured Desulfovibrionaceae bacterium
ACATCACGCGCGAGGAGTTTGTAACAATGATCTATAGCTATGCATGCAGTCCGGCAGTAACGGCAAGTCTTGACTACCCCGACAGTAGCGATGCGAGCGACTGGGCATATGATGCCCTGGTCTGGGCAAGCTCCGAAGGCATAATAATGGGCGACGACAAGGGCAACATAAACCCCACCGCAAAAGCCACAAGATCCGAACTCTCCGCCATGCTACAACGCTACGCAGAGATATAGGTATACGAAAAAGACATAGGGGGCTGCATCATAAGCCCCCTAAAAACAACAAAACCTTGCATCCGGAAAAAGGATGCAAGGTTTTGTTGTTTGTGGTATAATGGAAGTTTGAAAAATAAAACACCCCCACCACACTAAAAAAACCATGCTAACGCGCACCATCACAAGATGGCGAAAAAAACAGAATAAACCAAAGCATTAAGTAGCAGTAATCAGATATCCTTGCCTTTGAAGAATAAAGATAGCCTCGTCAAGAGAGAGCTCGCGATGAGCAGGAGGCTTGTCGGATTTGCGATAAAGCTCAGCGTTGTAGGGCTCATTCTTTTTTAGAATATTGTAAATAGCGGTTAAAAGCATTCTTGAAATAGCAATGATAGCCTTTTTGTGACCTCTGCGTTTTTTAAGAGCAAGATATCTGCGTCTGATTTCAGGGTGTTTTTCCGAAGATACAACAGCATTGGCACACTGCACAAGTAAGGGCTTGATGTATGCTCCGGCACGACCGATACGAGTGGTTTTCTTCTTGCCTGCGCTCTCGTTGTTTAGAGGAGTAAGCCCAGCCCAAGAACAAAGATGTTTGGAAGTCTTAAACACGGACATATCAACACCGATTTCTGCGATGATAGAGATTGCAGACATTGTTTTGATACCCGGAACTGTACAAACAAGATTGATTTGAGGGGTGAATTCCTCGGCTAAAGAGAGAATTTGAGAAGTAAGATTAGCTTTACAAAGCTCTATATTGTCCATATGGGCGCGAATAATTCTGAGCTTTTCGGCTTGTTCGGGGCAGATATCGCCATCAATAGCGGCAAGAATTTGTTCATCTGTAGCCTTCATATTTTTACGTCTAAACTGAGAAACGTCGGAGATTTTTTCGGTAGGATGGGTGAGCATATGAGTCAAAATGTTGGTGCTTGCCTTACCGAAAACATCGGAAAACACGTCATCTAATTTAATGTTAGAAACCGTTAAACAGTTTTGGGCACGATTTTTCTCACCTGTCATAAAGTTAGTTAATTTAACATTGTAGCGCGAAAGGTCGCGGAGTTGCCTGATTTTAAAGGGCGGAATAAAGCTGGAACACACTAAATCATGCTTGAAAATATCGGCAATCCACTTGGCATCCTTTTTGTCGGTTTTCTTACCGCGAATGGCTTTGAGATATTTGGGGTGAGCCAAAACTACATTGCACTCATGCTCTAAGATGTTGTAAACAGGATAGCAATATTTACCTGTGGACTCCATACAAACATCAGTACAGTTGTTATCAAGCAGCCATTTTAGCAAACGCCTCAAATCATTGGAGTAGGTGGAAAAACGATGGCTTTTGTAGGTGGTAACACCTTGACTGTTTGTACTTGCGATACAAGCGACAACAAAGTTTTTGTGGACATCAATTCCACAGCAAATAGGGTAAACAATTTTTAGCAAACAATCACTCCTGTTAAATTATTTGTAAAAACAAGCCTTGACTGACTGTTCACTGATAAACGAGTATTGTCTGTCCAAAGATAAGTTTACAGGCTCTTTCGCCTAGTTATTTGTGCTTGAAAGAACAGTCGGCACACATATGTATACGGTCAATCAAAGATTGCCCCACTCATCTCCACGTGCTCTGTAGTTTGCTTGTCTTTACACCTCTATTTTAACATAATTTTATTTCTTTGCGTAGGCACTTGCTTTTCATGAGCTTTTGTGCCTTTCGCAGAAAGGAATGGTCATATGTATG
>CAYJDE010000317.1:0-1942 GCA_964368805.1 uncultured Desulfovibrionaceae bacterium
TCTTTACTTATATAAGCGAATAAGCAATGCCTGAGAGTTTTTCCAGACAATGTCTCCTATTTGTTCCAGTTCTTTTATGTCCTCGGGGCGATGACTGATAAGATAATCTGCCTTATGTTCTTTAGCAAGGCGCATATACGCCGTGGGAGCTGTTTTTAATTGCTCTTGTAAGGTGTACCATGTTCGTAAGCCGGGAAGGTCTTTGGCATAGTAGTAAATGCTACAATCTTGCCAAGAATACACCAGTCCACGTAGGGCCCAATAACGAATGGCTCTATCGCCGTGGGGGTCAAAAATAAGCTGACCTTTGTGGGTATGCGTTTGTACGGCTTTGAGTATAGCATGGCGTTGTAAGGCAGGGGCGTACGCATTTTCATAGCGTAGGCTTTCACCTTGATTCCAATACCAAGGGAGGCTTACAAGCAGTTTTTGTGGCGCACCGCTGGCAAAAAGCACCATGAATAAAATAATGTGTAAGCTAAGCCATCTTTTCTTATGTTTTTGGCATTTTGCATACAGCACATTGGCTCCCATAAAAAGGAGGCATATAGCCAAGAAAATCCAAAAACGCACCACCCGTACCAGATCAAATTCCAAAGGTTTTCTCTCTAAAATACGCCCCATTTCTTGGTCAAGGATAAAGAGAGCAAGGCAAAATAACACACCAAGTGCCCAGCATGCAAATTGATTGGCTTGTGCTTGCGTTTTGGCATCGGCCCATTTTTGTATGCATACATAGCCTGCTATACCTAAAGGAAAAAGCGGGGCTAGGGTGTAGAGTACAATATAGTCTTTAAGGCCCACCCAATAGTGGGTAAATTCTATATTATAGCGTAAGGCGACAATACGGCGCATAAAATGTACATCGTCTTGGCTAAGTGCTGTGCCATGCCCCACAAAACCTAGAACAATGGGACTTATGGTGGCTATAAAGCATAGTCCGCAGAAAACAAGCCAAAGGAGATGTTTAGTCCACGGTGTTTCTTGTGGGCGACAAAGTACAAAACCCAGCCAAAAACCTAAAGCAGTAGGTAGGGTGCTGATGGAGTGAATATAGGCTGTCAGCCCTATGCCTATCATGAAGAGGGGCCAAAGACGTGGGCTATTACGTAAGCGTAAAGCTGCAATAATAAAGAAGGCATAAAAAATTTCAAAGGTAGAGCGTGGTAAATAGTCATAGTAGCCATTGCCCCAATAGGTACCGAAGGTAAGCCAATAGGCTTGAGACATGATAAGCGAAAAGAAAATGGCTTGCCATGGCTTGCGCAGAAGGAAAAGCCCTAAAAAATAAAAGGCCAAACCATGCAAGAAAAATTGTATGCCGGTAAGCTGTAAATAGGCAAGGCCATAATTGTTGTCATGGGTCAGGGCAGGAAAAAGGGCGGTGACGGCGGTATCATGCACGCCATAGCGGTCTTTATCATTATAGGCAGGGTCGTGCACAAAGGCGTCAGGATGCGTGTTGGCGGCGGCCATGGTGGCGTAGTTGGCAGCGTCGGTGCTTAAATCAACGCCATCAATAGAAGCACCAATACGTCCAAAGTGGACTAAAATAGAAAGCAGGGTGAGGGCCAAGAGAAAAAATAGGGTAGTGCGGTGCTGTTGCCATATATGCATAGATGAACCTTATTTTAAGCCCTCTGCGCAACGCATTGCGTAGAGTCTTATGAAGCGATGATAAAGTCTCATTTTTTGAGACCTTACATAATTCATTATGGAGGGCCTCATGAAGCATTGACGTGAGTCTCTTTTTAAGGAGGCAGGCTATACTAAACAAAAAAGGGCTTACGTAAAACGTAAACCCTTTTTTTGTGGCGCGGCTGAAGAGATTCGAACTCCTGACCTACAGGTTCGTAGCCTGTTGCTCTATCCAGCTGAGCTACAGCCGCATCGACAAAAGGGAAACTACGGAAAAAGACGCATTTGGTCAAGTCTTTTTTTT
>CAYJDE010000318.1:0-1910 GCA_964368805.1 uncultured Desulfovibrionaceae bacterium
CTGACGCATTAGGTTTTTTTGAAGGGGAGAGTCTGAGAGGGGAATCTTTTTTTTCCTAAAAAAAGATTCCCCTCTCAGGAAAAAAGAATCAACGTTGCCTAAAAAATTTTCTTTTCGCCTTCAAAAAAAAGAATGAGTGAAAATTCCTTTTAACAGGCTGTTAAATCAGTTATCCCGTAAAAATATATGGCAAATATTATCTTTATTATGGGCCTCTTGTTGTTATGCATAGCCCTTTGCATGACAAGTTTACTTGGTGTGTCTTATTGGTATGCAGACGGTGTGCAACAAGGCTTGCTTATGGCTGTGGGGGTAACTCTTGGCTGCGCTATTGTGTGCCTCATGGCTTATGGCAAGAAAAAGGCCGGTTTTAATCAACAAAAAGCTTTTGCAACGGTGGGGCTGTGCTGGATTGTGACCAGTATTGTAGGGGCCTTTCCTTTTGTTTTCGCAGGGGAACTCAGTTTTACTGATGCTTTTTTTGAAAGTGTTTCTGGTTTTACCACTACTGGTGCCAGCATTCTTCCCGATGTGGAGATTGTGCCCAAATCGCTTTTATTTTGGCGTTCATTAACTCATTGGTTGGGCGGCATGGGGATAGTGGTACTTTCTTTAGCTTTATTTTCCTTACTTGGGGTAGGGGGGATGCAGTTGTACAAGGCAGAAGTTTCTGGACATATGCCTGACAGACTTACGCCACGCTTACGTGATACCGCTAGTATTTTGTGGAAAATATATATGGCCATGACGGTTATTTTGACTTTGCTTCTATATGTAGGGGGAATGGGCTGGTTTGATGCTATAAATCATAGCTTTGCCACGGTGGCTACTGGCGGCTTTTCCACACGTAATGCTTCTTTAGCGGCTTTTCCAAGTCCTTTTATTCAATGGTCAATCATTTTCTTTATGGTCATTGCCGGCATAAACTTTACCTTACATTTGCGTTTTTTACGTGGAGATTGGCGCTGTTTTTTTACAAATGCTGAATGTCGCACCTATTTTTACGTTTTAGGTGTAAGTATTATTAGTATTTGTGCGGTACTTGGGTTGCAGCGTGTAATGCCTGTGCACACTTTGCAAGAATTTGAAACCCTTGTGCGTAGCGTTACTTTTCAAGTGGTTTCCGTGTGTACGACCACGGGTTTTGCTAGTGAAAATTATGCCTTATGGCCTCAGGTTACCTTGGGCATATTGCTTATTTTAACTTTGGCAGGAGGGTGTGCCGGTTCTACGGCAGGGGGGCTGAAAATGTTGCGTTTGTATATCATGACCCGTTTTGCCATGCTGGAAAATTTTCGTTTTTTACATCCACGCCTTGTGCGTCCCTTTAAAATGGATGGCAAAAGCTTGCCAGTAACGGTTGTTACCTCAATAGTGGCGTATTTTCTTTTACTATCTGGATTGCTCGTTTTATGCACACTTTTATTGCTCTTGTGTAATCTTGATATGGAAACGGCCTTTACAGCAAGCCTTGCTTGTTTATCCAATGTGGGGCCTGGTCTTGGAACTGTAGGGCCAGTAAATAATTTTTCGCATATTCCGGATTTTGGAAAGTGGGTGCTTAGCTGCGCTATGTTATTGGGGCGTTTAGAAATTTATGCCATTCTAATTCTTATTACACCAAATTTTTGGAAGCAAAAAGCTTGGTAGGGATTGGATTTTTCTTGCTAAAGCAATGAGACCCTACGCCATGAATTGCGCAGAGGTCTCTTTTCGTAGATATTTTTTGGCGAAAATTTTATAAGAAATCTGCATGTCAATACTTGTGAAGTTACGGACTTTGATGTACAATAAAAAATTCAAAAAAAAGCTTGCCAAAAAAGGCTTTTTTCCTTACTGTACCCCTCTCAACACATTGCACATAAAGGATGGTGCTTTCTGAAAAGTAGCGCATTTCTCCGTAATTATTG
>CAYJDE010000319.1:0-1906 GCA_964368805.1 uncultured Desulfovibrionaceae bacterium
CCTTTGGCACCGCCTCCAAGGCCGCAATATAAATGAGCGTGGTGGATGGGAATATTATGATTCAAAGTCATCTAGATCACCTTCATCCTCATCTTCTTCTACACGTTTTATACCAATAAAAAATTCATATTGTGCGCCATTTTCATGCGTAACGGTAACATTATTTTTTAAGGATACATGGCACGAAAGATGCTCTTCAAGAGCAACAACGCTGTCAAAAAGATTAACCAAGACGCTTCTTTTTTGCCTTTGTAAATGCTCCATGAGCTGTCCCATGAGTTCATTTGTTTTTTGCAAAGACGTAGGCATCACTTCACCTCACTTTCTTTAACTGATGGGGTAGGGTAGTGATATGGCAATTTTATCCATGAGCCATTCCAATCTTCGGGCTTAAATTCCTTTGCTTTTATTAAATTTGCAATGGTGGTGCTTTTATATTTCAAAGCACCTTTTTCATCACGAAGTAGGCGCACAGCACAGGCATTGTGTGAGTTTTTTGGCAAATAAATATATAAGCCATTTTCTTGAGGAGTAGCATATGTCCATTGCCCCTGTAATGCCGCTTGAATTTTTAATTTCCTATACGCAGCGTTACAAATGAAATATTTTTCTTCCCATGCTTTATTGAGTTGTTGCAGCTTAAAATTTTCTGCATACAATTCACCAAGGGCAAGGTATAAATCTTTTTCACGAAGATGGGCACTTTCAAGCTCTGCCAAATATCCATGACACGATTTGCAATTATTCATTTTATGCCCCCTTTTTATTCATTTCAAACTCATAAATAACATTGCCGGCAGCATCCTTTTTACGAAACTGCGAAAAGTCCATTTGTAATTCCAAGTACATTTGGTAGCCCACGCTTTCAGCTTCTGGGCAAACTTTGGCCAAGCGGCGTACCAATGAGTACGTAGTCTGGTCAAGATATCGCCAGCACGCTTCTCCCTTAGTAATTTCTTTAGCAAATCTGCGTGCATCAAAAATGAAAATATTTGCTGCCGAAAGCACCGCGGCCCACACATCCATGCGCTTTTCTTCATCCCCTTGTGCGGCATCGGCTGCGCCCCCAATGTGTAAAAAAATAGCATCCATATCACGCTTGGCCCCTTGACTAAGTCTGTGCTTCTTGCAATGCAGGGAACACTCTTCAATCCAACGTAAAATGCGCTGCACCATTTGGGCATTAGCTTTATTCTTATAGGCAAGGCCGGGCCCTAGAACTTCCATGGAGGCACGGGCAAGGCTTACGCCAAGTACGCACATGGTATGCTGATAACCAATGGGAAGGGTAGGGGCTTTAATCATGACCCAGCTCTCTTTCTTTTACGTGTGCTCACCTTTGCTTCCCATGCCTTCCAGTCTTGGCAATCATCACACGCTTTGGGGCGAATAGGGTTGCCAGACAGATATCTTCCCGTACCTTTTTTGCGGTTAGCCTCGCAGGATAGTAAGGAGATACGAGCACGTAATTTTTCGCAATAAAACAGTTGCGGCATACTCATAGGTTTTCTCCCCGCACGTTTTTAGCCATACCAGCAAGGCGCCGATTTTCAGAAATTTGTTGATACAAGCCGCATACCGCAAAAGCTATAGTGGTAAAAATAAAAAACATCATGCGCACATCCTTTGTAGCTTTTGCTCTGTGAGGGCAAAGCGAATAACAGCCATAACCTCGGCAAAACTGCCTTGCACCCGAACGCTTTGGCCATGCATGTTTATGCGGCATATAAAGCGCGGCTTTCTGTCTATATTTTGGCCCGTATTTGGGCTTGAACTTTGGCCTACACTTGACTTTCCCGTCAAAGACACATAATTTTTCTTTTGCATGAGGTACCTCTCATGTTTTTCCCCTTACGCGGTTGCAGCCGTTTAAGGGGTTTTTTGTTGGTTATAAATGTTCCCTTTC
>CAYJDE010000320.1:0-1884 GCA_964368805.1 uncultured Desulfovibrionaceae bacterium
TGCATCGATGAAGCTTGCGAAATTGATGCAAGTGAGTACTTTTCATGGCTCCCTCCATGCCACAAAGCACCCCCTATTCCTATATGTCGTTGTTCCTGTAAACAGTCAGCGCAAAGGGAGCCTGAAAAAACGAACATTTGCATCGATGAAGCTTGCGAAATTGATGCAAGTGAGTACTTTTCATGGCTCCCTCTGCGCCACAAAGCACTCTTTCTCCACTTGCATAGTACTGTAATGTTTTGTAAGCTGAATTTGTATTTCTTACTTTTTTACTGTGTTTACCATCTTACTACAGAAACGCAGTAAACTTTTTTCCTTGTGGTATTTGTTTTCTAAACACTGTTAACCTAGGAGAAATTCATGAACATCGCAACACATGCCGACAAAATTACACCTTTAGGTGTAGGACAAAGCATTCCTCAAGGGCCACTCACCACCATGGATGGCCAAGCTACTACCTTACAAGAGGTAATACAAAAGCAAGCCTCCATACTTATTTTTTATCGCGGCTCATGGTGACGCTTTTGCCTCACGCAGTTAGCGGGAATCAACAATATCCTTTCTATCCTACAAGAACGTGGCTATACAGTTCTTGGTATTTGCCCCGACACGTCACCAGGTTTACAAGAAGTCCACAGCAGTAGAAAACTTAAATTTCCTTTAT
This sequence comes from uncultured Desulfovibrionaceae bacterium, assembly GCA_964368805.1. Classification (GTDB taxonomy): domain Bacteria; phylum Desulfobacterota; class Desulfovibrionia; order Desulfovibrionales; family Desulfovibrionaceae; genus CAYJAD01. Next base: position 665 of record CAYJDE010000320.1, read on the forward strand.
ATTCTGATAGTTCTTTAGAGCTTTCTGCCCAATTTGGTATTGCATTTCATGTGGATGACGAAACGGTCTCTCTCTATTTAAATCAGTACAAAATTGACCTTGAAAAAGCCAGCGGTCAGCCGCACCATAACTTACCGGTACCATCAGTTTTTGTGGTGGATAAAGCCGGAAAGATCCTCTTTGCGTACAGCAACGCCGATCACACCACTCGCTTAAGTAATGAAGACTTGCTAACACACGCTAAATAAACTATTATTGAATATTCCCCTCTTTGAGTTTATATCTTCAAAGAGGGGAAGGTACGCTTGCTATAGTGTTTAACTGCATAAACTCATTGCATTTACACCTACGTGACTGTCGGCAACGCTCCATGAGCCGCCCCTACGCAATGAATTGCGCAGAGGTCTCTATGTAGCCATGGCTTGTTCTTGCGGTCAACATGGCAATGCTTTCCAAAGTTGCCATAAAAAATCTTAGACTTTGTTGGAGAAAACATTTTATGAAGAAAGCGTTAATTAGTCTGTGTCTTGGTGTCGTCTTTGGCTTTATGCTGCTGCCTTGCGCTGTACCCAACAGCCACGCCAAAGAAGTGAACATTTACGGTGAATTGGAATCATACGTTGATGCAGCAAACACGAACATAAAAAGTAAAAAAATTACTTTAGACCAAGTGACGGCGGAGGCTTTGGCTAAAGAACTTTCCGCATGGACAGGACTTGATTATACGTTAAACAAGGTGACCATGGGCAAGGATGCCATCGTTGTGGATTGGTCGCCAAAATCGACACTTATTGCCAATTTAGACGACAGAAAACAAAAAGAAGAGTTTTTCTTCTTTGATGCCGATAGCATGCGTTGGTTTATGCTAGAAAGTTTATACCATACTCTTTCCAAGAACTTCAAAAATATCCCCATATACTATACCATGGACGGAGGAAAAGTACTCTCTTTTGAAGAGTTAAGCCTGTTAAAGTCTTTTCCCAAAGATAAACCGTATAAGGGGAAAATGTTTTATACTACGCATGCTGATGAAAATGGAAAATACCAAGAAAAATAAGTAGGTTTTACTCTAAAATATGTAAGAGCATCATATATTAGTAAAAAAATACTTATTAAGCTGCTATACACAGCCATAACAGCCTGTTGAAAAAGTCAATTTTAAAAAAATTTCTGATAAAATGTCTCTTTCATTGTTTTCCTACAGGCTGTTCAAAAAGAAC
>CAYJDE010000321.1:0-1863 GCA_964368805.1 uncultured Desulfovibrionaceae bacterium
ATATGTTTATAGTATTTTGCCCTATTTTTTTATAAATTTCCTATGAAAATGGAGGATGTTATGGAAAACAATTCCTTTGGACAAAGATTTAAAACGCGTTGGATTCAGTTTTGGGGCATTATTTTCTTTTGTGGTGTCAGCATAAACTTTATTGAAATTGTTTGCAGAACTTGCTTTGGTTTTTCTTGGGACCTCATGTATGACTTGCCCGTATGGCTTACTATCTGGTCAGTCATGATGCTTGCAGGCCCCATATTGCCTGACGGTGACCACGTTTCGGTAGACATGGTAAGAGATAAGCTTACCGGTACACCAAGAAAAGTTTTAGAATCCATCAATATGTTGATGTGTATTATTTTTGGTGCCATTGTTACCTATGGTGGAGCAATTGTGGTTAAGCAATATTATCAATATAACATGAAGATTATTCGTGTTATTCCCGTTCCCAGATGGATGGTGGAAATTGCTGTTCCGCTTGGAATGCTTATGTTTACTATTTTTGCAGTTTTGCAACTCATCAAAATAATGCGTACCAACTATAACGAAATAAAAAAAGAAACGGACGAATATACTTCTTAAATATAAGAGAAGTTTTGAAGTCATAGCAAATCAAGAATTTGCCGATGGATGCCATTTGCAAAATCTGAAGTTTGTAAAATATTACAAAAGAATTTCGGTTTAGGGAGAATATATGGAAACATTTGACATCATCGCCATAGCTGGCATTGCGATATTATTTCTGTTAGGCACACCTCTCTCGGTGACGTTTGGTATCGGCTCCATTGCCATTATGATACATACCATGTCCTTACCTATCGGTAACATAGCACAAATATTTTATACCACCATGAGCTCTTACCCCATGCTTGCCATGCCCTTCTTTATTTTGGCAGGTAACCTCATTTTACAAGGGGGAGGAATCGGGCACTTAAGAGATTTTATGAATCGCTTGGTGGGACACTTACCGGGTGGTATGGCGGTGGCCATTTGTATTTTTGCGGCTTTCTTGGGTTCTATCTCAGGCTCTGCCACCGCTTGTCTTGCCATTATCGGCACCATCTTTGTTCCAATGATGGCGGAATCCGGCTATTCAAGAGCCTTTGCCTCAGGTCTTGCAGTGACTTCTGCCGGCCTTGGCGCAGTTATTCCTCCTTCAGTTTTTATGATTGTTTTTGGGGCGAGTAACAGGGTTTCCGTATCTGATCTTTTTGCGGCAGGCGTAGGCCCCGGCCTTTTGGCGGCGACACTTATGTGTGTGCTTGCGGTCTATATTTCCATTAAAAGGGGTTATCGGTCAGAAAACAAAGCCACCTTTGCGGAAAAAATGGACGCTTTCAAAAAAGCTTTCCCTATTATCCTTATGCCTGTCATCGTGCTTGGCGGTATTTACAGCGGTATTTTTAGCCCTACCCAAGCGGCTTCTGTAGCGTGTTTTTACTCTCTTTTTCTTGGTATTGCGGTATACAAAGGAATCAATTGGAGCATATTGCTTGGCGCCTTAGTGGAAACAGTACGTCTTAGCAGTATGATTTACTTCCTTGTTATCGGTGGCGATTTATTCGGGCGTGTACTTGGCTACATTGGGCTTCCACAGCTTATTTCTGAGTTTGTTATCAGCTTGAATTTTGGCCCCACTGCGTTTTTGTTTGCAGTACAAGCGCTCTTGTTGGTTATGGGCTTTTTCTTCTCAAGCTTCCCGATGGTTGTTATCGTTTTACCCCTTTTCTTGCCGAGTGTGCTTGCTCTTGGTATCGATCCGGCTCTTTATGGTGCCTTGGCGGTTTTCTGCTCTATTATCGGGGAAGTAACACCACCTATGGGGCCACAGCTTTGGATTGCCGCGCCTATTTGTAAAGAAAAAAT
>CAYJDE010000322.1:0-1861 GCA_964368805.1 uncultured Desulfovibrionaceae bacterium
GGATTGTTGGTATTGCTTTTGCTCAAACTGCTCTCACTATTGGCATCCTAGCATTTATAAAATAGTCATAACACATCCAAAATATTGCATATAATTTCTGCCCGTCCCTACTCACTAGGACGGGCAGACTTCGTCTTGCCCGTCCTTTATCCGCTCACAGCGGCACATTTGATACAAGCGGAAGTCAATTCCGCTTGTGTGCCTTGCTCGCTATACGGCCCACTACCGTGGGCTACTCCGTAGGTTTAAGGAAGTTAAATAAATTCGGCAGGGGCCAAAGACATCACCAGACCCCGCTGCACCCCCAGAAGTCAGAAAGGCAAAAATGCAAAAGAAAAGGCAGTGTGGGGAGTACATCTGTTTTGTCATTTTGCCTTTGCCATTTCCCTTCCTTTATCCGCTCACGGCGGCACATTAAATGTCTGTGGATGTTCGACCCAAAGGGTGCAAAGCATTCCCGTTAGGCGAGGAACGAGCCTTACGAGAATCGCACGCAAAGCAATTCCACAGACGTACCTTGTTCGCTCTACGGCCCACTACCGTGGGCTACTCCGTGGGTTAAGGATGTCAAAATATAAAATCACGAAGTGCGCTACTTAATGCAAACTGAAGTTTGCAGTGCTACAAAATCACATAAGCAAGTCACCCCCGTTGTACGGACAAATTAAAATTTGCCCTTAACATCGGGGAGAACTGGCAAGGGGAGTACCCCTTGACCCCCGAAAGGCAAAGTCAAAACCTTACATTTCGAGAGCTCTACACAATTATTTTCAAATATAAATTTATTGTTAAAAACCAAATTTGTACCAAAAAAATAAAAATGTGTGCAGAGCAAAAGGCACAAACTAACACAAAAACAGCATGCTTTTAAAAACTGACAAACTGTCAGTTTTTGTCATTTATTGTCACGTGCATTTGGTTTTTATTGTGATATGGTAAACTAAACATGGCAGAGGTCTTGAACTGTTAATCTATAACTTTAAAAAGATGAGGAGTTGTTATGAAAAAATTACTAGGATTAAGCTTAGTGTGTGCCTTTTTCTTGGCAATGTTGTCCATGCCAACAACGGCGGAGGCAGCTGGTTGGAAAACTACTCGCACACTCACAGATGCAGGTGTTGACGTTGTACAGGCGCAATGCACAAATGATGGCACACGTTTTGAATTAAGACGTCCCCGTGGTAAGGGATGGAGTCTTCGAGACTATGGTGGTATGCGTCAGATTAATGAGGCTGGGAAATATGCCAATAAACATGGTGGGGGAAATCCTGAAAAGATGGCGGATATATTTTGTAGGCGACCTAAAAAATAGAATGTGCTAAAAAAATAAAGTATATTTATCAAATAAAGTACCACATATAAAAAGTGCACTTCCCATATGATATTTGGTGAAGTGCATTTTTTTTGTGTGACTACGTAAGCGTAAGCCAGTATACCCCATACTTACAAATAAATTTGACGCGGGGAAAACTGGTTAGGAGCTTTGCTCCCCCTGCTTCTAAAGGTCACTCAAAGGCACGATTGAAAAACCGTCCTTAAATATTCCCTTACCCCTCCATATAAATAAAATACCTGTACTATACCTGTACAAAACACCCCATAACGAAAAAAGGGTTTACAGTATTTTGCTGTAAACCCTTGAATTAACTGGTGGAGATGGAGGGAATTGAACCCACGGCCTCTTGAATGCCATGCTCTGTAGATATGCTAAAAATTAAAACAACTTACAGAAAATAAATGTCTAAAATTATCAACTAAAACAATTAATTACAACAAACAAAAAACTAAAATCGACCGCCATTTCAGCGCTTTTTTACCCTCGTGCATAGCGTGCATGTGGTCTATGATTTCAAATACTTAC
>CAYJDE010000323.1:0-1833 GCA_964368805.1 uncultured Desulfovibrionaceae bacterium
GACAAGCCAAGGGGGCAGAATAGGAGAACTAGAATCTTTTCAAGCTCTCATTATAAGTCAAGACCTTGATAACCGTGTCACAGATACACATTATGCCGTAAAAGCTTTTGCGGAATCTATGGAGCGCATGGAAGCATCCATGGGAAAATTCACAGAAAGCATTGTCACATCTGTTGAGACGCTGCGCAAAGAAAATAGCGAACTTAAAGAAGCAAGTGCGTCTAAAGTACAAGAGCATCATAAGGCCGTGTTATTTGCGAATATGGGAGAAAAAGTGCTCATCGGGCTTATGCTGGCGGCAATCATCGGAGTATGCACCGTTGTATGGAATGGTTTGCCTAAGTGAAGTGTGCCTGTGGTAAGAAGGCGTGTTTAGCCGTAAAACGTAGGGCCGAAAAGCGCATAGTAGAAGTGTACATGTGCCTAGCATGTTTTACACGGCTTACATCGCACGAAAAGTATAGTAAGGAAATTGTTGTGGATTGCGTAATAAGTGACCTTAAAGAGCACAACATACAACACTCTAAAAATAAGGAGAAAAACCATGTCATACCAATTTAGCGACCGTACCTTACGCAACCTTGAAGGCGTGGATCAGCGTCTTGTGGACATAGTGTATAGGGCCAAAGAATTATGCGCAGAAGAATTTACTTGCGTGGATGGCCTGCGCACCGTGGAGGAACAACGTGTTTTTGTACAAAAAGGGAGCAGCCGCACCATGAACAGCTACCACCTTACAGGCTGTGCTGTAGATTTATATGTCAACTACCCCGGCGGCGGCGTCAACATGCAAGCCCCCATAGAAGCGTATGCCGAAATAGCCCGTGCCATGAAGGAAGCCGGGGCCGAAATGGGCATAGAGGTTATATGGGGCGGCGATTGGCACAATTTCAAGGATTTTGTGCATTACCAAATAGCCCAAGATTATGACAACCATGGCTAAAACGGGGGCTAACACGGGGCCTAATACATGGAAAGCATGGTGGCGTGAAGCCCTAAGCAAAGCCGATAACGTATCTACCACACGTATCATCTTGATAGCCGTCACGGTATATGTGCTGGTGCTGCCTATTCTGGCCCTCATCTTAGGGCGATTTTCCGTAGAATTGGCGTGGTTTTTATTGGGGCTTTTTACATCGGCCTGTGGCCTTAAGGGCGGGCAAAAAATATACGAGGTGCGGCGTGAGCTTGGACAAAGCAATTATCATAGGCCTGGCGGTGTTGCTGCTGGCGGCATCGGGGGCAATTCTGTGGCAAAGGGCAGAGATTAAGGAACTAGAGGCAAGTCAAGCAGATTTGAAGCTCTCCAATGAAAGCTTTCAGCAACAAAAAGAAAGAGATGATGCCTTTATCAAAGACTTAGGCTCACTAACTATTAAAAAAATGCAGGATGCTGAAAAACTTGCCAAAGACTTTGACGCCATTAGCCGTAAATATCGCAGCACGCATACTGTGCCCATAAAAAAAGGGGAGGTTTTACCGGATGACCTACGCCAAGAATTGCGCAAAGATATTAGTAAGCCTCTTCCTTTTCCTGCCACTCATGGCATGTAGCGGCAAAAAAACTTTTGTTCCGGTGCTCAAGCCTGTGACTCTGCACCCATGCCCACGCCCCACAAAGCCTGTTGTGCTTATTCCTCTGGTGGATGATTACTTGGATAGCTCTGAAAATGCCGAAATACTGGCGAAAAACCGTTTACTTGAGATAGCGTATACGCAAGCATGGATTGACGCCGTTTTGTGTTATGAGAGGCAGGTGGCCAATGTGAAAAAAAAATAGCATAGAAATGTTACTTATATTCAAAAAAAAGCCCTCAGTATAACGAGGGCTTT
>CAYJDE010000324.1:0-1828 GCA_964368805.1 uncultured Desulfovibrionaceae bacterium
ATAAATGCCCTTCCATAATTTTGCATTCTTTTTGATTTGCAAGCTCATGAAATACTGAACCTAATTCTTTTCGCAAGTTACCATATATCTTTTTCTTACGATATTTTGGTATCCAGATTACATGGTACTTGCAATCCCATTTCGTATGATTTAGACTTTGCGTATCATTCATATTAAGCCTCTTTTGTTGAGCTTCGAACGGCTCAATAATTGAGGCTTTATTTTATTTCCTGAAAAGTCAAACTTTGTGAGTCCCCCAGCAAAGCTGGGGGTTTACCTATTATAATTATATATGCGTAATTTTAGACTTATTTAACCGTGAAATAGTTGGCTACAGTACAGGCAAGCACAAAAGTGCGGATTTAGTACACAGGGCGCTAGCCTCTATTAAAGGAAACTTAAACAATTTTTCAATATTTCACACAGATAGAGGCTCAGAATTCAAAAACTATCTTATTGATGACTTATTGAAAGAGTTTAATATTATCAGCTCGTTAAGTGCTAAAGGGTGCCCTTATGATAATGCGGTAGCCGAAGCCCAGTTCAAAATTATAAAGACAGAATTTGTCAGAGGAAGTGGATAGGCTACACTTTTTCGGACAGTTTTTCATCGAAACAACTTTTTGAATTCCATAAATGTTTTGTACCCTAGTGATTATGTAGTAGAGTCGATGTTATGATAACCTTATTGACTTTTTTGATAAATGCACTTACAAATTACAGGGTTAGTTACCTATTTTTGTTGAACATATTCAAATCGGTGTTCTTGTTTTTGTTGTAACATGCTTTACAGAAACATAAAAATTACATTAAGAAAACGGAGGGATTATGCGTTTATTTCAAAGTGTTTTCATGAAAGTTATGGGAATCGTTTTTGCTTTGTCTGTTTTTATTGGAACCGATGGCAAAACAGTTACCCCCACAATTGCTATGGCAGAATCTTCGCAAGTATCTGCGAATTATGCTACTTTATCTTCTATAAAAGGTATTACCATAGAAGATATCTTTAACGCAGCCCAAAATAACAGTATTACTTTTATGACCTGTTATGGAGAGGGTAAAAAACCTGAATCTGTGTGTTGGGAAAATGGTGTTGAAGGTAAAAACATGACAGCCTCTGTTATGGGGATTGTAAACTTAAATAAAAATGGAACAGGCGAAACGGTAAGTTCAGGAAGTGGAGGTTCTTTCCCCACCAAATTATCATGGAGAGTACAGAATAAGGCTATTATCATGAAAGAACATGGGAGTAAGAATTCCGATAGCTATACTTTATACAAAGGAATATATTTAGTTGGAAAAAATTCCAACAGTGTTTTATTATTAGAGGATATTAAATATGAAATTCTTGCACGCTTACTCAAGTTAAAAGCAAAATAAAAGGTGCGTACCTTACTATAAAAAGCTTGTGCAATTTGTGCGAGTAACTCAGCATCTTGTACACAGGGGCCAGAGAATTACTATTGCCCTATACCTCGCACAACAATATACACAATTTTATATTGTCTTTCAAATAATCCTACCTATATATCACTCACTTGAACAAATAAAGTCTTTACCAAAAATCACCCAAATCCCCTTATCTGCCATGCGCGGGTAAGGGGATTTTTCATTTCAAGGAGGAATATATGTACGAATACCAATCTCAAGACACTACCGCGTTGGCAAAAGCCTTACTTGCGGTACAAAAGCAGCTCTTGCCAGCGCTCAAAGATGCTGAAAATCCTTTCACCAAGAGCAACTATGCCACGCTCAACTCTGTTATGGTGGCGTGTCGTGATGCGCTGCAGGCCAACGGCATTTGGATGACGCAGCTACCCATGCCCAC
>CAYJDE010000325.1:0-1810 GCA_964368805.1 uncultured Desulfovibrionaceae bacterium
CGAGGAGCGTAGCAACGAAGCAATCCACGCATTTGTGATTATGCAGAGGTCTCAATTATGCAAAAAATAAAACACGGAAAAACTTTAGACGGCGCAGTGCCATTGAGCCTGTCATAAGCCATCTAAAAAGCGATTTTCGCTTAGCTCGTAACTACTTGAAAGGTAGCATCGGTGATAGCTTGAACCTACTTCTTGCCGCCGTAGCCTTCAATTTAAAGAAGTGGATGAAGGCCACGGGGCAAGGTTATATTTTTGCGCTTGGCTGGGTCTTTACTGTTTTGAGCAGCTTTGCCCTAGCTGAAGAAAGAAGAATGTTTAACTCTTAAAAATGTGTTTTTAATGTTCGACTAACTAATACATGGGAGCGTATGTTACCATCCCTATTAGCATATCCTGAGCAACAATCACCCATTACTATTTTTGAAGTAGGATCTTCGTCACCGCCAAATTTCTCCATAAAATCATAATTATCTCTGACTGTTGGCATTTTAAAAATAGCTGTAGATAACGGTGTAACATAAGGTACTTCCAATTCGCCTAAATGCAAAGGAAAATCCTCGTTTTCGCATATTGCATGAAGTTTCTTAAACAAGGCTTCATTACCATCGGTAAGATACCACATACAGCCACCAAAACCGGCATTGTGTAAGGCGTAAATAAACTCAGGTTTTTTCTCATCTATTAAATTCATAATAACCCTTGTTTCAGGTATGGGGTTATCAAATTTTAAAGTTTTATATTCAATAGGAAAACTCCACTCAACTTGCTCTACAAATGGCGGGCGATAAAAATTTTTCATGTAACTTGTAATAGAACTAGGATTATTAAACCAATTCTCATTTAGTTTTGTTCCATCGGGATCACTTGATTTAATAATATACCATGTGTAATCAAGGCTATCGCGCAGCTCGTTGTTGCGTGCCAACTCTTGTGTAAAAAAATCTAACATCATAGTCCCAATAGGTTCATTTGGATGTGGGCAACCATACATGAGAGCATTTTTTGAACCATGGCCAATTACCAAACAATATATAGGTGAACCCGCTCGAGAAGTGCCCACCTGCTCAACTTTTACTACTTCAGGATATTCTTTTGCCAAATGTAACGTACGCCGATTCATTTCTTCAACAGTGTGAAATACCTTGTAGTCAGGTATGTTTTTTAAAATTTCGCCTATGTTCATAGTGACTCCTCTTCATCATATAAATTTACGGCGTTTCAACCAATACTGGCAAGATAACCGATTAACATATAAAAAGATATTTTAAATATTCATAAAAAGCAAATTGTCGCTTATAGCGATTTCATATCTCGACTTTCGAACTTTAAAAAAATGACTAAGGCAGGAGCTGTGACATTTTTCGGGTGCTTTGTTGTTAGGGAGAAGAGTGGCTAGGGCTGGAGCTTGTGACATCCATTTACGCTCCTTGAAATGAAAACTTTTAACCGTTAGAAAACACATACCGGGTCTTATTGCCCTTTCTTTGGTGAAGAACCCATTTCTTATCTTAGTAAATATGGAAAATAGGCTTGAAAGGGAAGAGTTGCAAAACTGAGTACCGTTCAGAGAAAAAGAGTAGCACCTTTTTTGGAGAGAACGCCATCAAGAGCTGTGTTAAGCTTTTGTATGTGCGTAATATTGTGGTAGCCCGGTGGTAGCCCAAAAGAAAAAGGGTTTAGAGAAATTTCTCTAAACCCTTGAACTTACTGGCTCCCCGGGACGAATCCAAAAATTTAACTTAGTCGTTTGAAATCATTTGTAAAATTGATGCCGTTTTTTATCAAATACCAACAAATATACCCACAAATG
>CAYJDE010000326.1:0-1808 GCA_964368805.1 uncultured Desulfovibrionaceae bacterium
CGACGAATTTGGTCTGGCTTAACAAGCTCTGCCCAATTGCGTGTATTGATGAGCCGTTCGCCTTGTTTGATAAGCATAGCGGCCCCCTCTTATTTTGAGTAAAGTTCGACTATCATATTCTCGTTGATAGGGAACTGGATGTCATCACGCTGTGGCAATGCTCTTACTGTGCCCTTAAAGGCGGCACCGTCAGATTCAAGCCATGCTGGACAACCACGACGAGCAATAACATCTTGTGCTTCAAGAAGTACAGGAATCTTACGATTCTTTTCTGGTACTTCAATGGTATCGCCCACACGCACTTGTAAAGAAGGGATGGAAACTTTATGTCCGTTCAAGGTAAAAATACCATGACGCACAAGTTGACGTGCTTGGTTGCGAGAGTTGGCAAAACCCAAACGATACACAACGTTATCTAAACGGCGTTCCAAGAGGGAAAGCAATTGTTCACCGGTGACGCCTTTGGAGCGGTCGGCCTTAACAAAATATCCATGGAATTGCTTTTCCAAAACGCCATAGGTACGACGCACTTTTTGCTTTTCACGCAATTGCACCGCATAATCACTTAATTTCTTACGCGCACGGCCATGTTGGCCGGGAGCATAGGGACGACGGTCATAGGCGCACTTATCTGTGTAGCAACGATCACCTTTCAAAAAAAGTTTCGTGCCTTCACGGCGACACATACGACACTTGGCTTCAGTATATTTAGCCATTATAATTCCTTTGTTGGCTTTACGCTAGCCTGTGCTAGCTTCCTCACCTGTTAAAAAACCTGCAAGCGCACAAAACGGCTGCTCGCACAATTTTTTATACCTTTAGGGCAAGCTTCACACGAAACATGCCCCTTTACACAACACTATACGCGGCGGCGCTTGGGAGGACGGCACCCATTATGAGGAATGGGGGTTACGTCACGAATAAAAGCCACCTTAAAGCCTGCGGCATTAATAGCACGCATGGCTGCTTCACGACCGGAGCCGGGGCCTTTTACATAAACACCCACGGTACGCATACCGTTTTCTTGTGCCTTGCGAGCAGCTGTTTCAGCAGCTACTTGGGCAGCAAAAGGGGTAGATTTACGAGAGCCCTTAAAACCGCTTTGGCCGGCAGAAGCCCAGCTCACGGCATTGCCACGAGTGTCGGTAAAGGTAATAATCGTATTGTTGAAAGATGCTTGAATATGAGCAATCCCTACGGGAATATTCTTTTTATCTTTCTTTTTGACCGCTCTTTTAGGTCTGGCCATAATTTTTCCTCTACACTAATGTTAAATCCAATGAATATTGGCTTTGTTATTTCTTCTTACCAGGTACCGCACCACGACGTGGCCCTTTACGGGTACGCGAGTTGGTCTTGGTACGCTGACCATTTACGGGCAAGCCACGACGATGGCGAAGACCACGATAACAACCAATGTCCATGAGACGCTTGATGTTGCTTACCACTTCACGGCGAAGATCACCTTCTACCTTGTAGTTGCCTTCAAGCTCTTTACGGATTTCATTTACCTCTGCATCAGAGAGGTCGTCAATGTTGCGGGACCAGTCCACACCGGTGGAATCTAAGATCTTAAGGGACGTAGTATGTCCGATGCCATAGATATAGGTCAACGCAATGTCCACACGTTTGCCACGAGGCAAATCTACACCTGCAATTCTAGCCACTCTTGTCTCCTGCCTAGCCCTGACGTTGCTTATGTCGGGGGTTTTCGCAGATTACTCTGAGCACGCCCTTACGTCGAATAACCCTACACTTAGGGCATATCTTCTTTACGGAAGGTCTTACTTTCATGTTCGTACTCCAGA
>CAYJDE010000327.1:0-1788 GCA_964368805.1 uncultured Desulfovibrionaceae bacterium
TTACAAGCACGGCGCGAGACCAGAAGGCAGCATCGTCCGCCTTGGCCTTGGGGAGCTCGTTGGTGGTCATGATGGGAAGGTGGGTTTGAAGCCATGTAGTTTGTAGCTTATCTTGTAGGCCTCGGGCCGTGATGTAGCCACCGCCTGTAAGCTTTTTGAGTTTAGCCAAGGCAAAGCGTTGCCCCTCTTCGGCTTCGTTGATCCATGCTATACACATGCCACGAAGGGCTAGCACATCCGGAGAAGGTGCCGAGCTGTTTCGGGTTTGTTGCATCTGCAAAAACATCTCTACGGGCACGTCACCAGATAAGGACTGTCCAAGTACATGGGTAATCAGCTTGATGAGGGTGTCTTTGCCATTGCGACCATGCTCCCCCCAAAAGATGGTAAAGATATGGTCACGCCGCTCTGTGATGAGGCCGTACCCTAGCAGTCTCCAGATGAAGCTAACCAACTCTTCGTCCCCATCCATGGAGCGAAGTAAAAAAGCATTGGTTTCCGGACAGGGGTTTTCTTCTTGTAGTAGCTCCGGGTCAAACTCTGTGGCTATGGCATTAAGGATATATTCTTCGGGCTTGCCTTGGCGAAGCTCTCCGGTACGCAAATCAACGATGCCGTTGGGGCAAGCTTTCACATAATGCTGCTTATCAATGTGTTTTGGCAGCACTATCAAAGGGTCTTGAATACGCCGAAGCATGATAAGTAAATTTTCTTGCCCATTTTTATCACGCAGAGAATTGATACGGCGTGATGCGGCATCAATGATGCGCTGATAATTTGCCTTCAACTCCTTATCAGTTTCTTCATCAAGTTCTTGCTGTTTGTTTTCTTGAAGCTGTATGTACAGCGCACACACTTCTTCAATTTTTTGATAAGCAAGCTCGTAATCATCTTCAATCCAATGGTGGCCACCCCAGACTAAAAAACGTTCCCAATATTTGACGTAGACCACTTGGCCACGACAAAGCCGAGCATAGAGTTTAGCATCTCCAAGCCTATTTTCATGTAAGAATGCGTAAATATCATGAGGGGAAAGCTCCATTTTCTTTACTTCATTCTTGTTTTTAAGCTTTTGCGCCTCATTTTGTGCCTTTGCTCTACGCTCTTCATTTTCCTTTTGAACTCTAGAATTTACTTGAGATGTAATATCATCAGACATAAAGAACCTCACTTGTGGATATGAAGAACAGATTGCCTATAAAGAACAAGGCACAAAATAAGAATAATGCATCCATACTGAACAAAGTGCTTATGCCGAACAGTGCATTCATGCAGAGCGATGCATCCATGCTGAACAAAGTTTTTATGCCGAATAAGGCATTCATGCATATCGAAGTGCTTACAGAGAACAGGATACAAAACAAGACTTTCCGTTTTTCCGCACTTTCGCTTCCGTTAATTGCGACCAAAGTTTGGGGTGGATTCACCGTTACGGTTCTTTTGCTGGGGGAAGGACCCGCACCAAAAGAGGAAAGTGCTGCATAGATAGCGTTGCGTAATGGACTTTTCTGGTATGTGTTGCCTTTTGCAATGGGGGGGCAGGGGGAAGAGTATCCGAAAGGGATATCAAAAAAGAAAGCGCCCACACTCTCCCATAAATGAAATGTCGTGTTGGATACAGCGAGCATTTGTTGTACGGGGGAGAATGTGGGCGTCGATAAAAATTTACGAACTAATGAAAAAGTTGCTACAGGGCGCAAGAACTGCGCTCTAGGGTAGCAATAGGGTAGCATAATAAAAAAGGAGCTATGCTGCATTTGCAGATAACTCCTTAAAATATATGGCGCG
>CAYJDE010000328.1:0-1785 GCA_964368805.1 uncultured Desulfovibrionaceae bacterium
TGGTTATTTTTAATTATCTCATTGGCAACACCGATGCCCATGCAAAGAATTTTTCCATCATCTATCAAGGCAAAAAGCCTTTCCTTGCGCCGTGTTATGACCTTATGTCTACGGTAATTTATATGCCGCACTATCCTAAAGCTAAAATGGCCATGAAACTTATGAGTCAAAATTATTTTATGGCTCAAGTGACACGAGCTAACTTTGTAAAATTATCCACTATCACAGGCTTTAGGGAAGATTTTATTCTGAAAAGGGTGGATGCGATATGCCAAAAAACATTGGAGAAAGCCCCCTTATTGGTAGAGGAACTCAATGCAAGTATTTTCTCTCGCTCACCAATTTACAGTAAGATATTGGAAGTGATTGCCAACCATGTTACGCGAATTGGCAAAGAGTAATCTCTATACCCTTGTTTTATTAGACTTTTCAAATTCATCACACACTGCGTGATGAATTGACGTGGTCGCATTATCGTTGCTCATTCATGTGGAAAGTAAAGATAATTCAATTTGCCACAGGCAGTGACAAAATTCAAAAGTGACGTATTTTAATTGCTAGTTATTTTTTTCGCCACACCCACGGCGGCATAGGGTTTTGGTCTTGCCAAAGCCCTTTTTTTTGCGCTTTTGCCTGCTCTTGAAGGTTGTTCCACTCATTACACACAGCGGCTTTGCAATATTTAAGGGACACCCATGCAAGGCCGTTTGATATGAGCTCTGCTTGTAAACTCTTATTTTGCGCATATACAAAGGCTACTGTGCGCCCAAAATAGTCTTTCGTTAAGGGGATAAAGGTAATTGGCGTATTTTGTAGGAAGCTTTGAGTAAAAAGACTTGCTTCCTTGCCAAAGTCTTGTTTCTTCTCTGGGCAGTCTATGCCGTATAAGCGTACTTTTATTTTTTGGTCCTTATTGATGGCGTGGAAAGTATCGCCGTCGGTGACCTGTACTGCATTAATATAAATGCTCTTTGCCAAGCTTTGAGTAAAACTAATACATAAAAGTATAAGAATACACACAAATGTATTTTTCACACATGACCTCCTTTTACTAGGCTATAGCCAAGTGTGTCACAAAAAATACTAGGCTACAACCAAGTAAAAATAGCGGGGTTGAGCCTATGAAATTTATAAGTAATTTACCGAAAATAATGACAGAACGAAAGTTAACCTACGAAGATTTACAGCATTTAGCGAAAGTATCACCAGATACAGTGGCAAGATGTTGTGATGAACGCATAGCAACCTGTAAACTTTTAACGCTTGGAAAAATAGCAAAGGCACTTCAAATAGATGTTAAACTGTTGTTTGATGTAAAATAATAGCCAATAAGTACGCTGCTTATAAGCATAAAAAGCCCTTGTAGTTCCTACGCTACAGGGGCTTTTTGCTTTCTCCCTTCCTGACAAAAATCTTTCAAAATTTCATAATTATGCCACTCCCGAAGATAGCCTTTTTATGTTTTAAAGAAATTTACCTGACTTTATCAATGCCAAGAGTTTTTTGGGGTTCGCTAAAAAAGTGTGCACCTACCTAAAATAGCCAATGCCAAAGTGCTTTTTATGCGGATATACACAGGCATATAGCTTTTTATGTGCTTTGAAGAAAATGTATGTGTCTACCTCAATTGGCCAATGCACAGGCATGTAGGGAAAGGATATACATTTTCATAAATTCACCACTGACTGATTTTGTTTTTATGTGTTTTTTTGTCACTACGGGCTTTTATACAGATGGATATTTTTTAATAGAATTTTACAAACCACATAAATTCGCCACTGCACA
>CAYJDE010000329.1:0-1783 GCA_964368805.1 uncultured Desulfovibrionaceae bacterium
TAATGGTTTGCGTGGTTTGGCGGGTAATATCGTCCATTTTTTCTTGAACGGTTTTCCCTTCAATAATATCAGAAAAGCGTACAATACCGCCCACTTCAGCCACAAAGGGTTCGTTGAAGGGGTCCCAATCGGCAAGCAATGTACCTTGTGGTACTTCTTGTCCATTTTCCACATGTAAGTGGGCACCGTTGGGTAAAGTATATTTCTCACGCTCACGGCCTTGAGCATCCACAATGGAGAGCTGACCACTCTTACCAAGAACCAAGGCATGGCCTTCACGGTTGGTTACAGAGCGTACACGAGTTAAAATAACCCGACCAGAATTTTGCGATTCAAATTTATTCTTCTCAATGGTACTGGAAGCCGTTCCCCCAATGTGGAAAGTACGCATGGTCAACTGCGTGCCCGGTTCACCGATGGATTGTGCCGCAATAATGCCCACGGTTTCGCCAATGTTCACCAAGTGCCCACGGGCAAGGTCACGCCCATAGCAAAGCGAACAAATGCCACGTTCCGCCTGACAAGTAAGGGCAGAACGTACCGTTACGGAGTTAATGCCCTTATCTTGGAGCATTTGGCACATTTCTTCATCAAGCAAGGTATTTTCTGGCAAAAGAATTTGTGTAGGATCGTCAGGATCTTCCACCGCTTGCAAAAGTACACGACCAAGCACACGCTCACCAAGAGGCGTTTTTACTTCGCCGCCTTCTTTAATGGCAGTACGTTCAATGCCGTCCACAGTACCGCAATCGTTGGTGGCCACAATAACATCTTGCACTACGTCCACAAGACGACGGGTCAAGTAACCGGAGTTAGCTGTTTTAAGCGCCGTATCCGCAAGCCCCTTACGAGCACCGTGAGTGGAGTTAAAGTACTGCAACACGGTAAGTCCTTCACGGAAGGAAGAGGTAATAGGCGTTTCGATAATTTCACCGGAAGGCTTTGCCATAAGTCCACGCATACCGGCCAACTGACGCATTTGGTCTTGGTTACCACGAGCCCCAGAGTTAGACATCATAAAGATGGGGTTAAAACTTTGGTTTTCTTCGGTATTCCCTGTCTTTTCATCCACAACAATATCATAGGAAATTTCTTTAATCATTTCCTGTGCAATGTCTTGCGTGGCTTTAGTCCATACGTCTACAACTTTATTGTATTTTTCAGTACGGGTAATGATACCGTCACGGTATTGAGATTCGATGCCGTCCACTTCATCTTGCGATGCTTGCAAAATTTTCGGTTTGGTTTTGGGGATAGTTAAATCCTTCACACCAATGGTAATACCTGCTTGCGTGGCATATTCATAGCCCATATCTTTTAGCTTGTCGCATAAGATAACCGTGGCTTTAATGCCAGCATCACGGTAGGCAGAGCCCACCAAACGTGCAATATTCTTCTTGGTTAACACGCAGTTAACCAAATCAAAAGGCAAGCTATCGGGTAAGATTTCACGTACAAGAATACGTCCGGGAGTGGTTTTCACCGTTTTACCATCGGGCATACGCACTTGAATGCGAGCATGTATGGCCACTTGCTCAGCATCAAAGGCAGCAATAACTTCCCACGGGGCGCAGAAAGTCATACCTTCGCCCTTTTCAAAAGAACGTTCCACGGTCATATAGTACAAACCAAGCACGATGTCCTGTGATGGCACAATAACCGGCGTACCATTGGCAGGGGAAAGAATGTTGTTGGTACTCATCATAAGTACACGGCATTCAATTTGTGCTTCAATGGATAACGGAATATGCACGGCCATTTGGTCACCGTCAAAGTCGGCGTT
>CAYJDE010000330.1:0-1777 GCA_964368805.1 uncultured Desulfovibrionaceae bacterium
CCGGCCATGATGTTTTCTTCAAGATCAAGGCCGCTTGGTACTGTGGAAAGACTGTAGAGCCCACCTTCAATGCTGACACCATCAAAGATGATTTCGCCGCTGCCTTGAACGAGTCCTGCGCTTTTTAGGCTAGTGACCAATTGAGCGTGGACGTTTTTGGTCATGGTGTCAAATTCAAAGCCTGTGAGTATCAAGTCGCCGGAGGCATTTAAAGTGAGTTGTGAGTCAATGTTACCATCGGCGATAAATTCGCCTGTAGCACCTGCATTGTCATAACCAAAAATGCCCAAGTTCTCGTCATTGGTAATGAGGGTAGCATTTAATGCTACTTCGCCCGCAGTTGCAGGGGTTGTTCCCACAGTTACGGTAGCATTGCTTGCTACGTTAAAGACGCCTTGGGTGGTATCTAGGGTGCCGGCAGTTACAGTCAGGCTACCGCCTTCATTAACTGTAAGGCCCGCTGTGCTAACCGTAGCATGTGTGACCTCTGCAGTTCCTGCTGGTCCTACGGCTCCTGCGGCGTTGACAACTAACGTTCCGCCATTCTCGACGATTGTTGCGCCAGTAATGTTCACACCGGAAAGTATGTTGGTAGTACCATCGGCATTGGTGGTTAAGGCACCGTTAAAGTCTGCTGTATACTCTGCATTGGTAACACCAAGGGTTAGCATACCCGCATTGGCAAGGCTGCCTTGGTCAAGCAAGTCGGCATTGCCTGCCCCTGTGAGGGTAAGGGTAGAGCCTGTTGCAATACGGGAAGAAATGGCCATTTCAGGATCGGCTTCATCGGTATTTATGACAATACCCGTGGCAGAAACGTTATAGTTGCGACCATCTTGCCCAAGGTCACCGGCCATGATGGCTTCATCAAGTTTTTCGTATTGTGGTACATAGGTAAGGGAATACAAACCTGTAAGCTCAACGTCTGTGCCGTTGGTAGTAACGAGGTCAATATCGCCTGTGCCTGTTACTCTTCCAAAAAGAGCATTTTCATTTCTTAGCTCGGCATCCAATTGGGCACTAGCGGCTTTGCTCATGCTGTCAAATTCTACTTCCAAAGCTAACGTACCATCGTCTTTCAGGTTTACTTGGTCGCTTACGCTACCATTGGCTGTAAAGTCGCCATTTTCGGTAATGGTACCAAAATCACTGCCTTTGGCCACAAGGGTAGCACCGGGGCCTTCGCCTGTTTCGGAGCCCACGCTAAAGGTTGTGTTTTCGCCGCCAACGACGCTCAATGTTCCAGCAGTAGTATCCAGCGTGCCAGCCGTTACAGTAAGGTTACCCCCTGCATCAACCGTAAGGCCATTGGTGGTAACGGTAGCACCGGCAGCGTCCACAATCAGTGCGCCACTATCAACAACGGTGGTTATTCCCGCAAAGTTTACACCGGAAAGCACGTTGGTGGTGCCGCTGGTATTGAGCGCAGCGTTAAAGTGAGCTGTGTTTGTTGCTCCGGCAGTACCTAGGTTAAGCGTTCCGGCATTATCAAAGGTTTCCCCGTTAAAGAGAACGGTGTTTTCTGCAGGATTACCGCTTAGAGTAATAGTGCCATCATTTTCAAAAGTATAACCTTGAGGGGTTTTAACATCGATATATTGGGTGGTTAGGGCTCCGCCTGCTTGTACGTCCAATACACCGTTACCATTGATGGTGACGTTTTGTGTAGCGTCTAAAGAAGCTACATAACCCGTAGTCGGCGTGGGGTCTCCTGCCACCGTTACTGTGCCACCTTCATTGATGGCAAGGGTGTTTGTGGTCATGGCTCCGTTAATGG
>CAYJDE010000331.1:0-1767 GCA_964368805.1 uncultured Desulfovibrionaceae bacterium
GTTTGAGAGGGGGAACTTTTTTTTCCTAAAAAAAGTTCCCCCTCTCAGAAAAAAGAATGCATTAGCGCTTCTTTCTTTATGTATGTTTGCCTTGAAATTTTCTCGCCAAGTTCTCCTGTCTAGTTTTTTTCCCAGCTTTTTTGAGGTGTCGATACGCTTGTTTAGGATTCAATCTTTCGTACCGAATTGCCTCCCACCGGACTGGCAGGGCCGTCATAAGGGGAAGTATTTTGAGCAGGCTCTTTGACCTTGGCAGAAGGTGCTGGTGTAGGCTGTACGGGTGCCGGTGGTATGGGTGCTGGCGGTATGGGTTGAGTTGCAGGTTTCAAGGTGTGTGCTTTTGTCCCCACTTTCCAAACAGCATTGACAGGTGTTTGTGTGGTAATGGGCTGTGGCCCATGATACGTTCTACGAGTACGACGTGTTTGCGCTTTTTGTACACGATGCGGATATAAGGGAGGCAAATGCACATTGGCAGGATCAAGGACAGGTCGTCCATTGGTGTACATTTGTGTAGGGCCGGGCAAAGCATCATATTGTAAGCGGGCTCCTCCGTGTTGCATCCAAATGGCCTCATCGGCGGCATAGGTATGTGGTGCTGTGGTGTAGGGCACATATACTTGGTGCATGCCGCCATAGGGAACATAACCTGGTTGTGCATTGGGGTTTACTGTACGCATGGGGGCTACTGCTGCTGGTGGTGTGGGGCGCACATAATAATTTTGTGGCGGCACAACAGGCCTGTGCATGGATGGAATAGGGGCCATAGGCGGGGTGGCGTGCGGTACAGGTGCTGGCGTTGTGGGCAACTTATATACGCCATCAGCGAAAACAGGCAATACCATGAGCATATACATGGCAAAACACAGTAATAAAATTTTTATGGTACGTAAGGGTTGTAACATAGATAAGGTCACCTTTGGGTTTGGGTGTCTGAAAGGGCTATGTAAAAACAATAGCGTACGCCTAGACACTAGCACTTATCGGTAGAAAATGCTTTTTACTTAGGTTTTTTTGCGCAGTTTTATTTTTTATATAACATTGCTGTAAAAGTTTATTTCATAGTAGCTTTGGAAAGAATTAGCAAAAAATTATTATAACAGCACAAAGGCTATACATACCCTAAGCAAAATAACTTGACCTTTAGCCGTGCATAAGGCAAAAATTTTTGAATACATCAAAAACAGCACCCCTTTGCCAAAGGAAAAATTATGCCTTCGTATTTTACCCCAACTACGCCAAAAAGTCTTAAAGTTCCTTGTATTACGCTTATCGGTATGCCCGGTGTGGGTAAGTCTACTGTGGGCTTGACACTATCGAAAGAATTGGAGTGGTCCTTTGTGGACAGTGACTATGTTATTGAATCTCTTTACGGTGTCCCCCTGCAAGAAGTAACAGATGCCGTCACCAAGGAAGAATTTTTAGATATTGAAGGACAAGTGGTAGAATCATTACGGCTCTTTCGTACCGTCATAGCCACCGGCGGGTCTGTGATATACAGAGAAAAAGCCATGCAACATTTACGTGCTTTGGGGCCCATTATTTATTTGCGTGCTCCATTAGAGCTTATTTTAGAGCGCATCGCCCGCAACCCACAAAGAGGCATTGCCATTGCGCCGGGGCAAACCATTGAAGACCTTTTTCAAGAACGCAGTACCCTATATGAAAAATATGCGCACTGTATTTTAGATGTCAATGTCTATAACCCCGAAGAATGCGCCAAGGCTGTGGAACATATTTTACGCACCCAGCACCTTATGCCTTAAG
>CAYJDE010000332.1:0-1749 GCA_964368805.1 uncultured Desulfovibrionaceae bacterium
CGCTAAGTAATGCATTCGCAAAGGTCTTAAAAAATACAAAGGGATAAAATAGAGGGTATATATGGAAAATACAGAACAATTGGCCTATATGGTAGATTATTTATTACAGGAACCGCAATGTAGGCAGGGGCGTGGTATTCCTTCTGCCATACTACAAGGGGAGGACAAATTTTCTTTATATCGTGCCCTGTGTAATGTGCGCCCCCCCATGCCTGTGAGCGAAGCCTTCTTGCAAGTACAAGATGCCTTTTTACAAAGTCGTATTGCGCAGCGTGGTGTGGTGACAATAAAAGGTATGCGCCCCACAGCCAGTGGCCTCTATGTGTGGCAAGGGGATATAACTTGCCTAGCGGTGGACGCCATAGTTAATGCTGCCAATAGTCAATTATTAGGATGTTTTGCTCCTTGCCATAACTGTATTGATAATATTATCCACACCTATGCAGGGGTGCAATTGCGTCTTGCTTGCGCAGAAATTATGCAAGAGCAAGGCCATGACGAAGCCACAGGGCAGGCCAAAATAACGGCAGCCTATAATTTACCGTCAAAATATGTGCTGCATACGGTGGGTCCCATTGTGTACGGCCAATTGACGGCAGAGCATGAGGCCCTATTGGCTGCGGTGTATACCGCTTGTCTTACGTGCGCTTTGGAGCAAGGTGTAAAATCCATAGCCTTTTGTTGTGTTTCCACCGGAGAATTTCGTTTTCCACCGCAACGAGCCGCAGAAATTGCTGTAGCTAGTGTGCAAGAATTTATGAATAAAAACGCCGCTGATATACGTATTATTTTTAACGTCTTTAAGGATAGTGACCATGACATCTATCGAAGCTTGCTTGGCCCCGACTGTTAACAAGGACGACCTTATCCGCCTGCATGATGCAATCAGTACGGCCACAGCCATTGTGGTGGGCGGCGGTGCCGGCCTTTCTACTTCGGCAGGGTTGGACTATGCCGGCCCACGTTTTGAGAAAAACTTTGCGGACTTTAAGGAAAAATATGGCCTTAGAGATATGTACTCTGCAGGCTTTTACCCTTTTGCTACCTTGGAAGAACGCTGGGCCTATTGGAGTCGGCATATTTATCATAATCGTTATGCTCCCTTTGAGGATACAGTATATGCTGCTTTGCACCGTGTTTTAGAAGGGAAGAAATATTTTGTCATAACCACTAACGCCGATGGGCTTTTTATGCGTACAGGTTTTGCTAAAGAAAATCTTTTTTACGTACAAGGCGACTATGCTTTGTGGCAATGTTGCGTACCTTGCCATGAAAAGACATATGCCAATGAAGAGCCGGTACGGCAAATGATAGCAAAGCAAGAAAATATGCGTATTCCTACAGAGCTTATTCCTTATTGTCCGCAATGCGGGCGGCCCATGACCATGAATTTACGCATCGACGGCAGTTTTGTGGAAGGGCAGGGCTGGCAACGGGCGGAAGAAAGATATAAAACTTTTTTGCACGCCTATGGGCAAGAAAAAGTACTGTTTTTAGAGTTGGGGGTGGGGGAAAATACACCGAGTATTATTAAGTATCCCTTTTGGGGCATGACGGAGAAAAACCCGCAAGCCGTGTATGTGACCATTAATAAGGGACAGGCTTTTTGCCATCCGAAAATCCAAAAACAAAGTTTGTGTATAGATGGGGATATTGGGGCTGTACTGCAAATGTTAACAGCCAAGTAGTAGGTAGTTGAAAAAGAACAGGCTGCTCAAAAATATTTTATTTTGGGTCATGACTAGCTGA
>CAYJDE010000333.1:0-1719 GCA_964368805.1 uncultured Desulfovibrionaceae bacterium
TGTTGGCACAGCATGTCGTTTCGAGTTCCCCCAAACGACGGAAGCGCACTATGGATGAATGCCTTCACTTTGTCAATCGTTTTCTATAAAAATGACACATAAAGATTATATTCACAAAATAGAAATATTAAAATTTTTTATTTTCAATAACATACATAAATTTGTACACAAAACCAAAGAATAACTTTGTCTTTCTGTATATAGTATGATAAAAATATCCTACAAAATGTTGTTTACTACATTTTACATACGTTGATTACATCAACATTTCCCTACAACCATCGCTAAGAGCTAACACTCTTACAAAACTAGGAGAAAACATGCAACGTACCTTTTCTATTGTGAAACCCGACGCCATACAACGCAATTTATGCGGCGAAATTCTTGCGCATATTCAATCAGCAGGACTGCGCATTGTGGCCATGAAAATGATTCATATGACAAAGGCTCAAGCAGAAGCTTTTTATGGCGTTCATAAGGGAAAGCCTTTTTTTGATGATTTAATTGCCTACATGACGTCTGGTCCTGTGGTCTGCTCCGTACTGGAGGGAGACAATGCCATTGCCAAATATCGCGAAATCATGGGAGCTACAGATCCTAGCGAGGCTGTAGAGGGCACCATTCGCAAAAAATTTGCTGTCAGCAAGACACAAAATTCTGTGCATGGTTCCGATGCTGTAGATACCGCTGCTTTTGAAATTTCTTACTTTTTTAATGGACTGGAGATAGTTGGCTAATGAATATTGATAATCTTTCTGTAGGGTGCATTGGTTGTGGCAATATGGGGGCCGCCATTTTGGGCGGACTTAGCAAAGACGAATCTCTTTCACTCATGGGATATGACCCAAAAGTGGAAAACCTTCCTCCACTACAAGCTGTTGGAGTGGTGGCAGCCAAAGACATGGAAGATCTTGCCATCCATTCAAATACTATTGTTATTGCAGTTAAACCCTATCTTGTAAAATCTGTTTTACAGCAAATTGCCCCCGTGCTTACTCCGGATAAGATTGTCATTTCCATAGCCGCAGGAGTAAGCATGAAAAGCTTACAAGAAGGCGTGCAAGGCAAATGCGCAGTAATACGCTGCATGCCCAACACCCCTGCCCTTGTGGGGGCCGGAATTTTTGCATTTTGTTGTGAAGATCCAAAGCTTTGCGAAGAAAAAAAAGAGTTTATCTTCTCTCTTTTCAATAAGATAGGCTTATGCATAGATTTGCCGGAAGGACGTTTTAGTGGCTTTAGTGCGCTTATTGGATCTGGCCCAGCCTATGTATTTCATTTCATGAATGCTTTGGTGCAAGCAGGAGTCACTTTTGGATTTTCTCGCTATGAATCACGCAATCTAGTAGAAAAACTCTTTGCCGGTTCTGTACGCATGTCCAAAGCCTCCACACTTAATTTCACAGAATTGCGTGATAACGTCTGCTCTCCTGCTGGGCTAACCATTGCTGGCATTAACCATATGGATAGAAACGCTGTTAGCGGGCATATTGTAGATGCAGTATTAGCCGCAGAAATCCGCGCTAAAGAAATGGAAGATTAGTTATCTATCTTAAATGAGACCTCTGAGAAATTGTTTTCAAATATAATTTTGTGTATAAAATTTGAAAATTTGTTCGAAATGTAAAATCCGTGCACAGAGATCTCTAAATAGTTACTTCTATGGTTTTCCTTAACTGCCTATTGCAAAAGTCGATTTTAAATAAGCTGTTCAATGAA
>CAYJDE010000334.1:0-1716 GCA_964368805.1 uncultured Desulfovibrionaceae bacterium
TTGCTGAAAAAGCACCGTCTGCGGCGTCAGCCTTGTTTTTTGCTGTATATATTTTTTCCTTCCATTCTTCGTTCCATCCTTCGTTCTTGTTTAGTCAAACCGAGCTTAAATGGTTTTTTTGAAGGGTGGGGTTTGGGGAGGGAAGCTTTTTTTCCCTAAAAAAAGTTTCCCTCCCCAAGCGGTAGGAAAAAATCCACCTAGCTACTGCTTTGCCGCTCCTGCATCTGCCTTAGGTGGAAATGCTACCCCTTCGCCTAAATCTGCCGGCAAATTGGGGTTTTGCACCACTCTTGGTAGTTGCGGAAAGGTCACCGCTGTATTGGTATATAAAGCTTGTACTTTCATGGTGATATCTTCAGGTAAGCCTTTAACATCACCGGATTTTCTATAGATAATCCCATCTTTTTTAATGATGAGGTCATACTCTTTTTTTTGTTCAGCAAGCACCACATTCAGCGCATTGAGTAACGCTTGCGTGGTCATAAGCTTAGAATTGTTCAATTGCGTTTGTAATTGGCGGGCAGCTTCAATAAGATAGGCCCGTGCTTGCGCTTTATTTTTGTATTGGCTAAGAATTTTTTCAATAATATTCAAATTGTACTGATAAATTTCTTGGGAGTCTTTCATGTGCTTGGCGGCGGCTTGAGCATGCATGCCACTTTTAATGATGGCATTGACGTCAACCATAGCAGTTTTTGACTCGTCGGTGCAGCCTGTTAGCCCACTAAGGCTGAAAAGTAATAAAAATACGATCAAAAACATTCGTTGCATAAATACTCCTCTGTATGGATGCGCCATACGTCGTCATTGGCAGAGGGGGCAAGCCACCTCAATAGTTATAGTAGTATAGGTACCCTTAAATGTAAAGGGTATTCATGTGTTCCTGTGTTAAAAAAAGCTTATAAATATAATGTTTATCGTAAAAACACTTCCTTGCATTAGATGCAACTCAAGACCCCAGACATGGCGTAGGCATGTCTAAGGCGTGTCATAGGATATGCCGCAAGATGCAAGGTAAAATACCCTGCACGGTACTTTGTAAGACGCCATATGCACCATCCCAACAGAGGATGTCAGAATATGCTGCCTTGACAAAAATGCACAGCTTTATTAGTGGAAAACCCACCTGAAAAATCTCTTAAGAGGAAAACTATGCGTTACTTTCTTTGTTCTTGCTGTCTCCTAATGACTTTTGTGCTTGGCCCAATGCCGGCACTTGCTAAGAAAAATCACAAACTTCAAGGTCTTGCCACTTGGTATGGCAAGCCTTTCCACGGCAGAAATACTGCCAGTGGAGCCGTTTTTAATATGCATCGTCCCACCGCTGCGCATATGACACTGCCCTTTGGCACCGTGGTAGAGGTGCACGACCAGAAAAAAGGGCATCGTACCGTAGTGGTGGTGGCCGATCGTGGCCCCATGTCCCCACGTTTTTGCATCGACCTTTCAAACGCTGCCGGGCTTGAACTTGACCTTGGTACAAGAGGCGTAACCCCAGCCAAGATTCGTGTACTTAGCGATACCAAGGGTGAAATGCTCAATGCCTCCGAAGCCTTCTATGTGCGTGTGCAAGACAAGGTACACGGCACAAGTAATAATGTAGGCCCCTTTAGTAACTTCAAAGACGCTGCGGTTATGCAGGAGGTGTTGCAGGGGCTTGATGCATCGGCTCGCATTGTCGTTCGTTGAAAAAGCCCCATCTCCTGCGTCAAAGCA
>CAYJDE010000335.1:0-1712 GCA_964368805.1 uncultured Desulfovibrionaceae bacterium
AAGCGCCGTCTTTCTGCCCTGGGCCCTGGTGGTTTAACCCGTGAACGCGCTGGTTTTGAAGTTCGTGACGTACACACTTCACACTATGGTCGTATTTGTCCAATTGAAACGCCTGAAGGTCCAAACATTGGTCTTATTGTTTCCTTAACTACCTATGCTAAGGTTAACGACTTTGGTTTTATTGAAACACCTTATCGCGTGGTTCGTGATTGCCAAATGACCGATGAAATTATTCACCTTGACGCTTCACGTGAAAGTAATTCTGTTATTGCACAAGCTAATGCGCGTGTGGATGCTCATGGTCGCCTTATAGACGACTATGTTACTGTGCGTGTACAAGGCGACATGGAAATACGCCCCCGTGAAGAAGTTACCCTTATGGATATTTCTCCCGGTCAAATGGTGTCTATTTCTGCAGCGCTTATTCCCTTCCTTGAGCATGACGATGCTAACCGTGCACTCATGGGTTCAAACATGCAACGCCAAGCTGTGCCGCTTTTGCGCTCTGAAAAGCCGCTTGTGGGCACAGGTATGGAAATTGATGTGGCCCGAGACTCTGGAGCATGTATTGTAGCTGAAGCTGATGGTGAAGTAAAATATGCAGATGCTAACCGTATTATTGTAGCGTATGAAGGCGATATTTACACCGATCGCGGTGGCGTGCGTGCTTATGATCTTTTAAAGTTCCATAAGTCAAACCAAAACTCTTGTTTTGGGCAAAAGCCTTCATGTATGCCGGGTCAGCGTATTCGCAAAGGCGATATTTTAGCTGATGGTACTGGTATTTCTGACGGTGAATTAGCCCTTGGTAAAAACCTTGTGGTAGCCTTTATGCCTTGGTGCGGATATAACTATGAGGACTCCATTCTCATCTCCGAACGCATGGTAAAAGATGATATCTTTACCTCCGTACATATTGAAGAGTTTGAAGCCGTAGCCCGTGACACCAAGCTTGGACCAGAAGAAATCACCCGTGATATACCAAATGTTGGTGAAGACATGCTTCGCAATTTGGACGAAAGTGGCATCATTCGCATTGGTGCTGCTGTTAAGCCAGATGATATTCTTGTGGGTAAAATTACCCCCAAGGGCGAAACTCAGCTTACCCCAGAAGAGAAGCTCTTAAGGGCAATCTTTGGTGAAAAAGCAAGAGATGTAAAAAATACCTCACTCAAAGTGCCCCCAGGCATTGAAGGTACAATTATTGATGTTAAGATGTTCAACCGTCGCTCAGGCGATAAGGATGATCGCACCAAGGCCATTGAAGCCTATGACATTAGCATAATTGACCAAAAAGAACATGACCATGCCCATGCCCTTGCTGAAAGCACCAAGGAAGAATTACGCTCAGTGGTGATTGGCAAGCAGCTTGCTGCGTCCATACCAGGCAAGAAAAAGGGTGAAGTTTTAGCCGAAGCTGGAGCTGTATTATCTGAGGAGCTATTTAATGAGCTACCAGTAAAACGCCTTGCTGGCATCTTTAAGAGTAAGGAAGTTAATGAAACAGTAGCAACAACGCTTGATGCCTATGATGCTCGCATTGAATTCCTAAGACATATATATGATACAAAACGTGACAAAGTAACCGAAGGCGATGACCTTGCCCCAGGTGTCATCAAGACTGTAAAAGTCTACATTGCAGTTAAGCGTAAGCTTTCTGTGGGTGACAAAATGGCTGGCCGCCACGGTAACAAGGGTGTTGTGTCTTGTAT
>CAYJDE010000336.1:0-1703 GCA_964368805.1 uncultured Desulfovibrionaceae bacterium
TCGTTCACATATTTTGCGTAGGCAATGAGGTGCTCTTCGTCATCATTTTGAGTAGGAACAAGGGGAAGCCGAATATGAATGGGGGTGCTTGTTTCTTCAAGAAGCCTTGCAAGATTATCTAAAATCCGTTCATTGCTCACCCCTGTCAGTTCCTTGTGTTTTGCATCATCCAGATGTTTAATATCAAAATAACACATATGAAGTTTATCAACGAGGGATTTTAACGATTCATAATCGCCATAACCGGAAGTTTCAGCACAGGTATGAATATTCACCTTTCGACATTTTTCGATAATTTCCAAAACAAAGGGGGCAAAACTTAGCATTTCACCTCCGGAAAAAGTAACTCCTCCTCCGGAATTTTGGTAAAACATCATATCTTGTTTGATATGATTATACACTTCGTCTACAGTGTATTCAAAGCCTGCAACCTCAAGAGCTTGTGCCTTACATGTCAAACCACAAGCACCGCATTTTTGACATTTTTCTTTATCGATATTTGGATAAATTTTTCCGTCAACGTCCTTCATGGAGATAGCCTCATGAGGGCATGTTTTTTGACATTGTCCGCATGAATAACAAAGATCTTGCTTGAACAGTAATTCCTTTTGGAAGTTCTGCGTTGTGGGATTGGAACACCAAAGACAACGTAAAGGACAACCCTTAAAAAATACCGTTGTACGGGTTCCCGGGCCATCGTGTAAACTAAAATGCTGTATGTTTTCAATTAATGCTTTCATAGAAACTCCATCAAAGCTTTGTTTTGTTGAAATATTGTTCTATTATTTGCAACATAATTTCATTATTGTATACAATTAAAAAAATGTCAAGAACTTTAATAGCTAAAATTATTTTGCAAAATTTGTTTTATATGGTATACTATTTATGTATTTAGCCCATTTGACCTAAAGGAGATATATAATGTCAAAAAATAATACAAGTTATTTACAAACTTTTAGTAAAGGCTTACAAGTTTTGGAATTTTTGGCAGAAAAGAAATCTACTACCGTCACCACCCTTTCCAAACAAATGGGTTTACAAAAAAGTGCCAGTTATCGCTTTCTAAATACTTTGCGTCTGCATGGTTTTTTGGAACAAGACAATTCAAATAATTACACCCTCACTGACAGACTTGAAAAACTGGCCAAAGGACAAGTACCTAAATTAGAGTTTTATACAGTTGCCATTAAATTACTCAACAACCTTGCCGACTATAATAGAGAACTTGATACCGTCAGTAACTTTGGTTTTTGGAACGGCAAAGAGATTGTTTACCTTGCTCAGAGTACCCATAATGCTTATATGCAGTTTAAGGAGGGAGGGAAAGTTCCTGCGTACTGCTCAGCGCTTGGTAAGGCAATCCTTTCCACCATAAGCGAAGAAGAACTTCTCGGCTATCTCAAAAATACGGAATTTGTGAAATTCACCGAACACACCACAATCGACTCCGAAAAGCTTCTTGAAGATATCGAACAAGCCAGACAAAATGGTTATGCGCTTATGGTTGATGAACTTTGTCTCGGCCTAAAAGGTTTGGCAGTTCCCCTTAATCTTGAGAATTCAGAGGTACGTTATGCACTCAGTATCACCCAAACTCTCTACGGCTCTATGGATTCCATGATTGAAACCTTCGTTCCCCTTTTGAAAGAAACAGCCGAAGAACTCAAACAGTTTTTAGAGCTGGGGATATATAAACCACCTCT
>CAYJDE010000337.1:0-1686 GCA_964368805.1 uncultured Desulfovibrionaceae bacterium
AAAAAGAATGAATCAGCAGTTTCTAAAATTCTGGCATGGTTACTTCTTGAGCCAATTCAAAGAGCCCTTCAGCCATGGTAGGATGGGCATGAATGGTGTTGGCAATATCTTGTATTTTACCTTCCATTTGCATGCATAGGGCTGCTTCGGCGATAAGGTCTGAGCAGTGTTCTCCGGCCATATGGGCACCAAGAAGTTTTCCTGAATGAGCATCATAGACAAGCTTGATGAGCCCTGCCAAATGTCCGGAGGCTTGGGCTTTACCTAACTCACGCATATTGAAGGTGGCTGTGCTTACTTGCCATTGTTTTTGCTCGGCAAGGTCTTTGGCTTGCTCTTCGCTAAGGCCCACGCAACCCACCTCAGGATTGGTAAAGATGGCAGAAGGTACCACAGTATAATTCATGGGGGGCATGGTAGGTTCTGCATTTTTTTCTGCTTTGGCTAAAATATGACGCAGGGCATGCAGTCCTTCTGCGGCAGCCATATGGGCCAGCATGATGGATTGTGGCCCAAGAACATCGCCAATGGCATAGATGCCATCTATGTTGGTGCGTAGATGTTCATCCACCACAATCCAGCCTTGGGCATCGGTGGTAATGCCTGCTGTTTCTAGGCCCAAATCTTGGGTGCAGGGGGTACGGCCCACAGTCACCAGTACTGTATCTGTCTGTACCTGACTTATTTTAGCATTGGCAGGGGCTGTTTCGCCTGCCATAAGTAAGGGTTCAATTTGGCCAAGCACAGTAGCATTTTCCACACGCACTTGCCCTAACGTACTGCCAAGGTGTACGCCAATGCGACGTTTTTTCATTTCTTTTTGAATGAGGGTGCTTATGGCACTGTCCACGCCAGGGATGGGGAGTAGCCTTTTTTGTCCTTCGATGAGGGTGACTTGCACTCCAAAGGCTTGGTAGATAAAGGCCATTTCGCAGCCAATGACACCACCGCCCACAATGATCATGCTGGCAGGCAATTGTTCCCTTTCTAAGAGATCGTCGCTATGAATAATATGCGTGCCATCGAAAGGGAGGGAAGGCAATTGTCGTATATGGGAACCGGTGGCAATGATAATGGCATCGCTTTCTACAATGTGCGTTTCTGTGGCTGTTTCCACTTGCACCTGATGTTGATTGAGAATGCGCCCTGTGCCCACAAGATGGGTAATTTTAAGGCGTGCGCAAGACTTGGCAAGGCCGCCCACCAAAATATCCCGCACTTTATTTTTTCGGGCAAGGGTAGCCACCATATCTACGCTGGGTTTGGCATCGGAGGGTAAATGTATACCGAAACTGGCTAAATTTTCCGCCGTTTCCAATGCATCGGCGGTGGCTTTCAAGGTTTTGGTGGGAATGCATCCTGTATTAAGGCAAGTGCCACCCAATTGAGCCTTTTCGATGAGGGTTACTTCACAACCGGCACGGGCTGCGCTAAAAGCTGTAGTATAGCCACCGGGGCCGGCTCCAATGATGGTGATTTTAGTCATATTTTCTCCTGAATTACTGCATTTGCAGCATTATGGTGCTGTTTAGTCGTAGTTGTGCAGTATGTTATTTCTTGTCAGTTTAGGGTGTTATTGCAATACCCTTAAAATTACGGTAGGATAAATTACGCAGTATCTTCATTAAAGTAAAGTTTTTTCATGACTATGCGGTTGCTGTATAAAAAGCAGCCGACTGCTTTTTG
>CAYJDE010000338.1:0-1685 GCA_964368805.1 uncultured Desulfovibrionaceae bacterium
TGTGTCGCATAGGACATGCGACCAAGCGTTATGCATTATGCTGGTTATGAGCTATAATCCGGACGTATGGTCAATACGGGTTGCGCAGCATTTTTTACCACACTTTCTGCCACAGAACCAAACAAAATACGATCAAGGCCTTTGCGTCCGTGGGTACCCATAATGATAAGGTCCACATCTTCATCTTTAGCCTTTTGCACTATTTCTTCGGCAGCATACCCAATAAGCACATACCCCTTGGCCGTTATGCCGGGAAAGTTTTCTGATACAAAAGTATCCATAGATTTTTCTGCACCAGTGACAATCTCACCTACAAAATTTTCTATAGTATTGGGCGGCACATGAAAACCCACATATTGGCTAAGCGAAGGTGCTGTATACACCACAGTCACTTCCGCATGCGTCAACTTAGCAAGCATGATAGTGTATTCAGCAAGGGTCTTACTATGATCTGACAAATCTACAGCGCATAAAATTTTCTTAATGTCTCTCATAAGGCATCTCCTTTTTAGGGAAGTACCGCTTCCATGACACAAAAAAGCAGAAAACTAGTCCTTCCTCATACAAATAAAACGGGACCCCATTGACTCTAATTCCACACTAACGCATTTTTACGGGATAGACAAGTCCCGATTCTAAACGTATATAGCAATCATAACAAACTGTTAAAAAAATATAATCTCCTTCGTTAGATACGGTTTTAGTTAGCAATCTGTTGAAAAAGTCTGTTTCGGAAAAATTCTAATAAAACATTGTTTTCATGGCTTTCCTTCAGGCTGTTTAACTAGGGTAAGGTACAAGGAAATATTTTCCTGCAACACTTCCTCCAGATTCTATAATATCAACATGTTACAAAATTACCCTCTTCTGGCAGGATTTTTGCACGTAAAAAGCAAACGCCAAGGTTGGAGGCGCTATGAATATACGCACCGAACAAATCGGAGCCTTGTTCTCGCAACAAGAGTTGCACGCAAAAAAGCCTGTTTCCTCGCAAAATAGCGGTGGCATGAGCTTTGCGGCAACCTTTGCAGAGCAAGCAGCCCTTGGTGACGCAGAAAATGGCATACAATCATCGGTTTCTGTACCTCCCGTACAGGCCAGCGTTGTACAACAAATGCTTTTGAATGGTGTGGAAAATATTTCCGCCCCTGTGATGAACACAGCATCCACGGGACAAGCTTTAGAGCAAGCTTCCGGTGCCTTGGATATGTGGGATTCGTATGCTCAGAAGCTGCGTATGCCGGGCAATGAAGGAAATTTGCGTGATGCCTATGCTCTCTTAGAAGGCATTGAATCGCAAGTGTCTACGCTTAAGGCGCAAAACAAAGATGCCCTTGAGCAAAACCCTGATTTGGCGAATCTTGTCAATGAACTTGAAATCATGAGCACCACCGAGAAAATTAAATTTAATCGTGGTGATTATGCCCAATAAGTGACAGGGTTTTCCGTAAAAACGCCGTGCCTTGGTACGGCGTTTTTTTTGAAACAGACTTTTCAACAAGCTGTTAAATGAGCTCGAACCTCGTAAACGCAAACGGCATTGCCGCCCGTTGGGTCGGATTTAACGGCGAAGTAAAGCTAGGCCTATTCTTGATTTTTGGTCGCATTGACTGTCGTCAACGCTCCATGCCCTCCCTACGCCATGCATTGCGCAGAGGTCTCAAAATGTACGCACGTTCTAATAA
>CAYJDE010000339.1:0-1670 GCA_964368805.1 uncultured Desulfovibrionaceae bacterium
GTGGGCTGGTGGTAGCCGCATTAGGGCAGTAGACAGCCCTTTTTCAACAAACTACCACTTGGTAGTGAGCATTTACAGTCGGTTCAAAAAGGATAAGATACGAGGAAGACGACATTTTTTGCGGATGGAGTGTACTCTTCTAGTACTCGACAGGAGCAAAAAACGAGTCTGACGACGTAGATTATTCTTTTTCAGCCGACTGTCCTTTTTCAGCGGTCTACTAGATAACGCTTGACAAGCTCTAGCGAATCAGTAAGATTTTGTGCTTTCTTTTTATGAGTATAACTTTGTCTTTTATGAAATGCAAATGGTGAAACAATGTTTGAAATTTTACTTATCAACGGTCCCAATTTAAACGCTGTCGGACAGCGTGAACCGCATATTTATGGTTATGAAGGTTTGGATAAAATACCCGACTATGTACAAGAAGTCTTGCAAAATAAAATAGCTACTATAAATATGCATTTTTTTCAGTCCAATCATGAAGGGGCCATCATAGATAGGCTTGAGCAAGCACGCCATGAAAATATAGACGGCATCGTACTTAATGCCGGAGCCCTCACGCATACAAGCTTGGCACTAGCCGATTGTCTTGCGTGGATACAAATTCCCTTTGTAGAAGTACACATTAGCAATGTACATGCCAGAACGGAAGAAATCCGTCATAAAACCCTTATAGGGCGTCATGCCATGGGTATTATTTCCGGTTTTGGTCTGCACAGTTACGCCCTTGGCGTACAAGCCTTGGTTTGTAAATTAGAACAAAAATATACTGTATAAACTTTGTCATATACAAAAAAAACATGTAAGGAGTAAGTATGTATTCAACCACAGATTTTCGTAGAGGTCTTAAAATAGAAATTGATGACACCCCTTTTGAAATCGTAGACTTTCAACACTTTAAGCCCGGTAAAGGCGGCGCCATGGTGCGCACCAAATTGCGTAATATCTTAAATGGCCGCATTGTGGATAATACCTTTCGTTCCGGTGAAAAAGTACATCGCCCCGACCTTGAAACCCGTGATATGCAATTCCTCTATCATGAAGGTGATGAGCTCATTTTCATGGACATGACCACCTATGAGCAATTGCAAATGAAAGCTGAAGCAACCGATGGCAAAGCAGGATTTTTAAAGGACGGTCAAGAGTGTCGTGTACTTTTATACAAAGGAAATCCATTAGATATTGATATTCCCGTCTCTCTTGTTTTGGAAGTGACTCAAACAGAACCAGGTGCCAAGGGCGATACGGTGAGCAATGTCACCAAACCTGCCACCTTGGAAACAGGCATCATCATTCAAGTGCCGCTTTTTGTTAACGAAGGCAATAGAGTGAAGGTTGATACTCGTACCAAAGAATATCTTGGACGCGAATAATTCAGCAAATACGTAACTACTTTAATTGAAACCTCTGCACAACTACTTTTAAATATAGTTTTATATCTAAAACTTGAACATTTGTTAAAATGTAAAATCAAGTGCAGAGGTCTCAATTTGGTAGAACTGACGCAAAAAAATAGGTCTACCAAGCCCATGCATCACAGTACGCAGTAAATATATGCGCACATTTTACGCTTTTCAACATCTTATACTTTATTTTACAAAACCAATTATAGAGGCTATATAACGCTTCATACAGTTTTGCATAGTGGACTATGTAAGATGCAGCTA
>CAYJDE010000340.1:0-1641 GCA_964368805.1 uncultured Desulfovibrionaceae bacterium
TATAAATCTGATAAAATATCTTCCATTTTTACACCTCCCTAATCGGTATATACAATTATAGCGCATGATTTTTTCAGCGTCCAGATGGCAATCCAGTATAATGTCCCCATAAACCTAAACAGCAAATTCCGAAATCATCGTGAACTATGGTATACTGAAAAATAAAAAGGAGAACGATGATGGGACGAAGAAATTACAGTGCGAGCTTCAAGAGTGAAGTAGTACTACAACTGCTACAAGGGGAAAAGGAGCTCGGAGCTCTGGCCTCAGAATACGGCATCAATCCAAATATGCTTCGCAACTGGCGGAAAGAATTCATAGAAAATGCAAGCCGGGTGTTCGACGAAAGTCGTCGCGAACGCGAACTCTTGAAGAAGGAGGAACAGCTCGAGGAGCAACAAACCGCCCTGTTTAAAACGATAGGTCAGCTCACTCTGGAGCGTGATTTTCTTCGGCAATGCGGTACAAAACTTATCGGCGAGGACTTCGAGGAACGCTATCGTCAACAAAAAAAGTGAACTCAGTATAGGCCGTCAATGTGAGCTGCTTGACTTGCCACGCTCGGCGTACTATTACCAAAAAATAGATAACAGCGACAGGGAATTTAAGGAAAAGCTTATGTCACGACTGGACTATTGGCATGTTGAAATGCCCTATCTGGGTGCGCGACGACTACGCAGTAAGCTCCGAGATGAGGGGTTAATCGTCGGACGAAAGCGTATAAAATCGCTTATGGAGGAGATGGGGATTTTTGCAATTTACCCTAAGAAAAACCTATCAAAACGCAATCAAAAGCACAAGATATACCCATATCTACTACGAAATAAGCATATTTTCTTGCCAAATCAAGTCTGGGCAATAGACATAACTTACATCAAAATGCGTCATGGTCACATGTATTTTACAGCGATTATAGACTGGTGCAGTCGCTACATCGTTGGCTGGGAATTATCGGATACTCTTGAGGCCGCACCGGTGTTAAAGGCTGTGCAAAATGCCATTAATTCCCATGGCACACCGGCTATTATTAACTCGGATCAGGGCTCTCAATTCACCGGAAATGACTATACGGAGCTTCTAAAAACAAGCAATATTTTACAAAGTATGGACGGCAAGGCTCGTTGGGTTGACAACATTCGGATCGAGCGTTGGTTCCGCAGCCTCAAGCACGAGGACATTTACATCAACGCGTATTGCAGCCCTCGCGAACTTAAAAATGGGATCAAAAAATACGTGCAGGCATACAACTACGAGCGTCCGCACGAGAGCCTTGGCTACGCCTGCCCGGCGGATATTTACCACGGTCAATTTGTGGCAGCATAGCGGTGGACGGCTATTGAAATATGGAAAAGTCTTCAACTTTACCACATTCCAACAGCTGCTACTAAGGTTACGAAGGGATTTTCTTTCTGTCTTTTAAGAGCGGAAAGGGATTTTTAAAGTTCACGATGAGATGGGATTTTTTTGTCTTGACAAGGGGGGACAGTATACACATATGAATTTTGAAAGTATCCCAACAGGCTTTATAACAAGAGGATTTCAAGTTGAAAATGTGAAGCAACCATTATGAGCAATACCTTATGTAAAAAAACAATGACAAAAATACGAATGAAATTTATATAATGGTTTAAGAAATGGAGT
>CAYJDE010000341.1:0-1588 GCA_964368805.1 uncultured Desulfovibrionaceae bacterium
TCCCTCAAAATCATTGAACGTTCTTTAAAATGCAGTAGGTGCTAGGCTTATTGCATTTCTTTCTATTTATGTGTGATAATCTCTGTCGAGATAATATGCTGTGCTGGCCTCCATCGGTACAGTACGCATCTTACCAACGTAGACACAAACTAAGAAAGGCGCCCCATGTAGGTTTCTTCCTTACTATTCGCATAACAGATTGTTTAAAAAGCGCAATTTACATAGTCAGACGTATTTTTTAGGAAACGCTGATTTAATAGATTTTTCGTTCTCTAACGTAGTTAGAGGGCAAAAGGGCATTTAATCAGCGTTTCCTTTACTTTGGTCCTGTAGCCTGTATACATTCCCAACGTAAAAAAGTTTGCCTTTCTCGTTTCTTACACTTTTTAACATCCTGTAGAAAAAATGGAAAAGAGATATGCTGTCAGAAATTTTTTTCGGTAGCCTATTTTTACCAGAAACCTTAGCGCAATGCATTGCGTGGCACTCACGGAGCCTTAACCATAGTCTAGTAGATTGCTAACACATGCGCAGCATAGGTTGTTTTACCATAACTGTTAGATAAGTTCCGTCCTAATCGGTTGCCAACGCATGCATAACATAGGTTGCTTTGCCCATCTGCAAAATTGCAGGCATCTTGGTTATAAAAAAATATACTTTTCATACTCTTTTTTTGTAAGTTTACATTAAGGTAATTTTACACCACCAACTTTTCTGATGATTTGCGTTTGGGTGCATTCACCTTCCATGTCGTCAAAATACTGTACGTCTTGAAATTCCACCACAGTGGGTTCATCACCTATAAATCTCGCATAAATTTCTCTATGAGGATACGCCACTTCCATGCTTTGCTTTTTTTCAGAATTTTTAGGATAGAAACCTAGAAATAGTGTATTATGCGAAAGAGTAATCTCAAATATGGTAATGGTAGCTCTTTTCATGGCTGATTCTGTTTCAGGACAATTATTTGCCATGACTACTTGAGCAAAAGAAAGCATTATAACAAATATTAAGGCTAAGATTTTAAAAGATTTTTTCATGTTATACCTCATTTTTGTGAGCAGTTTCTTAAAAAAAGTTATGTTAACAGCCTGTTAAGTAGAGCTGCAAAAAGTACCTATTTGAAGGCATTGCAACGGAGCGAAAAAAATCACGCATTACAAAGTATCGAACATGGCATAGACATGTCTTTGGCCAATCGGCCCGTCGAAAAGTATGCTTTAAAAAAGGTATCAATACAATGTCTTTTTTATGGTATTACTACAAACTGTTCAAAAAGTGTAAAATACAAAGAAGATAAAGCTTTTTTGTTATGACATAGAACTCTTATGAACCATGACGTAGCAAAAAAAGAAATATACGCAGTAGGTTACATTTTTTAGCTGTCTGATAAAGCTAGTCCCATTTGCAAAGACGATTCCTTCATAACACATTTTTTTTCAAAAAGTGAAAGGTTGCAAAAATGTTACCTTTTGCGGCATAGTTTGTAATTTTCTCAAGTATGGATTGGTACCTACCATTTGCTTTTTATAGGTAAATGATGCATATTATTTCATCCAACTTTGCTGTTATAACAGGCTGTTGAAAA
>CAYJDE010000342.1:0-1580 GCA_964368805.1 uncultured Desulfovibrionaceae bacterium
CTTTTTCAACAGCCTGTTAAGAAAGTACTTTTTCCACTCTACTGACTACATCTCGTAAAGCAAGCAGTAAAATGCGATCACCCGCATCAATGATGGTATCCCCTTTGGGAATATAGGCCTCATGCTCACGCATCACCGCAAGCACAAGAACACCACGTGGCAATCCTAAAGAATAAACAGCACGTCCCACCAGTGCAGATTTTTCGCATATCTTAGCTTCCATAATTTCTGCTGCCTCATTACCTACAGAAACACAAGAGATGATGGCTTCTTGACGTACATATTGCAAAATACTATTCACCGCCGAATGACGTAAACTTACGCTGTGATCTATGCCAATTTGCCCCAGCAAAGAAAGATATTCTGCTTTATCCACACGACAAACAGCCTCACGTATACCTAAAGATTTAGCCAAAAGGCAGGAGACAATATTGGTATTTTCATCATTGGTTAAGGCCACAAAAGCATGGCTCTTTAAAAGGTGCTCTTCCTCAAAAAGACGTTTATCGGTGCCATCACCGTGGAGAATAGTAACATGCTCTAAGCCATTGGCAAGTTCAGCGCAACGTGCGGCATTGCGTTCAATAAGGGTAACAGCTATACCCTTTTTAGCAAAAGCTTCCGCAAGACAAGAGCCTATGGAACCACCACCCATAATGCATACCGAAGAAATAAAGCCTGTTGTACAGTTAAGCACCTGCAATAAGGCCCCTTGAGCCGTGGATTGATATAAAAAATACGCCACATCGCCTATTTGCAAAGTATTTTCACCGGAAGGGATAATCAAAGATTGCTCACGTACAATGGCCCCTACCATAATTTGTTCTTCTTGCACAATATCACGAAAATATTTTAACGCTTTCCCCACCAAAGGCCCGCCTTGTATTTTCATAGCCACCATACAAATGCGTCCATCGGCAAATTCACCATATTCCACAGCCCCAGGTAAGGTAAGGCGTTTATCAATACTTTGCACAATTTCCTGCTCAGGATTCACTAAGGCACTAATATTTAAGGCAGGATTTTCTAAAATATTAGCATAGGTTAAGTATTCTCTATTACGAATACGTGCAAGGGTTTGTGCTTTGGGTGCCAAAGTATTAGCAAAAAGACAGGCTAAAATATTATTTTCATCACTATTGGTAACAGCAAGAAAAATATCTGTATTTTTCAAACCCAAATCATGCAAAACATGAGGATTAGAGCCAGAACCGCACACGGTTTGCACATCCATAGTATCATCCATGCGCTGCAAAGCTTGCTCGTTAACATCCACTACCACCACTTCTTTTTGCTCATTGGCAAGACGCAATGCCACATGATAGCCCACTTCACCTGCGCCCACAATGACCACTTTACGAGATTTTTGCTTATGCACTTTTGAACGAAAAAACATATTTTCCTCTATTAACCTATTATATAATATTGCAGTTCGCCCTAGCAGCCTGTTGAAAGCAATCTGCTTTAAAAAATTTTCCGATAAAACGTATTTTTCCTCGTTTTCCTACAGGCTGTTTAAAGTCATCAACGAGATAGTGTCGTCAAATTGCTAATTTTTGAATTTTATCAAGGAAGATGAA
>CAYJDE010000343.1:0-1567 GCA_964368805.1 uncultured Desulfovibrionaceae bacterium
CCCACAAGAAATTGAATATTTTAGGATAACATATGATTATTGAAAAGATTTTAGGGAATATTCACACAGAAAAAAGGGCAGAAACGGTGATTTCTGTACCCTTTGAATGGTTTGAAGTGGATAAAAAGCGCATTAAGAAAGCAGCTAAGGACGGTACAGAACTAGGCGTTTTGGTGGAAGCTGTACTTAAAGATGGTGATATTTTGGCAGAAAAAGACGCACGCATCTATGTGTGCGAAATATTACCTTCGTCACTTACAAAAATCTCTGTGCGTAGCATGCAGGAAATGGGGCGACTATGTTTTGAGCTGGGCAATAGGCATTTATCGCTCAAGATTAAAGAACATGCCGTGCTTGTACCGTATGACAAGCCCACCTTTTTGTACTTGCAAAAGATGGGTTTTGACGTGCAAGAGGTGCAGGAAAAGTTTACCGATTTTACGGAATGTAAGGCGCATGGTTCCTCAGAAAAAAATCACGCTTATGACCATGCACACCCTCATGCACATACACATGCGCATAGCCATTAAGAGTGTCGCATGAATACAGCCTTGCTTCACATGCTTCAAGTAAGCGATAGCGTTTTCCCCATCGGTGCCTTTACCCTCTCCAATGGTCTAGAAACCTTTGTACAAAAAGACAAACTCAAAAACAGCGGCGACCTAGAAGCCTATGTAGCAAACACGCTTTCTTTTTTGCCTTACAATGAACTGGGTTTTTTTGCCCAAGTATATTACAAATGTTTCGATATTTCTGGAAGTATAGAATCAAAAAAACTTATAGCACTGGACGCCTTGTATGCGGCCTATAAATCGCCTTTTGAGGTGCGCCGCGGCAGTGAAAAATTGTGCCAGCGTTTTTTGAAAGTGTGGGAAAGAATAGAAGTTTTACCACATCTTGCCTTGTATCAACAACTTATTAAAGAAAGGGTGTGTACAGGGCATCATGCTCTAGCCTTGGCACTTTTCGTGAAGGATAAGGGCATAAGCTATGAGGAAGGCGCGCATATTTATACATATAGTATCACTTCCGGCATAGTAAGCAATGCGGTGAAAAACGTGCCTTTAAGTCAACTTGATGGGCAAGTGGTGTTGAATAAAGCTATGCCCCTTATGGAAAAAGCTGTGGCGTTGGCTAAAGAGGTGGCACGTGAGGAGTTGGGTATAGGCGGGAGTGCGTTTGATATTTACGCCATGCAGCATGAGACGTTGTACAGCCGTTTGTATATGAGTTAGCAGACTGCCCAAAAAGCACCATCTACTGCGTCAAAATCAAAACGCAGACAACTTATGTATGTCTCTATACATTGCGTTGCCTACGTTTCGATTTTTCCTTGTATCTGGCACTTTTTAGACAGCCTGCATGGAGCTTGTTAGAGCAGGGTTTTTATGGAAAAATTAAATAATCAAAAAGGATAAATATATGGCATATGTAAAAATTGGCGTGGGCGGGCCTGTGGGCTCTGGTAAAACAGCCCTTATCGAAAGACTGACCCGCAAGATGAAAGACGAGTATTCCCTCTGTGTTATCACCAACGATATCTATACCCGTGAGGATGAAGAGTTTT
>CAYJDE010000344.1:0-1565 GCA_964368805.1 uncultured Desulfovibrionaceae bacterium
TTTAAAAAGAATGACCTACACCTACTGCGGCTATCACTAGCCCACAGGAAGTGGGCAAGCCAAAGGCATAAAAATCAATCGCCAACAGCGCAAATAAATTGCACTTACCCTTGATTTTATATCGTATTGACTGCCGGCAACGCTCCAAAAAACTCCACATAATAAATTATGCAGGAGTCTTACGCAATGAATTGCGTAGAAGCTTTCAATCGGAAAACCATTTCCTTGACCAAAGCGTATACCAAAAGGGGCGGTATGGCATTACCCGTTTGCACACGTTCTTGTACTGTACCACCGGTAAAAACATAAGAATCGGGAAAACTTTGTATTCTGGCCCGCTCTCGAATGCTGAGGCCACGGGCTTGCGTGGGATGTCCAAATTGAAATTGCGGCCGAATGCCTCCGGCCAATTGCGTAGGACTTGGCAAAGCATTGGATAAGCGAATTCTTTGTTTAAAACGTGCATACATGGGCATACCTTGCGGCGTTTGGGCAATCTTTTCCTGCGTTGCCAAGGGATGGTTGGGGGCACTATGATTAGTGAGCCTGCAAGGCTTGGCGATGGGTAGAATTCCCTCACCACGTAACATTTTTTGATACTCTGTACTGGGCTTTTTTGTATAACGTTCTTTCCCTTCATTATTTCCAAGCGAAGGTAAATCCCCTATGGCATCAGCCACTGTGAGATAGTTTTGAGAGTTTTTTATACACTTTTCAGGAAAAACATACGCTGGCAACCCCCTTTCTTTACGTACCCCCACAAAAATAAGTCGTTTGCGCACTTGGGGGACACCGTAATCGGCAGCATTAAGTACCTGAACACTCACCATATATCCAAGCTTTTCCATATATGTCGTGATATTTTGTTCGAATTTTCCACCGGCAGTACTGCGCATACCTTGCACATTTTCCAACAAAATATAATCAGGCTCAAACACATCTACAAATTTCATGTACTCCAAAAAGAGAAAGTTGCGCTCATCATCATCATTATGTTTTCTGTTGGCAATGGAAAAACCCTGACACGGTACGCCACCTGTAAGGAGATGAATTTTTGATACGCCTTTCCCTTTAAGCAATATTTGCACATCTTGAGCCGAAATACGTCGTATATCGCCTAAACAAGCCAAAGAATAGGGATGATTTACTGCCCAGGTATTTATGGCTGGCGCAAAATGATCTATGCCCATGACAGGAGTACATCCGGCCCACGCTCCCCCTACAGAAAACCCTCCGGCTCCGCAAAATAAATCCAACATAGTGAAAGATTCTTGCGCAAGAAAAAAGATGTCTTCATTAAAAAGACGCATGGAACCTTTGGCAACATACGTGCTTTTTTCTACAGGAACATTTTTATCCCAAACATTTTTTATTTTTTTTTCGAAAGTAGACATATAAAACCACGAAAGCCTTAAGCTATAAGACTCCTGCACAATACATTGTGCGAAGTCTTTTGAAGCGTTGATGATAGTCAATGCGATCTAAAATCAAGAGTACGCGCAATTCACTTGCGTTATTAAGCGATTGATTTTTGTGCCTTTACTTCTGCACACGGTATTTCACAC
>CAYJDE010000345.1:0-1565 GCA_964368805.1 uncultured Desulfovibrionaceae bacterium
TCACACAAGGCAAGGGAAACACCTTGCTACTTTTTGAATCTTAAAAGCGACTCAAGTCGTTAAAGCTCTTAAACATAGCCACCATAAAAGAACTTGGTGAGTCACCGTAGCACCTGATAGCTGAACGGAAGAAAAGCTGATGCAAGGCTTTATAGGGAACGAATAGGAAGTACGTTTGTAAGCGTTCGTTAACGTCTCATATGCTACAAATAAGCTTAAAACTCTAGAGACCAAAACAAAGGAAAAATAATAACTCTTTTTATGTTTACTAAGGGCACTAAAGGAAAGCTTTTGAAAACTTTAGTGTCCTACTGGAAACATAAAGAAAACCATAAAACACTTTAACTAACGAAGGAGTACACAAAATGAAAGCTTTAATCCACCACTTACAACAACAAATCAAAGAAATAGAGATGCATCAACAACATACAAGAGTACTTCAAAATCCATACACATACCTAGAAATGTACATAGATGAACAAGAGTTTGATGAAGAACTCAAAGAAAAGGGGGCCTTCAATAAACTAGCACAATTACTAAGAATATACTGTGAATAAAGTGTGAATTAATTGCTTAATCATAAAAGAGGGAAAGGAGGTCAGAAAAGCTTCTTTCCCTTTTTCATTGGTAAGGCAATGAAACATAAAAACCTTTAAACAATGGAGAAAGACAATGTCAAATGAAAATAACATCTACGTAGCTTCTTTGAGTGACTACAATGCAGGTATCTTACATGGTAAATGGATTAACCTTGATAACAACAAAACTTATGAGGAGGTCATGGAGGAAGTAAAGACCATGCTTGCTGCGTCACCTACTGCAAAAGAAGAAGGCCTTCCGGCTGAAGAATGGGCAATACATGATTTTGAGCTACCTTTTAAAGTTGAAGAATTCACAGGCATTGAAGAAATTATCACTCAACTAGAACTCATTGAAGAACATGGAAATGCATGGCTTGCTTGGGTGAATATCGTGGGCGAACACTACGCAACATTAGAAAACTTTGAAGATAATTTTATAGGCGAATATGAAAGTCTAGAAGACTATTGTTGGCAATACATAGAGGACACAGGAGTTTTTAAAGATTGCCCTATGCTTGAAAATTACTTTGATATGGAAGCTTATGCAAGGGATGTGTCTTTTGACATTAATTCATGGGACATTGAAGGTATTTGTTATATCTTCACAAATCACTAAACATTGATTGAATTGCTTAATCATAAAAGAGGGAAGGAGTAAAAGACCTTCCCTTTTTCATTGGTGGAAGTAATGGAAACATAAAAACACTTTAAACAATGGAGAAAACATCATGACAACAGAAAAAGAATTAAACAAAATTCAAGAGTATATGCAAGCCATTATGGAAGAAATACCCTATCACTTTTCTTGTGGCAGTTTTGACGACAGTCTAGAATTTACTGCACCGGAGCTAAT
Organism: uncultured Desulfovibrionaceae bacterium; assembly: GCA_964368805.1. Taxonomy (GTDB): domain Bacteria; phylum Desulfobacterota; class Desulfovibrionia; order Desulfovibrionales; family Desulfovibrionaceae; genus CAYJAD01. The sequence continues at coordinate 1,435 of CAYJDE010000345.1, forward strand.
GGACGTACAAGGTGGCATTAAAATTCAAGCTTATGGTACTTTAAAATGGGCGCATGGTTCCGGACATATTAGAAAGTGTTTACAGCCTTGGCTTGATAGAGTTTTAGAGGAAGTACACAAAGACTTTGCAG
>CAYJDE010000346.1:0-1547 GCA_964368805.1 uncultured Desulfovibrionaceae bacterium
AGGGAAAAAACTTTTTCCGCTTGGAAAAGTTTTTTCCCTCCCCCACAAAAAAGCTCTTACTGAAAAGTAATTTCTTAATTTTTCTTAATAATTTGGGTTAATCCTGCTACAATACCGGACACATCGGCCATGCTTTGGGGTACAATCATGGTGGTGCCTTCTTTGGCTATGTGTCCGTACTGTTGAATCCATGTTTCGGCCACACGTAAATTGGCTGCCACCACGCCGCCTTCGGTTTGCACTTCTTGGGAAACTAAACGCAAACCTTCGGCGGTGGCTTTGGCTACGGCTTCAATGAGGGCCGCTTCCCCTTCGGCTTGGTTTTTCAGGGCTTGCATCTTCCCTTCAGACTCGGCAATAAGGGCGGCTCTTTCCCCTTCGGCCTTGTTGATTTGGGCTTGACGTTGCCCTTCAGATTCGGCAATGACGGCTCTTTTTTCTCTTTCGGCGCGCATTTGCTTTTCCATGGCTTGCATGACGCTTTCGGGTGGGGCGATGTCACGAATTTCGTAACGCAGCACTTTTAAACCCCACGGGGCGGTGGCTTCATTGAGAGCTGCCACCACTTCTTGGTTGATGGTTTCACGTTCTTCAAAGGTGCGGTCCAATTCCAATTTACCGATGGCAGAACGCAGGGCTGTTTGGGCCAGTTGAATGGCGCCGGATAAAAAATCATCAATGCCGTAAGCGGATTTTTCTGGGGTGACCACTTGTAGGTAAATGACACCGTCAATATACACCGAAACGTTATCACGGGTAATACAAGTTTGTTGCGGCACATCAAGCACCAACTCTTTGAGGGTGCGCCTGTAGGCAATGACATCCAAATAAGGAATAAGGATGTGAAAACCTGCGTACAGTACCTTATTAAACTTGCCCAAGCGTTCCACAATGAAGGCTTCTTGGTTGGGTACAATTTTGGCTGATTTGTATAAAGTAACAATAATGAGAATGGCTATAAGCAATAGTACTGTAGAGCCGGAAGAAAAGCCTAAATAGTATTCTAAGTATCCCATAATATCTCCTTATTTTTGAGGTTGTACATGTAGTAAGGTGTTGTCTTCTTCATCTTGCTTGACAATGAGTATCAAACTGTCTATGTGGCAAGATTCACTAGCTGTAGCTCGCCAAAAGCTGCCACCTACAAAAATTTCTCCTTCTTGCTGGGGGGATATTTCCTTGGTAACTTTAGCTGTTTTACCAATATAGGCGAAAGTTTGCGGCGGGGCATTGCCGTGCTTTCCCCCTTGAAAGCCTTTGAAGGTTTCTTGCATTTTTTTACGCAATAAGACAAGGGAGAGGATGGTAACGCCCATGAAGGCTGCCAGTTCTTGGGGGAGACCGGGGTAAAATTGGGCCATGAGGGCTGCACCCCATGCACCTAAACCAAAAAAGAGAAAAATAAAGGTGGGTGTAAGTAATTCTAATAGAATAAGACATGTTCCCACGAAAAACCATACGAGCATAGCGCACTTCCTTTTTTTTGGAAAGTTATGGAAGCGCTGATTAAATAGAATTTTTGTTCTCTAACAAGGAAGACGAATTTT
>CAYJDE010000347.1:0-1534 GCA_964368805.1 uncultured Desulfovibrionaceae bacterium
ACGCCACCATGTACGGCCCCACCGTGGGCGATAGGGTGCGCCTTGCCGATACGTCTTTGCTCATTGAAGTGGAAAAGGATTACACCACCTACGGAGAAGAAGCCAAGTTTGGCGGTGGTAAATCCTTACGTGACGGCATGGGGCAATCTTGCCTGCACAGCGATGCCGAGTGCCTTGACCTTGTCATTACCAATGTGCTGGTGCTGGATTATACGGGTATTTTTAAGGCCGATATTGGCATTAAAGACGGTAAAATTCACGGCATAGGTAAGGCCGGAAATCCGCATATGATGGATAATGTGGACGCACATATGATTATTGGCGCGTCCACCGAGGCCATTGCTGGTGAAGGGCTTATTCTCACTGCCGGCGGTGTGGATACGCATATTCACTTCATTTCGCCCACGCAAATAGACACGGCTTTGTATAGCGGCGTCACCACTATGCTGGGCGGCGGTACAGGCCCTGCTGACGGCACCAATGCCACCACCTGCACCCCCGGCGCTTTCAATATACATAAAATGCTGGAAGCTTCTGCAGGCGTGGCCATGAATCTTGGTTTTCTGGGCAAGGGCAATTCCTCCAGTCCTGAAACCTTGGTGGAGCAAGTACAGGCCGGTGCCATTGGCTTAAAATTACACGAAGATTGGGGTACGACGCCCAAGGCCATTGACGTGTGCCTTGACGTGGCAGATAGGTACGACGTGCAAGTGTCTATTCATACCGATACTTTAAACGAAGCAGGCTTTGTGGAAGATTCGCTAAATGCCATTGGCGGGCGCGTCATCCATACCTATCATACCGAGGGCGCCGGCGGCGGGCACGCGCCGGATATTATTAAGGCAGCATCGCTGAAAAATATTTTACCATCCTCCACCAATCCCACCATGCCCTATACAGTGAACACCATTGATGAACATTTGGACATGCTCATGGTGTGTCACCATCTTGATAAGAAAAACCCTGAGGATGTGGCTTTTGCCGATTCGCGTATTCGCCCCGAGACCATAGCCGCCGAAGATATCTTGCATGATATGGGCATCTTTTCCATGATGAGTTCTGACTCGCAAGCCATGGGACGGGTAGGGGAGGTCATTATCCGCACGTGGCAAACGGCCCATAAGATGAAAATGCAGCGCGGCGCCTTGCCGGAAGATACAGCGCGCAACGATAACTTCCGCGCCAAGCGCTACGTGGCAAAGTATACCATTAACCCTGCCATTACCCACGGTATAAGCGAATATGTGGGATCGGTGGAAGTGGGAAAAATAGCCGACCTTGTGCTATGGAAACCGGCCTTCTTTGGGGCAAAGCCTGAACTTATCATCAAGTCAGGCTTCATTGCAGGCGCGCGTATGGGCGATGCCAATGCCTCCATACCCACGCCGCAGCCTGTAGTGTATACGCCCATGTTTGGAGCACAGGGTAAAGCTGTAGACACCACCTGCATCACCTTTGTGTCGCAATACGCCTATGAAAAAAAGCTTATGGAAAAGCTTGGCATAGAGCGTGCTTGTTTGCCTGTAAAGCAGTG
>CAYJDE010000348.1:0-1526 GCA_964368805.1 uncultured Desulfovibrionaceae bacterium
GAAATTGCCAAGCTTACCATGACCGATGCCCAGTATAGGGAATTTGCGCTGGGTAATAAACTGGACGAGTTACGGGAAAAGCTGCCCCATAATATTGCCCTTATTCAAGAATTTGAAGCCGCCCAGCGCAAAGCGTGGATAAAAGAAGACGGCGAAACAAGCAGCAAGCATTTAGACACTCAGCTTTCTTTTTATCAAGAGCTCATTGACCTTGGTGGGGAGTACGCAGGGCTTATTGGCTTGCAAACTGCTGCCATTCAAAAGCAAGCCGAAGCATGGCGTACAGCTGGCATCCCCCAAGATTACATAGACCAGATGGTATATTTGCAACAGCTAGAAATAAATACCGATTGGATGAGCGGCCTTGAGCGTGGCTTTTTAAAGCTTGGGCGTGATGCAGAAGATATGGCTAGCATCATGGAAAGCGCGGTAACGCAATCGGCCAGTAGCATGAGCTCTGCCCTAGCCTCCTTTGTGCTGGAAGGCAAAGGTAATTTTTCTGATTTAGCCAACAGCATTTTAAATGACCTTGCAAGAATGGCCATTGAAATGGCGGCAAATTATGCCATACAGAGCTTGTTTAAGGGCATTGGTGGTATGTTTAGTGGTTTCTTTGGTGGGGGAACTGGTGGTGGGGTAGCAGGTATAGGGAATTTGATAAATAGCATGTGGGCCAAGGGGGGTGTGGCTGCACATGGCATTTCTGGTTACTCTAATACTATAGTCTCGTCCCCAACTCTTTTTCCTATATCTTCTGCAGGAATGTCTAAGTTTGCGAAAGGTGCAGGACTTATGGGCGAAGCTGGGCCTGAAGCGATTATGCCTTTAATGAGAGATTCTAGTGGAAGACTTGGTGTGAGCACTGTGGGTGGAAATGGCGGTGGCGTTATTATCAACGTCAACCCCACGGTGGTTGACCGTACACAAAAAGGTGTTGCCGTAACGTCTGAACAATCTACTGATAGCATGGGCAATATGAAGCTGACATTTCTTATTGATGAAATTGATTCTGCCCTTGCGGGAAAAGTGACTTCGGGGCGTTCTTCTTTGGGAAGCTCTTTACAGAAATCGTATGGGTTGTCGCGTAGCGGACAAGCATTTCGAAAATAACAGACTGTTGAAAAAATGTAATCTACTTCGTCAGACTTGTTTTTTGCTCCGGTCGAGGACCAGAAGAGTCCGACCCGAAGGGCTTGTAGCCGTTAAGTGAGGAACGAACTTTACGGATATCGTGCGCCTAGGCGTCACTCCCTTCGCAAAAAAACTTCGTCTTTCTAGTATCTCACACTTTTTGAACAGCCTGTAGGAAGCAATAAAATTAGAAATTTATCATTTTTTTGATGGGATATGCAGTATGACAGATAAAGAACTTTGGGGCGAAGCCTTAGCAGAAGCCTATGCCTCTGCCCCCAGCGATCAAATTGTCTACCACGCTGTGGAATTGAACCACGAAACCTTTCCCTACCCGGCACGGGTGGTGCGCTGGCCCGTGGTGGATAATGACATGGTAAAGTTTTACTTTAAGC
>CAYJDE010000349.1:0-1516 GCA_964368805.1 uncultured Desulfovibrionaceae bacterium
GTATTGCGTGGTTGACCGCCACTTTCACCATAAAAAGCAGCGTCAAAAGCCAAGGTTACAAAGCCAAGCTCAGCAAGTTTTTGTGCGTGTAAACCTGCTGTTTGCTCTTTATTGCCACCAAAGGGATGCCCTACAATAATAGCAGGATATTTTTTAGATGTATCAATGTTTTTGGGAATGTATAAATCCCCCACAATTTCAATGGATATTCTGTTGTTGAATTTTACTTTTTCTACTGTTGCTTTATCACTTGCTCCTGGAGGGACAGGGGCAGCATGGGCAAAGGATGCAAATGCCAATAAAAGTGTTAAAGTTAGTAGGATTAAAGAATTTTTCTTAAACATAACCAATCTCCTATGTTGATGTATGTCAATTTGTAAAACTACATTGCCAAGAAATGTATAATATGCTCTCGCATAGTCCCTTAGAGGTCTTCACCAATTCTAGATAGTGTCGTCAAATACGCCTTTTCGATTTTTTCTGCGTCAGATTTCACGGGTTTTTTCGGTTATGTATGTGTCTGTACACACGCCCTCAAAGCCCGTTTATCTTTCTTGATAAAACTCAAAAATTCGTAATTTGACGGCACTATCTAAGGCAAAAATCCATTGCCTTTTTTTCTATTATAGTACAAAATACTATTTAGAGATTTTTTACTTGTTCAAAAAATTCCTGTCAATACGGTACATTATTTTCTCTTAGGGAAAGGAAGGTGACTAATGGAAAAAATAGTGGTGGCTTCAGAAATTGAAGTAACTTTGAAAATGATAGGCGGAAAATGTAAACCGCTGATTTTATATATGCTTGCAGAGGATGGCACAAGGCGTTTCAAAGACCTTATGCGTGAGGTCACAGGCATTTCACAAAAAACCTTGACCAATCAATTACGAGAGTTAGAAGTTGACGGTCTTATTTTACGCCAAAGCTTTAACGAAATCCCCCCTAGAGTGGAGTATTCCATTACGGAAAAAGGTTTAACGCTTATGCCTATTCTTGAGCTTATGTGTGAATGGGGTGAGAAAAATGCCGATGAGCGTTTTGTCTTAACAAATCCTGCATGTGTGGCGTAGTGCGTAAGAGAAGTAAAAGTTTTAAGATATCATTCTGAAAATTAAACAAGAAAGTAGAAATAAAGAATTACTATCAGGACAAAAGAAAATTTGGCTTAGAAGTGTCAAAGCTACACATCTCTTTTTGAGTGAAGACGATATAATAAAACTCACCCCATTTGTTGACATGGGGCTGGAACAAATTGATACTTTAATTGTTGAGTATAACGATAATGCACCCATCGGATTCATGGGGGTTGCTGGTAACAAGCTTGAAATGTTGTTCTTAGATACTCCTTACATGAGAAAGGGCTACGGTAGAAAACTGCTTGAACAAGCTATTAGTGAGCTTCATGTGGAATATGTTGATGTGAACGAGCAAAATCCTAATGCCGTTGCATTTTATAAAGCCATGGGTTTTACTCAATATGATAGAAGTGAACTTGACGACCAAGGAAATAACTTTC
>CAYJDE010000350.1:0-1515 GCA_964368805.1 uncultured Desulfovibrionaceae bacterium
AGGAGGTATTTTGATCGTTTGAGAAGACGATCCCCCTGTACATCACCTTGCGCCAAAAGACGTTTGTGTTCATCTTTACAAATGACTGATATTGTCAATATGACTTGACACATTTTTCTCAAGACAAAGAAACCTAAGCAGCACTTTCCAACGAACGATAGTAAAAATCCCGTTTCACGAACGGAGGCAAGCCATCATTCGCCGAGCAAATCCTCCGATTGTTCCAATAACTCATAAAATATCGCCATATGAGCGTTTTCATATCTTCAATCGAAATCTTGGAAGATTCATAACGGTTGTAGATTAATTCTTCTTTGAACCTTGCCCACATACTTTCGCAGCGAGCATTGTCGTGACATTTGCCACCGGCACTGTTCATACTTTGAAGAAGCCCGTACTGTTTCATCGTGTTACGATATAATTCACTTGTGTACTGGCTGCCACGATCGGAATGAACGATGCATCCTTTCATCTGCGAGTATGCTTTGTAGGCATTTTTGACCGTTTTTTCACATAGTTCTGCTTTCATATTCGTATCCATCGCTAACCCCAACACCGCTAAATCAAAACAATCGAATATCGCTGATACGTATAACTTCCCGTCCGAACATTTGACTTCTGTGATGTCCGTCACACATTTTTCGAGCGGTTTGTCGGCACTGAAATTTCGTTGAATTAAATCGTCTGATTTTCTCGCTTCTTTATCCGCTTTTGTCAGTCCGTTCGGTTTGCGTTTCGGAGTGTGGCTGATACCGATTGTCTCCATCACGCGATACACCGTTCGTTCGCTTGGAATATGTACGTTTTCGGGTTGTTTCAATTGTAATGCTTGGTGCATCCGAACTCTGCCATACGTGTCATTGTATTCATCTTCATCAAGAATATCCTTCATTGCTGCAGCAAGGCTTTCGTACTTCCATGGATTATTTTTGTTTTCGAGGTACTCGTAAAAAGCTTGTCTTGTAACTTCTAAACATCTGCAATAAAATGCAATCTTCCCTTTTATTACGCCGTCATCTGTTTTCATCGCAATAAACGCTAATCGTTGTTTTTTGCAAACTTCTGACGGCTGGCGGCGAAAAAAGCGGATGCCTCGATTAAAAACTCGTTTTCCTCTTTTAGCCGCCGGTTTTCTTTTTCTTGCACCTTCAGTTGCTTTTTCAGTTGAATCAGTTCTTCATTCAGTGCCAGTGCATTGGCGGGGGTATGTGCTGCTCCTTTGGCTTCCAATCGTCCTTCTCTGAATGCCTTTATCCATGCATAGATCGTGCCTTCCGCTACCCCTAATTCGGTGGCGGCTCTTCGCCCTCCGATTTCCCCTACTAACTTGACTGCTTGTGCTTTGAATTCTTGGTCGTATGTTTTTGTCACTCGCTTTGCCATGTTGTTCGCCCCTTTCTCCCTCTATTATATCACTTTTGTCTTGAGAAGTGGCTGTCAATTTTTATTGTACAACATCAAAAAGCATTTTCGACAAGATGTCTATGTTTGTAGAGATGTTCATCATAATCACGT
>CAYJDE010000351.1:0-1503 GCA_964368805.1 uncultured Desulfovibrionaceae bacterium
AAAGGGTTGCCATTTGATAAGGTCTAGTCTATGCTATCGCATCTTTTTTCCCCAAGGAGAATTCTATGCGCCGTCTTTTGCTTTTACCTCTTTTAACCACGTTTTTCCTACCTGCTTGTGGTTTTCAACAGCCAGATCCTATAAGCCCTACGACGCCTAGAGAGCTGGAGGTTTCTGTGGATTTAAGCACACGGCATCGTTGCTCTCGTATTTCCCCTGAAATTAGCGTTAGTGGCATTCCTGCAGAAGTAGAAACGCTGGAAGTTATTCTTGAAGATACGACAGATATGCAGCGTATGCATGGCGGCGGCAGTTATGATCATGATGATGACGGCACCAGTGCCACCATTCCTGAAGGAGCTTTGACTCGCTATTATACAGGCCCTTGTCCTTCTGCCGCTGATAATGGGCGTATTTATCAGTATGTAGTAAAAGCCTTTAATGAAGACAAGCGCATGCTTGCTTCTGGCACCTATGCCTTTGAGCAAGAATAACCATTATGCGTAGCCCTTATGCCTTATCTCATTGTTTTCCTGCGGGGCTTTCCTTTGCCGATACCCTCTGCTTGCTTTTTTGCCGTGTAGGGGCGGCGGGCCTCGCCCCTGTGGCACCTGGTACATGGGGCACACTTATGGCTACTCTTTTTGCGCCCATTTGGTTTTTGCCCTTGCCTATTATGGGCAGAATTTTTGTGGCATGTGGCCTTTTTTTTATTGGTGCTTTGGCTAGCAGTCGTGCAGAAGAATTGCTTTATTGTAAAGATCCTTCCCAGATTGTCATTGATGAATGGTTGGGTTTGTGGTTGGTTTTATTACCCTTTAACAAGGTAAGCCCCACGGAACTTTTCATGGCATTTGTGGCTTTTCGCTTTTTTGACATTGTAAAGCCTTGGCCTGTGAAAGCTTCCGAACAATGGATGCGTGGCGGTTTTGGCATCATGCTTGACGATGTGGTGGCTGCACTCTTAGCCATGGCATGTTTAGGCCTATGGCGCACTTTTGGGGCATAGCAGGCTTATAGGCAGATTTACAAACTAAAGAAATACTGCCCAATCATTTTCTCGGTTGGGAAAGAAGTTCATCAGCATTTCCTTTAGCAGGCCGTTGCACAACATGACTGTCGTTAACGCTTTATAAGCCCCTACGCAATGCATTGCGCAGAGGTTTTAATATATTCTATAGAGCCCACATACAAACAAAACTTTTGCTAACAAACTAAAAAGAAGCGTTCCGGAACTCTGTATTAACAGAATCCCAGAACGCTTCTTTGCATATTTTCTTGCATGCTCTTGGATGCAGTATTTGACAATAATCTTATCAAGAAAAAAAGATCACTGTATACTGACATTATGCAAAATTATTTCATACGATAGGTTATGCGCCCACGTGTAAGGTCATAGGGGGAAAGCTCTACCTTTACCTTATCGCCAGGAAGAATACGAATATAAAATTTACGCATCTTTCCGGAAATATGGGCAAGAACTTCATGTCCGTTTTCCAATTC
>CAYJDE010000352.1:0-1474 GCA_964368805.1 uncultured Desulfovibrionaceae bacterium
CGGTGGTATTGACGTTGGCCAAGTTATTGGAAATAACGTCAATATTCATTTGTTGGGCCACCATACCTGTGGCGCCTGTCCAAAGTGAACGCATCATAGCTTTAGCTCCTTATTTATCAGACGTGCAGTCCGTTGCAAACACAAATATATAAACAATATATTTTATAATTCACGTATATTAGCGAATCTTGCCCACCCTATCTATGGCGGCTTTATCTACGGTGTCAGAAGTTTGTATTACTTTTTGGTAGGCTTCAAACTGGCGATGTACTTCAATCATATTCACCATTTCTGTAACAACTTCCACATTAGCCCCTTCCACAAAGCCCTGCGAAAGGCGTGTGCCGGCGGCTATGGCATCCACTTCTTGCACTTCCACATTTTCACGACCTTTGTAAAGATTATGCCCTTCTTTTTCAAGAGTTTGTGGATCGGCAATGCCTACAAAATTGATGGTATTGATAAGGTCTCCATCGGCGAGCACTTGACCATCACCGCCAATATGCACATGACGTGTGCCATCGGGAATAACAATATTGCCATCGGTGCCTTGCACAGGCCAGCCTTGCGGCGTCATCAATGTACCGTCAGACGATTTCACAAAATGCCCATTACGTGTGTAGCGTTCACCATTGGGAGTATTTACTTTAAAAAAGCCTTCTCCCGTCAAAGATACGTCCAAGGGGTCTCCGGTAAACTTCATGGAACCTTGCGAAAAATCTATTTTACTTACGGCTATACGAGGACGTGCCATATTCTTAGGGTCAGGAAATAGCGGCTTTGAGCGGCAATGCATCAGCGGTTCACGAATTTCATCATGTGCAAAAGAGGCCATAGTATCTTTAAAAGCAAGTTTATCTTGCTTATAGCCATTGGTATTGACGTTTGCCAAATTATTGGCGATGAAATTCATGCGGTGTTCTGTGGTTAAAGCACCAAAAACTGCGCTAAACATCATATCTTGCATGAAAATTCCTCCTACATACCGTTTCTGCCTCCAAAAGTTTTTTTCTGAAGGGACAGCATGCTAAAAGAGATGCAGATAGTATGCCAAACTGTGCACAGGCACCTCATTCTATTGATACCCTCGCTTCTACCGCCCTCGTGTAAAAATACTGGCATCAACCAATGGTATTTACATACGAGGCTGGTAGAAACTCCATAGTGCGCACCCAATCAAGTTCGCTCTGGAGTGGGTGCACTACAAAAATATTTTAGATGAATTAGCATTGAAAAAGCCATTTCATCATAATTTTTTTAAGACTGACTTTTTCAACAGGCTGTTAGGTAATAGCCACATCTCAAACAATATGGAATGCGCACAATTTTTCTTTTCAGAACAAAATACTGTCGCAATTGGTTTTTTTGAAGGGGAGAGTCTGAGAGGGGAAGCTTTTTTTCCCTAAAAAAAGCTTCCCCTCTCAGCTAGTCATGACCCAAAATAAAATATTTTTGAGCAGCCTGTTCTTTTTCA
>CAYJDE010000353.1:0-1468 GCA_964368805.1 uncultured Desulfovibrionaceae bacterium
GTAGTTGAAAGTAAGGGTAGCTTTGTAGCCGTCACGGGCATCGCCAAGACGGTTGGTGCCATTAGCCCACTTATAGTTGCTGTGGTCAATACCGTTGAAGATATAACCAAGTTGCAAGTGTGCAGAAAGGTTTTCGTAGATTTTGTACTCGGTGTCAAAGTTTACTTCTACCAAGTAGTCATCTTCGGTCAAGTAGAAACCTTGACCACCGGAAAGGTAAGGAGTTTGGATGTAATCAGTCATAGAAGCACTGTTGGTACCAGCCCAGTAAGCTATGCGAATGATGTGGCTAAGGTCTTCCATGAAGGAAAGATCTTTAATTTGCAAACCAATACCCCAAGTACCGGAGTAGGAAAGCTGTTGATCATATGCGCTGCCAGATTGCCAGCCAAGCTCGCCATCACCCAAGAAAGAGGTGAAGTTGCCGGATGGGCTAAGGTAAGGCATCATTTCAGAACCGTTACGTACGTCGTCGTCATCACCGGAACCGTACCATGCGAAGAGACCAGGAGTACCCCAATCCATCTTGTACTCAATAAGGCCCTTGATGAGCCAACCTTGGCGGCTATTATCAACACGGGAGGCTAAACCTGCAGCACCAGCGTTGTAGCTAGCTTCATTCCAAATAGAAGAGAAATCTAAAGCGTTGTAAGTACCGCTTGCTTGAATGTAACCGTAGTTAAAGTCAAGTTCGAAGTTCCAAGCATCGTATTGGAAGCTCATGGGTAAACCAAGGAACCACATGGTGGTGTAGGCATCTTCATCGCCATTCCAGAATTCGCCGTCAATACGGTCGGAAGAACCAAAAGTGCTAGAAAGAGCAGCTTGATATTGACCACCAAAAAGTGGGTTAATACCAGTAACTACGCTATCATTACCAATAAAATTAAGAGTAGGAAGACCACCGGTAGTAGTAGGAGCGTTATAATCAAACATACCTTCAGCCACGTTGTCACCCATAAAACCAAGCATGAACCATGGGTTTACAGACCAGTTTTCACCTTGTAATGGCACAGACAATAAGAACAAGTCTAAGTTATCAAGGTAGTTGCTGCGGTAATGTTCATCATCGTCATAATCAAGACCGGGTTGCCCAACAAGCGTGTTTGTACGCCAGTTATCATAACCACCATCAATGCCTCTAGCCCAACCATTATAATTATCATTGAAAGGACGGAACCAAGCGAGAGTTACGCTCGCCATGTCATTGATTTTGTAGTTAGCTACAACACCGGCTACGTCGTCATCTAAAATAGCAGAGCCACCAGCAACGTTAGGAAGCGCAGCACCTTGAAGACCCATGCGGAAAGAAAGGTCGGTGTTTGGCACAAACCAATCTAAGTAAGCACGTTTTACTTCAACAGCAATACCGTCGGTACCAAGAGCAGCGCCGTCGCCTTGATTACCCCATTGTTGGTCGCCAATTTCAAAGAACACAGTAGCAGAAAGAGCTTCGGAAGCTACGGCG
>CAYJDE010000354.1:0-1451 GCA_964368805.1 uncultured Desulfovibrionaceae bacterium
TGTTTTTTGGGAAAACGGTTATGTAATAGTTCTTTCTTTTTCAACGGCCTGTTAAAAAAGTCAATTTAGAAAAATCTGATGAAATGCTTTTTCATCGTTTTCCTACAGGCTGTTCAAAAAATGTAAGATGCGAAGAAGACAACGTTTTTTTGTTATGGCATAGGACTCTTATAGTCCATGCTGTAACAAAAAAACACGTCTGACGAAGTAGATTGCACTTTTTCAACGGCCTGTTAACAAGGAAGGCGAATTTTACTAAGGGTAGATAGTTTAAAGACATCAGCTGATACGGATTGAAAATATATGCGGCTTTTTATTGATACTCCCAACCTTGCCTTAGGCACAAAGCGTTTTTCCTTGCACTCTGTTTTGGGGCAAGGGTTCAAGCGCACTTTGGACATGTTGGGGGCAGCCCTTTTGTTGCTTGGGCTGGCTCCACTGTGTTTTTTTGTGGCTGTGGCCATAGCTTTGGATTCATCAGGGCCCGTCTTTTTTCGCCAAAAACGCATGGGAAAAAACGGTAAGCCTTTTTACATGCTCAAGTTTCGTAGTATGGTGCATCATGCAGAAAAGGAAAGTGGTGCCGTTTGGGCACAAAAAAATGACCCTCGCATTACCCGAGTGGGGGCTTTTTTGCGTAGCAGACATTTAGATGAAATACCGCAGCTTTATAACGTACTTTTAGGGCATATGAGCCTTGTGGGGCCACGCCCTGAAAGACCGGAATTTTTTATCCCCTTGACCCGCTGTATCCCACGTTACTCACAACGCCATGCAGTCAAACCAGGGCTTACAGGCCTTGCGCAAATATGTTATCCTTATGGGGCTTCCATATACGATGCGCAAGAAAAATTGTATTATGATTTACAATATATACAACAGCATTCTTGGCGTTTAGAGTGGTTCATTATGTGGCGAACCTTGGGCATGGTATGTCGTAGTGGAACAAGCGGTATGCGTATTGTTCAAAAAAAATAGTGAGAAAATGCTGCTGCAATGCTTTTTTTGAAGGGGAGAGCCTGCGCAGTGAACGTTTTTCCAAAAAAACTTCCCCTCTCAGAAAAAGGACGAGTCTGCCTTTCTTAAATATAACATGGGGGGCGCCGCCCCTCCACCCCGCCAAAGGGGATAATCCCCTTTGGAAACCTTATATGGGCTATTCTTCAATGCGGTTATTGCCTTAATGCAACATGAGAGAGATATCTCTTTTTTATATTATATAAAACTCCTCTCACGTACACTTATAAAAAAGTGAAAATGTAGTGTAAAAACACAAAGATAATGCTAAAAATGATTGTGTAGGATTCTTTATATGGACACAATCTCCATATTGCACACTGAACTAAAGGAGCTCTGGGCTTACTGCAAAATGCAATTGGTGTCGATGAAATTGACACCAGCATTTTGAGTAACCCCAGAGCTCCTGTATATTTGTAAAGTAAATTGTTTTA
>CAYJDE010000355.1:0-1436 GCA_964368805.1 uncultured Desulfovibrionaceae bacterium
GCATGGTAAAAGACGTATATATGCTTAGGAAAACGCCGATTAAATAATTTACGTTGTCATTGCCTTACCCTAATAAAAACATTTTTGTAGTACAAATATACATGAGCTCTGGGAGTATTGCATTTTGCGCTACCCCCAGAGTTAACGGAGTTAAGTGCGTAATACGAAGCTTCTACCTACCAAGTATAAAAATGCAATTGGCATCGATGAAATTGATGCCAGTATTTTATACTTGGTAGGTAGAAGCAAGGGTATTAATAAAACAAGTAGTTCCCTCATGCTAAGTTACCACTCACAGTTAGTGAGTGAATCTTCTTGAACTTCTCTGTAAAAGGCTATACAAGATGCCTATGCAATCTTTTTCTGAATCTTTTGTAGAAGGTCTAAAGCGCGCCTTGCCCATTGTTTTAGGCTATGTTCCTGTGGCTTTTGCCTTTGGTGTGCTTGCTGTGAAAAACGATATTTCTCCAGCCCTCACCATTGCCATGTCTGTTTTTATTTTTGCCGGTTCCGGACAATTTGTGGCGGCATCGTTATGGGGGGCAGGAGTCGGTGCTGCATCGGTTATTCTCACCGTTTTTGTTATCAACTTACGTCATTTGTTAATGTCCGCATCGCTGGCCACGTATACGCAAAAGGCTAAACGTTGGCAACGTTGTTTGCTGGGACTACAATTGACTGACGAAACTTTTGGGGTGCATTCCACAGCTTTTCAAAAGGGGTGGCAGCTTTCTTTAACCACCATGTATTCCTGTAATAGTACGGCGCAACTGTCTTGGGTTCTAGGCACAGTTATTGGGGTGTATTTTGGCACGCTCATTGAAGATGTACGTCCTTTGGGACTCGATTATGCCTTAACTGCCATGTTTTTGGCTTTGTTTATCCCCCAATGCCAGACCCGTTTACATGTGTTGGTAGGAATTTTTGCCGGTCTTGCTTCCATAGTATTGAAAATTTTTGGCCTTGGTCAATGGAATGTTATTCTTGCCACAGTCGTTGCAGCCTCTTTGGGGCTTCTTCTTTCTACCTTACGTACAACACATAAGAAAGTATCATGAATTTTGAATTTGTAAGTATGGAACTTGTTTTGACCATTGTCGGCTGTGCTGTGGTTACTGCTTTGCCACGTGTTTTACCGCTGATGTATCTTTCTGTGGAGAGTTTACCTAAAGCCTCATTACAATGGCTTTCCTATGTACCTGTAGCGGTGATGGCGGCCTTACTTTTCCCCGATGTGCTGACTCGTGCTGATGACGCTGGCCACACGGTACTTTTTTTGAGCCATGAAAATACATATTTACTGGCAGCTATACCTTCCCTACTGCTTGCTTGGTATACAAAGTCTTTTTTTGGCACCATCGCTTGCGCCATGGGCATGGTGGGAATACTGCGCTATTGTGGTTGGCTCTATTAACAGGCTGTTGAAAAAGCAGCGT
>CAYJDE010000356.1:0-1435 GCA_964368805.1 uncultured Desulfovibrionaceae bacterium
TTTGTTATTGTGACCCTTTACTTGAACCAGCAATAGGTGAGGCTGTTTATGTAGAGCAGCAAAATACCATGGCTACTGTCAAAATTTTTTGTGGCAGGTCGGAAAAGGGGGGGAGGGAGTATGTCGACTTGCAGGGTTGGCTAGATATAGAAGGCCCTAACATTGTCCAGAAGAAATTTGAGATAAGTATTTTAAATGACACTATTGCACGTATAGCCCCCGTGGTGTACGTGCGTCGCAGACTTTAGGAGACTTTATGGAAAATTCACTAGCAGAATTGCGTGGCCTTGTCATGGGCATCGCCGCTGATGGGCGCATCGTTGAGTCAGAAGCAAAGTTTTTGTTACAATGGCTTGAGGGTAATGAAGCCCTCGTGCAAAGTGAACCGGCTATAAAGGCACTCTACAAAAGAGCAGCTGACGTACTCAAAGACGGTAAGCTTAACTCAAGCGAAGGGAAAAGCCTGCTAGAGATAATGCACAGGCTTATCTTACCAAAAGAATTACAATTTTCCGAAGAAAAAATACCAACGCCGTATGTGAATTATTCCGACCCTTATAAAAAACTAGATGCTTTAGAGCTTATCCCTTCAAAGACAGGTATTTTTGATAAGGTGCAAGATATAACCTTCATGGAAAGCACTTTTTGCTTTACCGGCGTCTTTGCCTTTGGCGATCGCAAAGCTTGCCAAGTGGCCACAGCCAATTTGGGGGCCGAAATTAAAAATAATATCTTAAAAAATAATCTATTCTTGGTGGTAGGTTCACTGGCAAGCCCCGATTGGAAGCACGGCAATTATGGCAGTAAAATAGAAAAAGCCTTGAAGTATAAAAAAGAAGGCGGTAGCATAAAAATTATCCATGAAGATACATGGGCAAATTTTTTATGTGAGGCCGAAAAATTATGAAAAAATCATTAGTATTCGCCCTTTTTTTCTTACTTATTACCTCCCTTCCCCTTCATGCACAAGATGACTGGAAAAAGGGCATTAAAGATATATGCTTCGTCTATTCTGATACGGCAAAGCGCATTATGCAGGGCAGACAGCACGGTTTTCCTATAAAAAAATCTTTGCAGAAAATGGAACAAGAGGCGACAAAGGCTAATATGAGCCCTAAAGATAAGGAGGCTTTTGCTTATATTGTGAGGGAAGCGTATGCTGTTCCCTTGTATGAAAATGACATGTCCAAAGAAACAAGCTACACAGAATTTGAGGCAAAAATATACCTTTGGTGTGAGAGTGGTATGGAGTTTTCAGATTAGAAAATATTCAACAATACAAGATATAAGAATGGGTTTTTCTGAGGATAAATGTCTAAAATATAAAAAAGGATGAAAAATGACAAAAGAACAATTACAACAGATAGAAGATTTTGACTTTGAAAATGAAGAATTCAAGGTAGATGAACTAAAAAATAATCTATACTATTATGGA
>CAYJDE010000357.1:0-1434 GCA_964368805.1 uncultured Desulfovibrionaceae bacterium
AGCAAAATTCGTCTTCCTTGTTAGAGAACAAAAAATCTATTTAATCAGCGTTTCCATAAAAAAAACACGTCTAACAAAGTAGATTACACTTTTTCAACAGCCTGATAAAATAATCCATTTGTTCAGCATTTGCGTAGAAAATAATAAAAAATATGCTGCTAGGAATTAACATGTACAAGCTGCAACCTGCTCTCATTATGCTTTCTGCTGTGTTTGGACTTTTTTTGGGAATGTACACTCCTTTAAAAGCAATTCCCCTATTTCTTGTGGAAGTATTTTTACTTTGTTTACTTTTTATAGTATTTTTGTCTATTGATGTAACGCAATTAAAAAAATCTTTCTTGAATATAAAGTACGCTTTGGTAAGTGTTTTTATTAACTTTGTCATAACGCCTGTTATGGCCTATCTTCTTGGCATACTCTTTCTTGAAAATTCCATTGCCATTGCCATAGGGCTTATGATGCTATTAGTCACGCCCTGCACAGATTGGTATCTTGTATTTACAAAATTGAGCAATGGCAATTTTGAAATAAATATGTCCATATTGCCGTTAAATCTTCTTTTACAAGTATTGCTTTTACCTCTCTATTTAGCATTATTTTTTGGTCACTCTGTAGATATAGAGGTAAAAGAACTTTTTAAAAATATTGCTTTTATCTTGCTAGTACCATTATTTTTTGCTGTGTTTTTTAAAAAAATATGCACACGATTATCTAAAGTAGAAGCTTTTTTCACAGAAAAAAGTGATAGTCTGCAAATTCTTTTTCTGTGTTTAGCAGTAGTGGTAATGTTTGCTTCCCAAGGAGAAAATTTACTGATTTATTATCCTGTACTTTTAAAAATCTTTATTCCTTTGCTTTGCTTTTTCGTTATCACATATTTTGTGGTACAAAGAATAGGAATGTTCTTTAAATTTAGTCATAGAGATATTATTGCATTACACTTTACTACTCTTGCTCGTAATTCGCCGTTGGGTTTGATTATCGCCATTGCGGCATTTCCCACAGAGCCCCTTATAGCACTTTCCCTTATTATTGGCTCTCTCATAGAGCTTCCTATTCTTTCCTTTGTTTCTGTAAGGTTGCGGAAAAAACTTTCTCTATAGGGCCGCTGAAAAGTGCAATCTGCGTTGTCAAACTCGCTTTTTTGTCTTGCTTGTAAAGAATAAAATGGGACCTTTGCGCAATTCATAGAGCAGGGTCTCGTGGAGCCTTGGCGACAGTCAAAATAGAGCGTTGACGAGGACATATTCTTTTTGCTTGACTTTAGGAGTATTTCGTTTACTCTTGTGCTCCAAAAAAATTTTTACGCCTTAGGGCGTAACGGAGGATGACTATGGCTCTTTTAGAAAATGCCGTTAAAACCCCTGAAGGCGTTGTGCTCAACGGCTTTACGCTTTCCCCCATCGTAGAACAATGTGAAGGCTGTGGCCG
>CAYJDE010000358.1:0-1433 GCA_964368805.1 uncultured Desulfovibrionaceae bacterium
TTTTTATGCTGACGAAGCAGATTACTGTTTTTCAACAGCCTGTGTTTAACCGTATAACAACATGGCATCCCCATAGGAAAAAAAGCGATAGCCGTGCTGCACAGCTTGCGTATACGTTTCTAAAATACGCTGCCGTCCCATAAAAGCAGAAATCATCATAAGTAATGAAGATTCCGGTAAGTGAAAATTAGTAATAATGCCATCCACCACTTTAAAGGGGCGCCCCGGATACAAGAAAATATCTGTCCATCCGGTAAACGCTTGCACTTTACCGCACAACTCTGCACAGCCTTCAAGGGCACGTACTGAAGTAGTACCCACAGCAATAACAGGGCGTCTCTCGGCCTTGGCTTTAGCGATAGCAAGGGCAGTCTCTTCAGGAATTTCTATATATTCTCGATGCATACGATGCGAGCGAATATCTTCGGTACGCACAGGGCTAAAGGTGCCATAGCCTACATATAGGGTTATTTCTGCCCATTGACAGCCATGCTGTGCCAATTTTTCCTTCATATCTGCCGTAAAATGTAAACCTGCCGTGGGTGCAGCCACCGAGCCCACCTTGGCTTGTTTAGAAAAAATGGTTTGATAGCGGCTTTGGTCTTCATCATCGTCACTGCGTTTAATATAGGGCGGTAAGGGAATATGCCCTGTGGCGGCAAAAGCCTCAGCCAAATCCCCATGCCAAGCAAGGGTTACACGGCGTTGCCCAAAGGGCCCCGACTCCAGCACTGTAACAGAAATACCTGCACCAAAGTGAAAAACATCGCCATCATTGATACGGCCGCCGGCACGTACAAGGCCTTGCGCTTCAGCCTCAAACCAGCCTTCTTTGTGTTTTAAGGCTTTGGCCGCCGCCACCACCAAGGGTAAGGGGCTTAGCAATAAAAATTCCACCTTACCACCGCTGGGCCTTGTGCCCAAAAGCCTTGCTTGTAGCACCCGTGAATTATTCACCACCAATAAAGCATTGGGAGGAATATGCTCACATAGTTGACTAAATTGACTATGTTTGGCTTCTAAAATATCTTTATGCTTAGTTTTGCGTGGTACTACCATAAGACGAGATTGTCCTCGTTCTTCAGGAGGATACTGGGCAATTTGCTCTTCTGGAAGATCAAATCGATACGAGGAAAGCCAAAAATCTTTTTCTTCTGGAATAATCATAAATTTTTTCTGTATTTAAAGGTTTTATTTTTTGCAATAACATAGGACACTTATGGTCCATACAGTAAGAAAAAACATGTCTGACGAAATAGATTGCACTTTTTCAACGCCTGATAAAGGAAAAAATACAAGACGAGTAAAGTCTTTTCTTGAAGCAGAAGCCTCTTTTGGCTCATATTAAAAGAAAAAAACAAACGTGGCAAGTAAATACCTTTTTCAACTACCTACTACTCGACAATTAACATTTGCAGTCGGCTCAAAAAGGA
>CAYJDE010000359.1:0-1416 GCA_964368805.1 uncultured Desulfovibrionaceae bacterium
ACTTTTTTTAGGAAAAAAAAGTTTCCCCTCTCAAACTCTCCCCTTCAAAAAAACCAATTGCGTCAGTATGCTACCTTTAAGAAAAAAATTGTGGCGCATAAAAAATCACTTGAGAAAAGGTGTTACACAAAAAAACGCATTAAATCAGCGTTTCCTTAATAGAGTCCTCTACACACGTTGTTTTGCATTTCGAACAAATTTTCAATTTTTAGACACAAAACTATATTTAAAAATAATTGCGCAGAGGTCTCAAGTTAGCAATATCATACAATAATAGAACGAATGCAACTTATAAGAGAAGTAGCAAGCAACAGCTTAATAGCAAAAATCTTAAGTTTTTCCTCATGAATTTTCCCGTACAGTTTACTTCCTATCCACAAACCTAAAGTAAGTACTGGCAAAAGGAGTAATGCCCCCCATAGGGTATCAAGGTCTGTCATGCCTTGCTGTACAAAAATAGCCGTGGCCCACATATCCGTAAAAAGAAAATATGCAATGACGGAAGCCCTGCCCACAGCAGCCCCCGTGGGACTGGAAAAAAACATCAAAATAACAGGAGGGCCGCCATTGGCACTGGCGCCATTAATAATGCCCGAAATAAAGCCTGTTCCCACCACTTCACCAAGTTTCAATATACGTGTCAAGCGTACGCCCCGCAGCATAATCAAACTTATAATCACAACAGTCAAATTAATCAAAAATGTCATGATATTTGGTGGAATATAAAGCAAAGAAGCCACTCCCAGAGGGGTTCCTATCAATACACCAAGGCAAAGCCAACTTAGTGTTCGCCAATGCACTTGTCGCCACACAAAAGGTAAGTGCACAATACTTGCCAAAATTTCCCAAAGAAGAATATAAGCAGTAGCTTTTGCAGGGGTCATAAAAAAAGTCATGACAATAATCATGAGCATGGAAAAACCAAAACCTGTAATGCCCCGTAATACCGTACCCAAAAAAATAGCCACCACGATACACGCAAACTGCCAAGGGTCTATGGCAAAAATATTCCCTATAAACTCCATACAAAACCTCATTCTGTACTGCAAAAAGAAAATAGCGGCGGCGGGCCCTGCCCCTCCACCCCGCCAAAGGAGATAATCCCCTTTGAAAACCGTATTTGGACTAATGTTTTACATAATAAGTCATTTCTAAAACAATAACCACATTATTTTATATATTTATTCAAGCATATAAAATAATGTGGTTATTGCCTTAAATCAACATAAGATACATACCTGCTATATCGACACCCTTGCTTCTTACAAACATAGCATAAAAAAAACCATCGGCACCAATTTCATCCACACCAATGGTATTTTGATACTATCTTGGTAAAAGCTTTACATCACGCACCTAAATTGAGACCTCTGCGCAATTCATTGCGTAGGGTCTCATGGAGCGTTGACGACAGTC
>CAYJDE010000360.1:0-1412 GCA_964368805.1 uncultured Desulfovibrionaceae bacterium
AAAACTATTTTTATCCTGATTTACCCATGGGCTATCAAATATCGCAATTTGATAAACCCATTTGTGAACATGGGCACCTTGAAATTACCCTTGGTGAAAAAGGTGATGTAAAGAAAACCATTGGTATTACACGAATTCATATTGAAAATGATGCCGGTAAAAATATTCATGACAGCCATGATAATGCCAGCTATGTAGACTTAAACCGTGCCGGAACGCCATTGGTAGAAATTGTTTCCGAACCAGACATGCGTAGTGCCGAAGAAGCCGTGGCCTATTTAAAAGCTTTGCATAGTATTGTGACCTGCCTTGGCATAAGTGATGGCAATATGGAAGAAGGTTCTTTTCGTTGCGATGCCAATGTGTCCATACACAAACCAGGAACTCCCTTTGGAACCCGTGCTGAATTAAAAAATCTTAACTCTTTTCGCCATGTGCAAAAAGCCATCGACTACGAAATTGCCCGTCAGCAAGACCTTATAGAAGACGGTGAAGAAGTGGTGCAAGAAACACGTTTATATGACAGCGTAAAAAATATTACTAAGTCCATGCGTTCTAAGGAAGAAGCACACGATTATCGCTACTTCCCAGACCCCGACCTTTTGCCCATTACCATCAGCGCAGAAGCCTTGGCAAGTTGGAAAGCAAGTCTGCCAGAGCTTCCCAAGGCACGTATTGCACGTTTTTGTGAGAATCTAGGTCTTGGGCAAGCCGAAGCGCAAACCTTATGCAGTGAAAAAGCCCTAGCAGATTTTTTCGAGGCTGCGTGTGCCGCTACACCAAAAACCAAGGTGAATAAAGTAGCAAATTTAGTCCTAGGCCCCCTCCTTCGCGAATTGCATGCCACCGAACAACGTGTGCAAGACATTGGCATGACACCGCAAGCCTTAGGAGAGCTAGCTCGCATCATTGACGAAGGGCTTATTTCTGCCAAAATCGCCCACGATATTTTCTCAGAACTTATGCAAAGCGGTGCCATGCCCGAAGCTTTTGTAAAAGATAAAGGGCTTGTGCAAATTTCTGACAGCTCTGCCTTGGAAGAAGCCATAGACCAAGTGCTTGCCGCCAACCCCACAGAGGTGGAAGCTTATCGTGGTGGTAAGACAAAACTCATTTCCTTTTTTGTGGGGCAAATTATGCGAGCCACCAAGGGTAAAGCTAATCCAGCTTTAGTCAATGAATTACTTGCCAAGAAACTTTCCTAATACGTTTAAGAAAACGCTAATGTACTCTTTTTTCTGAGAGGGGGAACTTTTTGTAGGGAAAAATTTCTACAAACCGGGCCCCTCTCAGATTCTCCCCTTCAAAAAAACTGTTGAGTTAGATTTTATCTTTAGAGACCTCTGCGCAATTCATTGCGTAGGGGCTCATGGAGCGTTGACGACAGTCAATGCGACCAAAAATCAAGAATA
>CAYJDE010000361.1:0-1396 GCA_964368805.1 uncultured Desulfovibrionaceae bacterium
GCTGAAGCTGCCAGCTAAAGCTGGGGGTTTTAACCCTCCCAAACGGGGACAATAAGACTTTTTTCAAGAACAATTATGCAGAGATTTTATAACTGTTAAAAATGGTCATAATGTCGCTTGCCCAAGGCTCCAGAGTGCCGTCAGGCAATACGCAACCATCAAGATCAATCCCGCAAAAATTATCACCGCTAGTTAAGATAAAACCGATACCGCCAAAAAATCCCGGCGTAGGTTTCCCTTTCCACAGCTCAGGACATGTATGCCGCCCATATAGCTTGTCTTTACAAAAATTATAAGCTTTCTCAAAAGACACAAAACATTTAGAATCTGTCATACTTATGGGGTGCCCATTCCCAGCATGAATAGGGATTTTACGGGGGTTCTTTTGCCCATCGGCTGAAAACCAATTGCACCATTGATTAACTACCTTCAGTTCATTGGGAATATTTTCAAACATTGGCTTTTGTGGCGTCAGGTCGATATTGACACGCCCGTTATCTTTCGATATTGTAGCCATAACAATACTACCTTTTCTTGAAAATTTTCAAGAAAAGGTTAAAAAGGCTTGTTCTAGAAAACAAGCCTTTTTTTATTCAATTTTTATTCACAAAAATGCTAATCAGTTGAAATTATTAACTGAAAAAACCTAGTCAATTCTTCTTTTCGCAATGCAAGCGCATCTTTACATTTCGACATATCATTAGCATTTGTTGTCAAAAACAATTTCGCCCGAATTTCTGTATAGTTTTCGATTCGTTCAAAAAATAACCTGCAATTCGATTGATATTCTCGACAAGATTCAACAGACATTTTACCGCCTCCTTGACGCCGAAAATTCAGCAAGTTGCAAATATCGAGCGGCCTCTTTAGCGTCGCCCTTACTAGCAGACTCTGTATATTTAACTAAATATCCTAGTGTCTTTAGTATAGCCTCTTGAATCTCGGCTTGCCTCTGTTTAATCTGTGCAAGTGTCGCCATTGTCGCCTCCATTGCCAAAAGCAGTTTTTGTCGCAAAGTGGCAATCTTTAACGTATTTTTGAAAATTCAAAATATGGTCGTTGGTTATTTCAGCGTCTGCCGCCTCCAAAAAATCAAGATACATTTCGTGCATTTGCAAGCGCATTAGCATTAGTTGCAATGCTTCGGCGGGACTTGCCTCGATAGAAATTTTATGGAACATTTAAACCTCCTTAATTTTTAGCAAAATTAACAAGCCAAGAAATAACATTTTCTTTAGGAAAAAGTTTTTTCCGACCAATTAAAACCGCACCACTTGGGCCTCTGCCCTCGCTACATAGATTCGCGATACTGCCAGCACTCATTTCAACAAAACCTGCCAAGGTTTTATATGAGACTAACGGGGGCATGACGGCGTACAGTTCTTGTGCCCAGTTG
>CAYJDE010000362.1:0-1393 GCA_964368805.1 uncultured Desulfovibrionaceae bacterium
CTGCTCGTGGTGGATGCCACAGGCGTGGGCGCTAGTGCCGCTTTAGCATCTACAGACGGTACGCTTACCGTTGCGTCTGGTTCAAAGCTCGTCATCAGCGGTGGTGATGTGGGCACGGTGACGGTGGTGAGCGGCTTTACCACTGCTTCCGACACTGCCATTGCCGACAACGCTTGGGGTTTTAATGATGCCATCCTTGCCAATGTGAGCACCGTTAACGAAACGCTGAAAATTGACAGTGTATTGTGGGATGCAACAGGCGGTATATTTAGTGTAAATCTAGTGCAAAATGCCTTTATCCTTGAGGGTGTGGACTCTTCTGTAAGTGATTTCATGGACGCAGCCAGAGATGCAGGCGAAAGTGGCGCATTCTTTGACTTTATGGACAATAAAAACAATCCCAATACCCAAAGAGTAAAAGTCTCTGAAGTAGTGCCACAAGCGGCTGCTATGGCTGGGGTAGCTCGTGGCATTATGAATGCCGCCGGTGCCGCCGTAGACGCCATTGGCTTGCGTAATAATGTGGGCGGCACAGGCACACAAAAACCAGCGGTTGTGGATGTCAATGACGATAAGACCAAGAAAGCTGGAGAACTTGGGGCAAGTGGCGAAAATGGCGGAAGTCAAATGCAACCAAGCAAGCATGGCGTTGGGCTATGGCTTATGCCACTGTATAAGTGGAGCACTGTCAGCGGCATAGAATCCGGCGTACTTGATGGCGGCTATGAAACCAGCCTTGGGGGGCTTAGCCTTGGAGCTGATTACACTTTTGAAAATAACTTCCGCTTGGGCGTAGCCTTTAACTTAGGCGCAGGGTATACCGAATCCACAGGCAATTTCAGCGGCACGAACAATACTTTTGATTTTTATGGTTTGTCACTCTATGCAGGCTATAGCCATGAGAATTTGAATATTTCCGCTGATGTGGGCTATAGCGCAAGTACACATGAAGTCACGCAAACAATGGGTGTAACCAGCCATAAAGCCGACATTTTCGCCGACGTGTGGACAGCAGGATTAGGCCTTGCCTATACTTTCAACACGGATGTTATGAACATCACGCCGCATGTGGGTGTACGCTACATGGGCGTAAACACCTATGCATATGATATTGCTGACCTGAATATGGACAGCGACCATCAAAGCGTGTGGTACTTCCCCGTGGGTGTAACTTTGAGCAAGGACATTGTCACTGATAGCGGCTGGACATTTACACCCAAGCTGGATGTGGGCTTCATTGCCGCCGTTGGCGACCTAAAAGCCAATAGCACAGCCACAATGGCTGGCGTTAATGCTTCCATACAAAAGGAAACTACCAATGTGGACGGCTTTGCTTTCAACGGCGGCCTTGGCTTTGACCTTGCCCATAAAGACAATGGCGTGAGCGTGGGCT
>CAYJDE010000363.1:0-1353 GCA_964368805.1 uncultured Desulfovibrionaceae bacterium
TTTCTGACGGTCAAAATGTTCTTTACAAAATCTTGTAAGGAAACACCTCAAAGAAAATAAGCTTATTTAAAAAAAAAGCAAGTTAGCCGTTTTAAAGAGTATAAAGAAATTTTACTCCACCCAAGAGCACATGCACCGCCGTGGATACACTTTTCTTTTCTCCGCATCGTAGGAAAATCCTAGGGTTGTGAGTGGAAAGAATATGCAATTTAGCAGGACATATCTTTCCCCGTCGCCCCAATACATAAGAATGATTGAAGAAAAGCAATGACAGCTAGGGCAATGCGTTGCAAAAATAGCCGCCAACTAATATTTGACAATTGTAACAGAGAATACCCTGCATCATTTTGAAATGCTGTACTATTCTCTTTGAAAAACTGATAAATATTGCATTTTGCAAAAGGCATGGAGAAAAACACCATAAGCACAGTAAGCACTAAAACTCCGCACTTTTTTTGCATACCACATCGATAAGCTAAAGTCCCTATGAAAACTGCTTAAAAAAACCGTGTATGCTGCCATTAATTGCTTGTAAAAGTAGTTGTTTGTCCTTACTATTAGCTTGCATCGTTTGCCCCTTTGAGGGGTTTGTCTTGTCGTAAAAACATCTTACATCAAAAGCAAGCGATGCAATAGTAAAATATCAATTATGTCGATATATTTTCTATAGATTTATGCAGTTTTTAAGTCAGAAAGTCGAGTTATTATAAAAGGAGAGAGTATGAAATTGCGTCTAATACCACTACTATTGGTGAGCATGTTTTTATTTTTGAGCAGTATAAATATACCAAAAACTTATGCTGAACAAGAATTTTCTAAAGCTGAATTAAAAAAAATGAGCAATTTTTTAGACACTTTCACTCGATTAGGTTTGAGAACGTTTACAGCAAAAGAAATTTTAGACCCTAAAAATCCGTATAACATGATTTATTTTGGCGTCTGGTATCACTTTATGTTTAACACTGGTGTCATAGAACTTGCTCCTAAATCCCAAGAGCATGGTCCTCTTACTCTTTCTGATACATATGTAGCAGAAACACTCAAAAAATATTTTGATTATACCATCACGGAATTTCCTTCGGCAATGTCCTCAATGGATAGTCTCCACTTTATTTGGAAAGATGGTAAGTATTTTTTTGACGGCGCAGATGGTGAAGCTACATACTTGACTAAAGTGGAAAAAGCGAAAAAATTAGCTGACGCTACTATTCAAATGGAGGGCTTAGTGTTTAACGCTGAGGATGAGAAAGATATTATGGGAACTTTTGTAGCACTTGCCAAACCTCATACATTTAAAGGTAAGGCTACATGGAGCATCATCAGCATGAAAATCAATTATACACCTGAGTATGC
>CAYJDE010000364.1:0-1316 GCA_964368805.1 uncultured Desulfovibrionaceae bacterium
GAGACCTCTGCGCAATTTATTGCGTAGGGTCTCACGGAGCGTTGACAACAGGCAATGCGACCAAAAATCAAGAATAGGCGTAGCTTTGCTTCGCCGTTAAGTCCGACCCAACGGGCGGCAAAGCCGTTTGCATTTGCCAGATACGAGCAATTACGCAAATCGAGAGCAAAGTAATTGATTTTTCAGCCTTTATCTCTGCATACCTTGTTTTACATTTCGAACAAATTTTCAATTTTTAGACACAAAACTCTATTCAAAAATAATTATGCAGAGGTCTCACTTAAAGTCGAATAATTGGAGACAGACTCATCAAGGTCAATTTGCAAAAATGAACGTAAAGAAAGAGAGTCTGCACAACGCCATACAATACCGTGTTCAGACTCAATTCCTTCTAAATATCCAATAACATGTTTACGAAAATATTACCCAAGAGGAATGGAAGGATGCCCCTGTTTTTCAGCATAATACGGCGTACATAAAGCCTCAACAAAAGCATCGAAGCCATGTGTGCATAAATTTTTTTGTAATACGTCGTAAAACGCATGTCCTGTCGAACTCGGCAAACTAGATGGATCAATGAATAACCGCTCTTACTTGTTTTTGTTTTTGCCTATTGCCATACATCCTCTCTCAATGAACTATTTTACCTACATGAGAGGATTTTTACAACGAGTTGCTAGGGCAGAGGCTTAAAACTCCGAATAAAAGGTGCCTTGGCATAACTTTCGCCACCATCATGATAAAAATATTCATCTTTAAGTTCTATTTCTATCTTTTTATTTATATAGTTATCCAGATCGCCGCAAAAGTCCCCAAGGCATATATGCAATACTTCCTCACCATTGGCTAAAGAAAACCTATAAGAGGCGTAGTCAGGTGCATGTGTATCATATCCCAAATAAGTAACTTCTTGCTTTGTGACTTTTGTTTCATCGGGATTAGGTATGGCGGCCAAAAAGGAATTTGCTTTATCACTAAGGCGATATGCCACCAATAAGTCGATATTTTTTTGGCGTTCAAATTTATGGTCGTATATGTATTTTTCTACCCATAAATACATTTTATTCTGAGAGTTTTTTTTCTCAAAACTTAAGCAAAGGTATTCTCCCTCTCGGTCAGATATTTCTCGGCATTTGTTGTTATCAACAGTTCCAAGATAGGTAAAAACACCCTCATCATGAGCATGGACCAAGTGCGGGGCGAAAAAAGCCAAAGCCATAAATACCAATGAGAAAAAGGCTACAGATGGTGAAGCATGTTCTTTTTTCATACCAACTCCTTATTGTTTTATAGTTTAGTAAGTAAGATTTATAAAA
>CAYJDE010000365.1:0-1306 GCA_964368805.1 uncultured Desulfovibrionaceae bacterium
GAAGCTTTTGGGCTTTGGCAAAAGTTCCCCTTCCCCCCTCAAGAAAATAATTAATGAACGCTTCTTAGGAATCTAGCTTGTCCAGCGTAGTATTCACTTTCTTTGCTCCAGCAAGGGCGGATTGGGTGCCTTCGAAAAAGGGCGATATGGACTGGGCTTTGTTGTCATACATCTGAGACTGGCTTTGGCTTTGGGCTGCGCTGTTACGATAATTCCATGCTTCCACCTGCTTGTCATAATTTTGCCATGCCCCTGCTTCCTTGGCGTGAAAAGCGTCTATTTCTCCTCGTTCCACCGTATCCAAATTGGTATCAAGGGCAGAGCCCGTATCAACGGCGGCTCCGCTTGCCGCTTGCGCTGCCCTTTGTTTTCCTACTATGAGAGAGGCTTCCTGTCTTTTTTTCAGACTATCTTCATAACTTTGTTGTTTGATGGCCTTGCCTTCTTCTTCGGCCATGAGGGCTTGTTGTTCAGCCACAGTGGCATTGTATTGGGCCATGTCTGATTGATATTCCGCTTGCGCTTTTTGACTTTGGCTTTGTTGTACTGCGCCGTATACGCCCATACTTGCCGAAGCAAGTGCCGTTACCACCCCAATAATTGTGGATGTTGCTGCTCCCATATGCTGACTCCTTTTACTAGCGGATGAACTTTTTCTAATATGAAACCCTACGCAATGCATTGCGCAAGGTCTCAATATACGACCCGTAACTTTACTATTTATATGTATTTTATATACATAGAGGTTAAGATGTAGATGAATCCCCATGCAGATTTTTATGAAAGAGGCTTTCGGTATGCTTTGCTCCCAAGCGTCGGTACAGCGCATCGCAAGGGCGTGAGGCAGGGGAAGAATATTGCACTTTATGTATACCACGAGCTTGTAATATCTTTTCTGCTTCCCGTAATAAACGCAATGCCGCAAAGCCTTTGCGCACGGTTGGTGCCAGATAAAAAGCGTCCAAGGTGGCACACAGTATTGCTGGGGCATGATGCCAAGAGTTTAATACAAATACCGCATAACCACACAATTGCCCTTTGTCATCACGGGCCGTGCTTACGTGCAGCATATGCATTTTCTCCAAAGCGCTGTAGGTAGAAATATCTAATGCATACTCTTGCTTGCCATGCAAAGAGGCTTCCACCTCATTCCAATGATCTTGCGCAAGCATGGTAAGGTCTTGTGCGGCCTCGCAAAGTGTTGCTACTTTTTCTGTTTGAAATGTCAGCATAGACTTACTCCTTAAAAATATTTTGAGCCCTTTATATATCATGCGTAGAGGTCTCGAATTTTGTATTTAAAAAT
>CAYJDE010000366.1:0-1301 GCA_964368805.1 uncultured Desulfovibrionaceae bacterium
TAAATTCTGCCACGGAGGAAATAAAGCCTACCTTGCCCATAACAGGCGTATCAGGATGACTATCTGTATATATTTGCATCTCCATATCTTGAGCAATATGTCCAAGTTCCGTTTCATTCACATAAGCTCGCACCCATTTTGGCGATAAGACAGCCAATGAAAAAACAGCTCTTTGTGGGGAAGCCATATCACCGGGTTCCATGAGCCTGCGATTGACAATGGAGTGGCTAGGGCTTCGTAGGGTGGCGTCTTCAAATTGCTGTTGTAGAGCTGCCAAGGTATGCTGTCTTTCTTGTAGCATGGCCTTTGCTTCTGCAATATCTTCCTTACGAGGGCCTATTTCTGCTAATTGTAATGTTTTTTGTGCAAGAAGTAAGTTAGCACGGCTTATTTTGCGTTGTTGTAAGGCTTGTTCGTATTCTTGTTTGCTCACAGCACTTTGCCTTGCAAGGCCACTGCTTCGTACAAATGTTGTTTCCGCATAAGCCACATCTGCCTCAGCAGCTTCTACCGCTGCTCGTGCTTGATCAATTTCTTCAGGCCGAGAGCCATTTTCAAGCCTTTCTACAGCGGCTTGTACTGCCGCCACTTGTGCTGTAGCTGTAGCAATATGTTGCTCAAGACGTTTGGTTTCAATACGTGCTAGAACTTGCCCCGGCTGAACAGTCACACCTTCTTGTACAAAAATTTCTGCAACACGCTCTGTATCCTTAAAGGCCAACTCCACTTGACGTTGGTCTACATTGCCATAAAGGATAAGGCCATTTTCTTGTGTTTGCTCAAGAAAAAACCATGCGCCACCCCCAAGGCACACCAAGAGAAGGAAAATGAAGGGGATTACTTTTTTTAGGCGTGACATAGGTTTGCTCCTTGCAGTAAATATATTTTTTAGGCTGTTGAAAAAGCAGCGTCTACAGCGTCAGGCTTGTTTTTTGCTACGGTCATTTATGTCTAAATAAACTCCACTTCGCAAAAAAACATCGCCTTCTTTGTATCCACTACTTTTTGAACAGCCTAATAGGAAAGTAATAAGAAGAGATGTTATCAATGTTTTTTAATCGGCTGTTTAGTCTCTAATTGCCATGACTTTCTGTGCTATATGCAAAAGATTTTTCAATGTCAAATACAAATTTCAAATTGCAATTTCAATTTTACATTGTGCTGCATTTTTGTTATGGGAATATTTATGAAAAAACACGACATTCCCCCCCCACAGAGCAAGTGTACACGAAGGCACGATGGTGCAACTGCACGCAATAAAATATTGGAAGCAGCAGGAAAAGTCTTTGCAACACGCGGCT
>CAYJDE010000367.1:0-1301 GCA_964368805.1 uncultured Desulfovibrionaceae bacterium
CTTTTTCAACAGCCTGTTAATCGTCAACTTGTTGAATACCATCAAGCTTCCAATTTCCGCCACTAGCAGGACGCAAGAAATGCCATATCTCACGCACTTGCTCTGTTGCTTCACGAGAATTTTCCCGCATGATAACGTCAAAAAATACAGAAGCAATTTCATCACCTGCATCTTGTTTAACACTAAGCAATTGCGCTTTTAGCATAAGTACTTCTGTTTTATTAACGCTTTGATCTTCTTCGAGCTGGTTTTTCAATTCATTATACGCCACATCAGTAGTAAAGAGTGCTAAGTCGTCAAAATCTCTTTTATCCCAAGCAGCTTGCAAGCGATTAAAAACAACCTTTGCCCCTTCTAAAAAATCTTCCACATCAAAACCTGCAGGAATATTAGCATTTTGATATGCCTGAGGTCCGTTATTGCCTTGTAAATTGTCCCAGCCGCCACCAAAGTTTTGTGAAGTATTTTGATACTGCATACCTCCAGAATTTCCTGTGGCAGCACCGGCACCGGCAGTAGCAGTTCTGGCATAATTACTACCATAGGAAGCTGCTGCTTTACGTCTTTGCATAGCTTTAAAGAATTTGTAACCCAAATAGAGCAAAAGCAACAAAAGCAATATGTCAAACATACCGCCGCCGCCACCATCATCATCGCCAAAAAGCATGGCACCTAAAAAAGTACCAGCAAGCACACCGCCAAGCATGCCCCCTGCTCCACCCAAAAAGCCAGAACTTTTGCCCTGCGATGTTTTTTGGGTCACAGCAGATTGTTGCTTAGGGGCACTTGTGGATTTTTGCATGGAAGATCTACTTCCAAACGATCTTCCCCCTCCAGCCCGGCGTGCTTCAGCATCTTGCACCGCTGCCAAAAATATTGATCCCACAAACATAAAAACTAATAATAGTGACTTAATACGCATTTTTACTCCTTTGTAAAAAATATCTTAAAAAAACCTAAAATACAACTTTTCCACAATTTACTTATTAACGTACTCTTCGGAAAATTGCAAAGAAAACATCTACACTTTCTTTGGTATTCCCTCATGCATCAATCAACGCCATTCCTATTAAAAAACTTTATTTTCAAAAAAGAGTCAGGGAAACGCTGATTAAATAAATTCTTTTGTCTAGCATATTTTTTCACCCCATATGGTATGCGCCACAATTGTTCTTTTCAAAGACAAGATACTGACACAAGAGTTTTTTTGAAGGGGGAATCCAGAGGCAGTTGGTTACCTGTGGCTTGCTCCCCTGCGGGGCTTGCCCACCTCCTGTGGGCTGGTAATAGCCGCATTAGGG
>CAYJDE010000368.1:0-1279 GCA_964368805.1 uncultured Desulfovibrionaceae bacterium
CCATGAATAACTACATTGGTAGTTATACTGCTACTCGTAACGCCATTGCTTACCACGATAGTAATTTGCTCTATGCGGGATTCACCTACATTTAAACCATCAAGGTTGGCATCGGCAGCGTTAGAGAAGGTATAGGTAAACACACCGTTGGCATCGATGGTGGCATCACCATAAAGGAAGCCGCCAGCAGGAGGAATAATAGTAAAGCTAATAGGAAGGCCGCTACCGTCGCTATAGTTCACTTGACCGCTGGCAGTAAAGTCACCACTGTACGCTTGGTTGGGGTCATTTGAAGAAGGGCTTTCATCTGCATTACGGCCATGACCGCTTTCATACACGTCAAGTTGGTTAGGGAAAGCGTCGGTGGGTGCATCGGCGAATATGGTAATGCCTAAAATGACAGGGGGAGCAATGGCACCAGCTTCTGGAGCTTCATCAACTACCGCAACACCTGGATAGGCTTGATCAAGACCATCAAGACGATCAATACCACCAAGCAAGGTGCCGGCAATGGTGTCTACTGTGGTACCACCGCTAGTAGGGGTAGCACCAGCACCCGGACCGGCCGCAGGCATTAAAGCATCGTCCATACCGGCGAAGAATTGTTCGCCGGAGATTTCAGCATCACCCACCACAAAAGTAGGCATATTTTCAGCATTATATGCTTGATAGAAGTTGGTCAAAGAAACACTAGAACCATCTTCAAAGGCCATATTTAAATTGTCACCTTCACGAGTAAGGGTAGCATCGCCAGTTTCAAATTGAAGAACTAAGCGATCTTCTGGTGTAGGTGCAATGGTAGTAGTTTGACCAGCAGCTGGTTTTTGTAACTGAATGTCAGCCATGATAATTTCCTTTTGTTATAAATTCTAGGCATTGAAAACGTGCAGAAAAAGAGAATGCCAAAACGAGACAACACAACACAACGAAACGCACAGAAGACCTGTGCTATATATAAGGGAATATATGGGCGCTTGGCGTTAAAGAGAAAACCAAGCGACGGGGCGTGTTGCCCCAGGCTGAAAAGCCCACAGATGCAATAATAGATACATCTGTTATTAAAGGGCCATCCGAGAAAAGATGACCACACGCTAAAACAATGCGTAGTGACAATCTAACGTGAGATAGTTGCCCTGTCAAGCATTTTAGGGCTTTTTTACGAAAAAATAAGAGTAAGTACTTTATGTAAAAAATTTAAAGAGATACCGTCACCTCTATGTATATGTATATAAAAAATACGCATGCATATTAATAAAAGGAGACCTCTGCGCAATTCATT
>CAYJDE010000369.1:0-1279 GCA_964368805.1 uncultured Desulfovibrionaceae bacterium
AAGTGCCACCAGAGCGCACGGTAAGGCTTGTGTCTGCCCCGTCTATGGTTAAAGACTGTTCGGAAAAACCGTCTGCCCTTTTGAGGGTATGCTCGCCTACGGTACCATTTAAGTAGATGTCACCGCTTTTGAGGGTTGTTGCGCGATTTAAGAGTACATTGCCATTGGCTTCTATATTGCCGCGTAAGTCTTGGTTTGGATTAGCACCAAGGGTAAGTTCTCCGCCAAGGGTTAAATCGCCGCCCACTTGAAGCGTGCCGCCACTTCCAAGAATCACAGTATTTTGGTCTATGCCTGATTGTGTGGTAAAACTGTAATCACTAAAATCTGCTCCGCCAATAACATTTAGTACTGCAGGGTCACCACCCACAACGCCACCAATGCTAATGGTGTTATAATTGTCTGGGCGATCGGTGTTTAACAGGATATTTTCTGTTGTTAGCGTGCCCTGATTAATTGTAACATTACTGTTAATAAGGCTAAGAGTGGTGGTTGAAAGATTGCCGGTGTCATGATTTGCACCAGTCGTAAATCCACCAATGTTGAGATTACCGCCGAGTACACTAAGGCTTTTATCCGGTGCCATGTTCACAGAGGCATACTTTACACTTAATGTACTGTTTTCACCGTTGACAGTAAGGTTTCCATTAAAATCCTTATTGCCACTACCAAGCGCACTACCAAGCGTAAGCGTGCTTGGTAAGCCTGTGCTCTCTATGGTTATATCCCCCCCACTTAGAAGGTTGGGGGTACTAGGCCCAAGACCCGTGATAACAAGGTTTGTATTAGAACCAATAATAGAAGGGGTAGTGCCAGTAACAGCACCAATGATGACAGTACCATTCGTGTTTTCGAGTGTACTACCTCCTTCGTATTCGCTATCACTAACTTGGCCAGTTGCCGAACTTAAAGGTCCTGCGCTTGCCCCATACGCTAGTCCAGGGGCCATACCAACAGCGAGGCCGCCGCCGCCCATGACCAGCATACCCACCACGGCCAGAGAGCCGAAGGTGTTCAGCAGATGACACTTTTTCAAAACCGCCCTATACCGGTTAATCAAATTGCCTATGGCATTTTTGCTTTGGTTCATAATAAGCCCCTCTTGGTTGATAGTTCTTTAAACGTTCTAGTGTATATGGTTAAGTTTATTATTTATTATCTATTTATGTGCGCTAGGTTTTTTTCGGAAAAAATTGCCTAGGGCTTTGTATACAGTGCAAAAACCATTCCTTAGGTTGCTGAAAAAGCACCGTCTGCGGCGTCAGCCTTGTTTTTTGCT
>CAYJDE010000370.1:0-1277 GCA_964368805.1 uncultured Desulfovibrionaceae bacterium
CGTGTGGACCATGAAAAGCTTGACCATCTCATGAACCTTATTGGTGAGCTTATCATCAATAGAAACCGCTATACCCTCATAGCAAGGCACCTTGAAGAAGCCAATACCAGCGCAGATATTTCTCATGTGGCACAAAGCCTCTCAGAAACCACCTACGCCATGGCCCGTATCTCTGACGATTTACAAGATACCATCATGAAAGTACGTATGGTGCCTGTGGCCTCGGTATTTTCACGCTTCCCACGCCTTGTTCGCGACCTTTCACGTAAAAGCGGTAAAGAAGTGGACTTGGTACTCGAAGGCGAAGAAACAGAGCTGGATAAAAGCGTTGTGGAAGTTATTGGCGATCCTTTGGTTCACCTTATTCGTAACTCTGTTGACCATGGTATTGAATCAGCCGAAGAACGTATCGCCAAAGGCAAACCCGCCAAGGGCCGTGTGACCTTACGTGCCTTCCACAAAGGTAACTCAGTAGCCATCGAAATTGAAGACGATGGTAAGGGTATTGACCCAGACAAAATGCGTGAAGTGGCCATCCGCAAGGAAATCATCAGCCCCGAAGACGCCAAGCAATTGGACGATCGTGAAGCCATGGAACTTATCTTTGCCCCAGGCTTCTCCTCTGCCGAAGTCATCACCGATATTTCCGGCCGTGGTGTGGGTATGGACGTGGTACGCACCAATATTAAAAACCTTAAAGGTAGCGTAAATATTTCTTCCGAACTTGGCAAAGGCACACGGTTTACTCTACTCCTGCCCTTAACTTTGGCTATCATTGATGCCCTTATGGTTACCGTGGCCGAAGAAATGTTTGCCATTCCCTTGGACTCAGTCTCTGAAACCACCAAAATTGATGCCGACTTACTCACCGATATCAACGGTCGCAAAGCCCTTACCTTACGTGGTGAAGTGCTGGGTATCATAGAGCTATCAGAAATACTAAACCTTCCACCACCGCCAGAAGAGCCCGAAATGCTCTCCGTCGTCGTCATCCATGACAACGGTCGACGCCTTGGCGTAGTAGTAGATACCCTCCTTGAAAGACAAGAGGTGGTTATTAAGCCCCTTGGATCCTACCTCGGAGATCTCAAAGGTATTTCCGGTGCCACTATCATGGGCGATGGCTCTGTCATCCTTATCCTTGACCCGCACGAGATTTATAGCATCTCTACCTCCAAAGGACCTATGGTATAATCAAAACATACGTTTAGAAGAATGTTGCTTGAGAGGGGGAACTTTTTTTAGGAAAAAAAAGTTCCCCCTCTCAAACTCTCCCC
>CAYJDE010000371.1:0-1265 GCA_964368805.1 uncultured Desulfovibrionaceae bacterium
ACATCGGTTCTGACGCTTACAACAGAAACTTGTCCCAACGTCGCGCTAACTCTGTGAAGGCTTTCCTTGTACAACAAGGCATTCCTGCTAGCCGTATGCGCGCCATTGGCCGCGGCAAGTCCTTCAAGTATGACAACAAGACCGAACAAGGTCGTTACTTGAACCGTCGTGCAGAATTACTCTTTCAATAATTAGTTATTGATTGAATGCTACTGAACACTATAACCGACGAAAGTTTAGAAGGTCTGTTATGCAAACATCGTTAAAAGCTTTAAAGAGTCTTAGTATTTGCTTGGGCCTTTGCTTAGGACTTACATTGGCTACGTTTTCAGTAGCAACGGCTGCAGAAGAATCCTTTAAGGCTGTAGCCAAGTCACTGCTCCGTCAAGTTGCCCAAAATTTGCTACCGAAAGAGTCAAGTAAAGCGGTACGCCAGGAAGGTGCGGGCTACGTGGCTTATTACAATAGCGTAAACCCAAGTGAGTACACCACAGAAGTGCGTGACTCTCAGGGTGGTGACAAGATTGGTCTTGTTCGCTATAAACAATATGAACACGTTTGTTACGGCGCTACTAAAGCAGAAGCGTTGAAAGCGCCCTGCAAAGTAAAAGGCTCAACAAACATGACGGAAGTAATCGCCTATCATAAGGGTAAATGGATATTCCAGCAATAAGCTGAAATAGAGACGAACCATGAGATAGTCGAAATACGACTCACTCAAGGGGTACAAGGTGAAAACTTTGTACCCCTTTTTTCTATGCATTTTTTAGCTTCTATAAAAATCCTTTTGCACGCATATCAGTTATAACTATCTTTTTATACGCTCATCATAACAGCTACCGCTAACCCTTTGTCTTATCATGCCCATAAAGGCACACCTCGACGTTAAACGTGCAAGTAAATGACACTCATTCCTTAGTAGCAATCGCCTGCTTTCACAATTGATATAGCAAACAAAATAGGTCGCATAGACTCTCGTCAACGCGACCAAAAATCAAGAATAGGCGTAGCTTTGCTTTGCCATTAAATGATTGATTTTTGAGCCTTTACCTCTGCACACTTTGTTTTACATTTCGAACATATTTTCATTTTTTAGACACAAAACCATATTCAAAAATAATTGTGTAGAGGTCTCCATATGGGGACTATTGATGCAGCTCAAATTAAGGAAACGCTGCCGTGATAGATTTTTTGCAACGTATTTTGTCAAACCATATGGCATGCGCCACAATTTTCTTTTTAAAGAAAAGTCTTTGACGCAATAG
>CAYJDE010000372.1:0-1253 GCA_964368805.1 uncultured Desulfovibrionaceae bacterium
ATGGCGCAATTACTTTTTTTGAAGAAGAGAAACTAAGAAAAGGCTCCTGCACAATGAATTGCGCAGAGGTCTCAAAAGAGGGCTGTACTGTGAACATTATTTCCTTGGGAATATTTCCCCCTCTCAAAAAAAGAGTCTATTAGGCTTTTTTAAAAGTGCTCAAAAATGGCTCAAAAACGGGTCTTATGTGAGGCTCTATTTTTATTTTTCCTTACCAAACTATAGGATTTTCTCCTCTAGTCTTGAGCCAGGCATTTACGGTGGAAAAATGACTACAGCCCAAAAAACCCCGTGACGCCGATAAAGGCGAAGGGTGAGCAGCTTCTAAAACCAAGTGCTTATGTCTTTGCTGGAATAAGGGGGCTAATGTTCGTGCGGCATTGCCCCAAAGAAGCACGGCCAAGGGGCGTCCTTGGAAGACAAGCTGCTGTTGTGTGTCTTGTAAAAGGTCTTGCGTATGGCATACATGTGTACCGTTTGCTAGTGTGTGCAAAATAGCATGAGTAATATTTTGCCAACCAAGTTTTGCATGACTTAGGGCTTTACCATGTTCCACACTTAAGATGGTATTGAGTAAAAGTACCCCCTGCTTTGCCCAGCGTAGTAGATGGGGACTTGGGGCTTTGCTTGTTTGGGTATTTTGCACAGACAGCTTTTTGTCTTGGGCTATTTCTTTAAAGATATTGCGTAAAGAAGGCGGTGTCTGTTGGGTATGGGGCACAGAAAAAGCCAGGCCGTGGGCTTGACCTTGGCCATGATAAGGGTCTTGGCCTAAAATAATTACACGCACTTCTTGGGGCGTGAGACTGTGTAGAGCCTGAAATAGTTGTTCTTGTGGCGGATATATAATTTTCCCTTCGGTACGTAGTTGCGCCACTTTTTGTACTAAGGAAAGGTGCTTTCCCGCTTTCAATTCTGGTACGAAATCTAGCCAGGCTTTAGGTATAAGCGATGCTGTCTCCATGACATTTTCATCCATATATGAAACCTCTGCGGAATTTTTTTTGAATCTAGCTTTGTTGGTAGTCATTTAAAGATTACTCAAAATCTACGGAAGCGTTGATTAAAATAAATTACTTTGTCTACCATATTTTTTTAAACTATATGGCATGCGCCACAAATTTTTTTCAATGACGAAGTGCTGGCGCAATGGGTTTTTTTGAAGGGGAGAGTCTGAGAGGGGAAGCTTTTTTTTCCTAAAAAAAGCTTCCCCTCTCAGGAAAAAAGACTAAAAAATAATCATTTAACAGCAC
>CAYJDE010000373.1:0-1245 GCA_964368805.1 uncultured Desulfovibrionaceae bacterium
TATTCCCTCTGTGTTATCACCAACGATATCTATACCCGTGAGGATGAAGAGTTTTTGGTGAAGAACTCTGCGCTGCCCAAGGAGCGTATTTTAGGTGTAGAAACGGGGGGCTGTCCGCATACGGCCATTCGCGAAGATTGCTCCATGAACCTTGAAGCCGTGGAAGACATGGCCGAGCGCTTCCCTGATGTACAGATTATGTTTATCGAAAGCGGTGGTGATAACTTGTCTGCTACCTTTAGCCCAGATTTAGCCGATGCCACCATATACGTCATTGACGTGGCCCAAGGGGAAAAAATTCCCCGTAAGGGCGGCCCCGGCGTTACGCGTTCTGACTTACTTATCATTAATAAAACGGACTTGGCCCCCTTGGTGGGTGCCAATTTGGATATTATGGCGGCAGATTCTGACAGAATGCGCGGTGGCAGAAAGTATATCTTTACCAATCTTATGAGTCTAGAGGGATTAGACGCTGTCATAGAGTGGATAAAAAAAGATGTGCTTTTTGAGGGTATGTAATGAACTCCTGCGTGCGCCTTTCTACTAAGTTTAGCCATCATAAAACGGTGTATGACGATGTGTACTTCACACCGCCTTATAAGCTTATTGCCCCTTTGTATGAAGAGGACGAGGCGCACATTGTGCTCATGTCATCCTCTGCAGGGCTTTTGCAAGGGGATAGGGTGCATATGGACTTACATTTTGGTGAAAAGTCCAAGGCCTTAGTGGGGTCACAAAGCTATGAAAAGGTCTTCGATACCCAAGATGGGCATGTACAAAAAACGGTAGTCATAAAGGCAGAAGCACAGAGTCGTGTACGTCATATGCCGCACCCCACCATTCCTTTTAAGAATAGTGACTATAGGAACAAAACACATATTACTTTGACAAGTACAAGTACCTTTTTTTATAGCGATATCTTCACCGCAGGACGTGTGCATATGGGCGAGAGCTTTCTCATGAAGCTCTTTCATGCATCGGTGCATGTCTATGTAGAAAACTGTCTGGCCTTTGCGGATAATACCTTCATAGACCCAACACGCTGGGACTATGCCAGTCTTGGGCTGTGGCAGGGCTTTAGTCATAATGGTTTGCTCTATGCCTATTTTCCTACGAAAGAGGAAGAAGACTCCTTCATAAGCTATGCTCGGCAAAAAGCCGCAGAGTGTATCCCTCTTTTTGAAATGGGTGCAAGCAGGGCGCAAAAAGGCGTTTGCGTGCGTGTTCTAGGGGATAGTGGGGATA
>CAYJDE010000374.1:0-1244 GCA_964368805.1 uncultured Desulfovibrionaceae bacterium
TAGCATTTATGGTATTGTTAGTCATGTCAAACACTTACACAATAAAGGACATGACCATGAAAATGACACACTCATTACTTGCCACCATAATGCATAATGCATGGGCATTAGCAAGATACGGAGTCACACGCTACGGCGGTACTGTTAAACAATACTTTTCCATTGCTTTGACCATTGCTTGGAAAGAAGCAAGAGAAAAACCAATAACAGCATGGAGCAAAGAATACGGCAATCGTTACCTTCTTCCAGGTTTAGATTTTTCCATTACCCATAATGGGCAAATTCTTTTACCCGGCTTACAGCTCAAGTAGAGGTGACAACATGGACGCAAAAAATTTACGAGCCATTAAAAAAGAATGTCGCAAACTTGCTCATGAACTCATGCTTGAACGTTATAAGTTGTATGATGAAATTTGGTGGGGCCGTATTCGCATTAGCGAAGAACTTCGTGCCCATGGAAAAGAAATCATACGTGAAATAAATTTGAAAATGCCAAACTTACTAACGCATGACAGCATAGTAAGCCCACTTGA
Source organism: uncultured Desulfovibrionaceae bacterium (assembly GCA_964368805.1). GTDB lineage: Bacteria > Desulfobacterota > Desulfovibrionia > Desulfovibrionales > Desulfovibrionaceae > CAYJAD01. Next base: position 534 of record CAYJDE010000374.1, read on the forward strand.
TATAGTGTCTGAACGTTATGGCTTTGAAACACCTTCAGACCTTATTGACTACCTTTTGGCATACAGTCCACGTAAAGAAGTCGAAAACACACTTTATGAACAACTTTTAGACCAGTACTTAGCCGTGCCAGTTGAAGAAGATTGGCCTGATGATGTTCCATTTTAAGAGGTAATACCATGATTTATACATCATATTTTAGCAGTAAAGCCCCTCGTGAACGTAAAGTCTCCATTGCAAAATGGCCACCACGTTACTTTGCGGGATTAAGAGCAAAACTTTTTGCCCCAAGCAATCCAAAGGCTGAAGATTGGGAAGCTGCGTACAAACAAGATTTACTAACACGTTTTCCTTCTGCCGATATATTGCATAGTTATTTGGAAAGTATTGAAGCAGAAGTAAAAAACCCTATTCTGTGTTGTTTTGAAGCTGATAAAAATGAATGCCACAGAAGCATTTTAGCGGCATTCATAAAAGAACAGCTTAAAAGAGATATAGAAGAATGGGAAAGTAAAGACGCCAAACAGGGTACTTTACTGTAAAAGGCGGGGGCCACGGATGTATCAGATCCGTAACCCCCTAGGTGTTGGAGGGTATAGCCTCGCAACGACCGCTGTTGAGCTTATACCCTCCATAAGAAAAAATCAAATGGAGGGGTCGCAAGAACGCGACCATGCGTTTATGGAGTAGCGATGTCAGACAAAACTATGGAT
>CAYJDE010000375.1:0-1225 GCA_964368805.1 uncultured Desulfovibrionaceae bacterium
AGAATTAGATATAGAATATAAAGAAAAAGGTAATATAATTTGCATCTCAAAAGTGAAAGAGCGAGAGTTCATAATTCGTCAATACACACCATCTCCTACAAAGGAATTAGCAGGATATACTGCAAATGGAGTAAATGTAATTATTGACCATGAGAAAAATAGAGAACTTACTTATTACATTGCGGATGAGTATTATATCAGACCAGTACCTATTATCCTACAAAACGTGTGTGCATGTAAATCTGACAAGAGTATACTTGAGGCATACGCAAGTAGTGTCGATGAATATTCATTTGAATTATTTAGTTCATATATAAAAAACGAAAATCTTTATTTATCAAACGATATGCATCCATCTAACTTTATTAAAAATAAAAACGGCGAGGTCGATGGCGTAGTTACAATGCACACTCCTAATCAAACCCCTCCAATAATGCAGGCACCACCGAGAGATAAAAAATTATTCTTCAAAATTATATGATTATTATTTGCTATTTACCGCTTTTTTTAAAGATCGTGAGCTGTAGCCTAGCTCAAACAACTTTGCACACAGAAGGAATACAAGCACCATGTTCAGCAAGTAGTTCTATGTATTCTGCAGATAGTTACCCCGACCATACAATGATACCACTCCATCTTAATAATTTTATAGGCAAAGATTTTTCTGAATGTAGTGAGATGCTTTATCAACACCATGTTGCGCAATGGTACTGGGGAAGGGGAGGTGGAATTATTCTGATAAGTAGTGTCAAAGCTATCGACAATAACAATCTCGTAGTATGGGATTCTATTAAAATAAAATTAAAAGGAAGACGGATTGTATCAATAGAAGGTACGAGGTGCCGTACTTTACTGATTACGCATACTCAAAAAAACAACTTATTAAAAGAATATGAAATTGCAAAAAAGGAAAGAGTAAAAGAAAGGATGGGACCCATGTGGTGGAGAGTAGACATTGCTCTTATCAATCATATGAGTCGCACAGAAAAAGGTGGTTCTATAATCTGGGAATTGCCTTAAAAAACGCATCCAAATAATGTCTACCAAACAAAATAAAACTCGTTTATTATGAGTGACAAATAAGCTAAATATGATAAAAAGGGGGAACTAGTGTCGGGCAGCATAAAATAGCTACTATAAAGATATAACTTCTTAAATTATTTCTATCTTTGTAAGACAAACTAGATCTCGCTACACCCTCATTTGCAAGCCACTCTGCTCAGCC
>CAYJDE010000376.1:0-1217 GCA_964368805.1 uncultured Desulfovibrionaceae bacterium
TGACTATCGTCAACGCTCCGTGAGACCCTACGCAATGAATTGCGCAGAGGTCTCAAAAAAAGTTTCCCCTCTCAGGAAAAGACTTAATCAGTATTTTCGGTGCTGGAACGTAATTGAAAGGAGGATTTTTCAGCCAGATTTTCCCAGAGGGTGCGCTCTTCGTCGCTAAGTGCAGAGGCTTCTGGCACGCGAATCATGGCCCGTACCATTTGGTCTCCCCGTGCGCCTTCCTTGCCTAAACCACGCCCCCGCAAACGAAAACGCTTTCCGGAAGAGGTGCCGGCAGGAATATTCATTTCAATGTCTCCCTCTAGCGTAGGTACAGCAACTTTGGCCCCTAGTACTGCTTCCCAAGGGGTTAAGGGTAAGTCATAACTGAGGTTGTTGCCATCAACAGTGAAAAGCGGATGTGCGGAAAAGCTGACCTTAAGTAATAGATCACCGGCGGCTCCCCCTGTGGGGCTAGCTTCGCCTTGGCCGGTAAGACGTAATTTGGCCCCTTCGTTAATACCTACGGGGATATTAACTTCTAAATCTCTCTTACCTTGCGGAGAGGATAAGGTGATGCTTTTACGTCCGCCCTGCAGGGCTTCTTCTAGGCTGATATAAATTTCTGCCTGCATGTTCTTGCCCTTGGTGGGCCGGCGAGAAAAACCGCCAAAGGGGTCTGCACCAAAGCCACCGCCAAATTGTCCTCCTCGTGCGCCACGGGCTGCATTGCCAAAAAGCACTTCAAAGAAATCGGAAAAATCGCCGCCGCCGCCGAAGTTTTGGCCGTTAAAATTAAAGCCTTCAAAGCCAGGGGCCCCTTGGAATTGTTGTCCGTGTTGCCAATTATGCCCCAATTGATCGTATAATTTACGTTTTTCAGGATCTTTGAGCACTTCATAGGCTTCGTTAAGCTCTTTAAATTTTTCTTCCGCTACTGTATCCCCTGGGTTTAAATCGGGGTGATATTTACGGGCCAATTTCTTAAAAGAACGGCTAATTTCATCCTTGGTAGCACTGCGTTCTACCTCTAAAAGTTTATAATAATCTTTATACGAAACGCTCATAATTTCCTCCGTTAAGCCAAGTAAGCATGTGTGCTTATCCCGTAAATAATAACACCTGAAAAATTCTCGTCAATGGGAATCGCTGCACAATTGCTTTCAAATATAACTTTGTAACTGTTTTTTTAAAAATGAGTTTATACGATACAAGACTCCTGCACAATT
>CAYJDE010000377.1:0-1217 GCA_964368805.1 uncultured Desulfovibrionaceae bacterium
TGTTTTTACCATCGCTTACCAGATAGTCGTTACCAATGGTAGCTTGTGTCCATATTGCCGGCTCATAAGCTATCCTTGGCATCGGGAGCATAAACTCCTTTTCTTCGTTTAGATAGGCGCTAAGGCGGCAGCCTTCACGCTTCTGAAACGGACGTTCGTTTAGCTCTGATAATTTCTCTGTCACAGCACTTTGTACTTCTTGTAGGGTGAAAAACTTTCGATTGCGCAAGGCAGCTGTAATCCAAGTAGAGGCAAATTTGACAGTGCCCTCCACTTGACCTTTATCCTTTGGTTTACGCACACGGGTAGGCACAATGGCAGTGCCATAGTGTTCGGCTAATTCCTGATAGCTCCGATTGAGCTCGGTTTCATAGCGAGTATTTCTTGTGACACCGGCCTTGAGGTTGTCCGGAATGAGTAGGCGAGTTGCTCCACCAAAGTAGCTATAGGCATGTGCGTGACAGAGAAGCCAGTTCTCGCTTTTCATATCAGCGCAAGCTTCCACATAGGTGTAACAGCTACAAGGTAGCACGGCCACGAAGAGGTAGGCTGCACTTTCTATCCCTGTTATCGAGTCAAAATATGGGATAGTAGTCCCCGCCCAATCCACTTGCATGGCTTCACCCGGCTTGTGTTGGATACGCATAGTAGCACGAGTCACTCGTGCCCAGCGACGATATTTCTCGCAGAATTGCGTGTACATGTAGGGCGTGTTACCCGAGGCGTTGCAGGTGGTACAGTATTCGTTCCAGAGCAAGGTCAAGGTAACACCGGCTCGTGCAAGCTCCCTGTGGATGTAGGGATAGTTCGGTTCTTCTTGCGTGGAGAGTTTAACCGTCCTTTCGGGATAAAGTAGCTTCTCTAGCTCAGCGTTGCTGATGCTTTCGTCTAGCGGATATGTGATTTTTAATTCCTGTGCTCGCCCCAGAATATCCCGTATCGTGTGTCGCGAGCTGTGCGTGGACGCTTCAATCCTCCGCTGACTGTAACCGTGATGGTGCAGGCGTAAGATTTCTAAGTAGTTTACCATGTTTTCCTCCGTATGTTTTAGTCACGATTTTCGTGCTGTGGGTATCATACGTTGGATTTGACGGTGGGGCAATATGCGCGTGAGGGTGGAGCAGTTAGTGCGTGCACGTGGAGCGCGGTGGGCGGAATTTGCATAAAAAGGCTTATCGCCGTATGCACTCTCGCCAGCGGACTAAGAAAATTTCTAA
>CAYJDE010000378.1:0-1211 GCA_964368805.1 uncultured Desulfovibrionaceae bacterium
ATAACACTCTCCTTTAATTGCGCTGATTGCATTGTTTGCGCTGATTGCGTTGCTAAACTGTGTATTGCTTGGTTTTGGTCTTGCACAATGGCAGTCACAAGGCCTAAAGGCTGTGCTTCACTTGCCACAAAAAGCTGTGCTTCGCCCCAGAGGGCATCTACCAAAGAAAGCTCAAGGGCTTTTTTAACATCTGCTTTAAAAATGGCGTGAATATTTGCCACGTGCTTTTGCAAATAGGCTGTGTCTTCTTCCGAAAGTGCCTTGTACGAGGAGCCCGTGGCCTTATAAATGCCAGCTGTTATATGGGTAATTTTAATGCCAACTTTTTCATATAATGAGCTATAATCAACATGGGTTTGAATAACGCCTATACTTCCTACGCTGGCCGTTTGCGGGGCATATATGCAGCCCGTGGCCGCAGCCAGCCAAAAGGCAGCAGAAGCACACAAGCCATCCACATAGGCGGCCATGGGCTTAGGGCTTTGGGCTATAAAATCTGCCAGCTCTTTGGTGCCATGCACCACACCGCCGGGGCTGTTGATGGAAAGCAAAATACTTTTTACAGCCGTATCGGCATAAGCGGTGGTAAGACGGTGGCGAATGCTGTCTTGCCCTATGGAAAGACGCTTGCCAGACCAAGAAATCATATCGCTTCTGGTTATGGGCAAAGAAATAGATATAACAGCCACGCCGTTTACAAGGGCATACGCTTCTATTTGCTCACTTCTTGTGGAAGAAAGGGCGGCGTGTTGTTCATTTTGCACATAGAGGGTGCGTAACACTTCTTCTGCCATATCTGGGGGCAATGCCCATAATTTATCAAGCATCGTCATCCTCCATATTTTCCTGCCTATCTTGCGTATCTGAGTCGGCGTCATCTTCAACATCCGTAGCATCCGATGTGCCCGATGTTTCTGGCGTTGCGGTCTTTTTCTCTTTAACGGGCAAATCTTTCATGCGCTGGGCTTCATCCAGCATAATTTCTAAGCCTTCATCAAAATCGCCACCACGTTCTTTCCACGCCTCGGAATAAGTCATAAGATTATTTTCCACCGCCATAATACTAGCCGTAATTTCTTTTACAGGGTCAATGGAACCACGAGCTGGGCCCACCCATGAGGCTGCGCACCAAAGCTTACGTGCTTCGTAAAATCCTTTTTGCGCCGCCTTTGGCAAAACCAAGAGATTACGCAAATAGGCTTCTTCCATAA
>CAYJDE010000379.1:0-1204 GCA_964368805.1 uncultured Desulfovibrionaceae bacterium
GGCAAGGCTTTTTTTTGAGATATTTTCGCCGCATTCCTCTTTATGTGTTTCTCGCCCCACTCTTCTTGCTCCATTCTTCTCACTCCACCCTTCCTGCTCTACTCTCCCCGCTTCACTCTTCCTGTTCTGTCCACCCTTCCTGCTCTTGACAAAAGAAAGTGATTACTATACAAAAAAAACGTATTATATTATATTTATACCATGTAAAATATTGAGCACAACATGCGCTAAAAAGCGTTAATGTCGCTCATATTTTCTAAGGAATCGCTGATGTAATCCGTATTTCCCTAAAAAGAGTCCGTTGCGTACCACAGCCACAGACAAAGGAACTTCCATGCAAAGCAAAAACGCCCTAGGCAATCTCATAAATCGTTACAAGGCCGTGCTTAAAAAGTGCAATCTTATAAATACCTTTGGTTCGCTGGCATTGGCTGGTACTCTTGCTTTTGGTGCTCTTGCCATGCCCATGCAGGCAGAGGCGGCGAGCACTGTGCCCACCACGCCTACGCTAGACAGGGCAGAAACCAAGACATATTTAAAGGGCTTAAAGAAAGACGATGGCGTGACGCCTGTGTATGATGCAGCTTTCGTTGACAGCATCTCCTCGGCTTATAGCATTGAAAAGGTTGTAGACCCTGCTAAAACATACTTCAAGACCTTCACCATCAATGAAAATGGCGCAGATGTCACCTATGGTATTTCGCTTGACGATTATGCCAATGTGGGCAGTGCGGAAGACCTTATAAAGACTGCCATTACTTCGACAGACATACCTTCTGCACAAGGTGCTAATAGTCCTTATACAAAAATTGAGGATGTGACACCTGCTGATGGTTCTGAACCAGCAAGTGCCGACTACACCTTCAGCGTCAACACCACAGACAAAGACGGTAAGCCCGTCACCCTTTATTTTGCGGCGAAAAATGGTGATACTGTGCTGAAAAATACAGGGTGGGGGAAATTAGACTCCAGCACAGGAGTTCCCTTTGACTACGACGAAAACTTCATCGGTAATACGAGTACCGATGGCGGCGGCATGTTTAATGATGGCGATGGTGACGATGGTGGCACTTTGCAAATAAACACCCTCACCGGCGACTTTGTGGGCAATACGGCTGATGGCTCCGGCGGCGGCATGTATAATCGGGTCGAACACAATTGTAGCCTCACCATAAACACCCTCACCGGCGACTTTGTGGGCAAT
>CAYJDE010000380.1:0-1177 GCA_964368805.1 uncultured Desulfovibrionaceae bacterium
CTTTTTTTAGGAAAAAAAAGTTTCCCTCCCCAGACCCCTCCCTTCAAAAAAACCATTTGAGTTAGGCTTCTTTACTTAAAATGCACTCTTTTGGTACGTCGTCGAAGTAAAAAATCAGTCTGACGAGTATATTCTTTCGACACTTGCCCATAACATTAATCAAGTCTGACGAAGGAGAGTGCACTTTTCAACAACCTGATAAAGCGCGTGTTGAAAGGGATGGGGGGAGTTTGAGGGGGGGAGGGGAAACTTTTTGGTGCTAGCAAAAGTTTTCCCTTCCCCCCTCAAAAAAATAATTAAATAATCGTAAGGAATTTACATGACTATCATTGATGGTAAAGCCACGGCAGCCACATTACGTGGAGAATTGCAAGTACTTGTGAATGCAGGCATTACGGCGGGCAAACGTGCCCCTGGCCTCGCAGTAATTTTAGTAGGGGAAGACCCTGCTTCGCAGGTCTATGTGCGCAATAAAGAAAAGGCCTGTGTAGATGTGGGCATTATTTCTTTTCCTCACCGCCTACCGGCCAGTACCACCCAACAAGAATTGTTGGACCTTATTGCAAAACTTAATGCGGACAGCCAGGTTGATGGTATTTTATTGCAGTTACCCCTACCTAAGGGGCTTGATGCCGATGCTTGCCTTTTAGCCATAGATCCCGCCAAAGACGTGGACGGTTTTCACCCTGAAAATGTAGGCCGGTTGTCCTTAGGCTTGCCTGGTTTTGTGTCCTGCACACCAGCAGGTATTATGGAGCTATTGGAACGGTATAATCTTTCGCCCAGCGGCAAAAAAGCTGTTATAGTGGGCCGCTCTAATATTGTAGGACGCCCACTAGCTTTACTCCTTAGTCAGCAAGGCCCCTTTGCCAATGCCACGGTGACCATTTGCCATAGTCGCACGCCAGATATTGCTAAAGAATGCCGTGAGGCTGATTTTATCTTCTTAGCTTTGGGGAAAGCCAACTTCCTTACAGCAGACATGGTTAAAGAAGGCGTTGTCATCATTGATGTGGGTATTAATCGCACCGACAATGGCCTTGTAGGCGACGCTGACTATACCAGCGTTGCGCCTAAAACCGCTGCCATTACTCCGGTACCCGGCGGTGTAGGTCCCATGACCATTGCCATGCTCTTGAAAAACACCGTACACTCATGGCAAGGGCGCACGGCGTAA
>CAYJDE010000381.1:0-1177 GCA_964368805.1 uncultured Desulfovibrionaceae bacterium
AGAACATTTCCTTTACTGTAACAGGTGTGAACGACGCACCTGTGATTCATCAAGTTACAGAAAAGCTTACCGTACAAGAAGCTGGACATGGTATCTGGGTGGGCAGTGAAAAGCTTGAAAATGCCCCTGACCCTGGCAAGCCTTTTGCTTTAGGTCAAGTGTTTGCCACGGATATTGACATTGAAGCTTTGACTTTTAGCTTTGCGGGTGACGCAAGTCTCTGGAAAAGTGTGTCTTCAAATAATCTTCTCTTTGATACAGCTTACAGCAATGGATATGGTACTTTGTATCTTAACAGTAAAACAGGTACCTATCTTTATGAGATTGATAATGACGCCCTTCCCACACAAATGCTTGATGAAAAAGATAAGGAAACCTTTACCTTTACCTTTAAGGTGAGTGATGGAAGCGTTGATGGCAATGGTAATCTTAATCTTGTTGAAAGTAAAACGGTTACCCTTACCATTGAAGGCACCAATGACAGACCTGTATTGGAATTTACTGATGGTAGCGACGGAAAGCATACAGTACATGAGTTCTTGGGTAAGGATGCGGATGATTTTGAAGGCGATGTGAGGGAAGTAGGGCCTGCTTCTGTAACTGGTTCCTTTATGGCTACTGACCATGATGATACTTTAGGTGCCGATGCTTATAGCGTAGGTGTAACCCGTCCTGAACTTGGTAATGAAACCTTAGTAAGCATGTACAAGGCTTTCCTTGATGCTAAGGGTGTGCCTGCCGATAGCCCCTTGTATGACCTGGCTGACTCTGATGCTTTTGCCAAACTCTATGAAATCGTGGGCGATGATATTAATAACCCCATTTTAGAAGAGCTTGATAAACTTGATGTGCATAACGCCTTCAAATATGGCGAAGTAGAGGATGTTTATAACGATAAGAACGTCCTTGAAGCAAAAGTTGTTTACGGTTTGTACGGCAAAATGGAATTACATTTTGATGTTAACGGTGAACCCACCGGTGACTATACCTACAGCCTATACACATGGGATGAAGCCAAAGGCAGCGCTGATACCGCCCTTGCCTTCCTTGCCCTGCAACGCCGCGATGAAGGCGACGATGCCTTGCCCACAGAAAACTTCACCATCTATGTGAAGGACGACAACGGCGCATGGGACTATAAGAATGTGACCATCGAAGTGCAGGGTACTAATGATGC
>CAYJDE010000382.1:0-1171 GCA_964368805.1 uncultured Desulfovibrionaceae bacterium
CTCTCAGGAAAAAAATGAACGAGTGGTTCTCAGGAAAAAGATTAATCAAAGCGCTTTACAGGTAGATGGCAGCCACCACGTCCGGTGCGCTTGGTAAAGTCTTGATGGTAGTCTTCGGCGGCAAAGAAGGCAGGTGCAGGGGAAAGTTCTGTAGCCACTTTGTAGCCTTTATCTTTTAGTATTTTGATAAGCTTTTCCGAGGTATTTTTTTGCTCGGTATTGGCATAAAAAATCACACTACGGTATTGTGTGCCCACGTCTACGCCTTGTCTATTTACTTGGGTAGGGTCATGAATTTCGAAGAAAAAGCGAGCTAGTGTTTCAAAATTCACCTTGCTTGGGTCGTATTCTACCTTCACCACTTCGGCATGGCCTGTATCACCGCTGGTTACTTCTTGGTAAGTGGGAAACGTCGTCTTTCCGCCCATGTAGCCAGAGACAACATCTAGTACGCCGGGGAGTTTTTCAAATCCATCTTCTACACCCCAGAAGCATCCGCCCCCGAAAAAGGCCACAGCTGATGCTGCTTTTTGCGGTACAAACTTCATGGAAAGGGAGTTAACGCAATGGCGTGTATTTTTAGCTGTAAAGCCTTCGCCTAAGAAAACGTGCCCCAAGTGTGCGCCACAGTTGGCACAGACAATCTCTGTGCGCGAACCGTCGGCATCAGGTACACGTAACACAGCACCGGCGATTTCATCGTCAAAGCTGGGCCAGCCGCAATGGGAGTCAAACTTATCGGCCGATTGATATAAAGGTGAATCACAACGGCGACAGGTGTATATACCTGTTTCTTTATTATTTAAATATTCACCTGTATAGGGCCTTTCCGTACCCTTGTGTACAAGAATACGTTCTTCTTCAGGTGTTAAGGTGTTGAATTTCATATTTCTTCCTTTTTTTAATCTTTCTTCTAGGTTAGTGGGAACTTGCATGCCATTATTAGCCATGGCTAAGGCACTTAAGGCTCCAATTATTAAAATAGTCAGTAATATAAGAATTTTATAGGGTAATTTCATAGAACACCTACTGCTTTAAAGTGTGAATAAAAACCTAGAAGATAAATAAGAATATTTCATAGTAAGTCAATAGGAATTAAAGAATGCCATGGCTATTTTTACACTATATTAGAATGTATATTTGCAATACAAAAGTTTTATAGTGATAATTA
>CAYJDE010000383.1:0-1165 GCA_964368805.1 uncultured Desulfovibrionaceae bacterium
CATCAATTTCATGGATGCCAATTGTATTTTTATATTGAAGCGGCAAAGCCGTTTGTATTTGCGAAGTATGAGCAATGACGCAAATCGAAAGCAAAACCATTGATTTTTAAGCCCCTACTCCTACGCTTTATTTTACATTTCGAACAAATTTTCAAATTTTAAGCACAAAGGTATATTTAAAAATAATTGTGCAGAGATCTCATATTTGACTATTGAACTCGTATAAATTACCATTACATGCGTTTCAAGAATAGAGATTAGCGTTAATGTTCCATGAAACCACGCTAAAATCTCTAATAACTAAAGAAAATTTAAAAAAAATACCATTTTTCGCATATCAGTACTTTGCCATCAACAGCCTGTTAGATGCTAACAATATTTACATAAGCTCTCTTAAAAATACACTATAAAACTCGGAGGGAAAAAATGCACCAAATTAAAACAGGATTTTTCTGCATCTGCCTTTTACTCTGCAGCACGCTTTCAGCCAAGGCCGCAGAAGATGTGGGACCTGAAGCGCAAAAGCGCATGAGTATTGTTCTTAGTCAATTGACAAGAAATCTTTTAACCTCGGTACAACCAAATATTTTTTTAGACCCCAAAACTCCCAATGAATTGCTTTACTTTGCAGGACATTATGTGGAGAAAATACATAGCAAAGGAAAAGCACGCCTTGCACCGGCTTTACATAAAAGCGGTGGGTCTGCCCCTTTGGGCGAGCGTCTCGTGACGCTTGAAGCGGTAAAAACTACCATTAAACGCTTTTTTGACTATGATTTACCCGCCATGGCTCCAGGGCAATATGGCTCGGTACATTTTGACGGTAAAGAATTTCATTTACGCATGTCTGGCGGGGCTCCAGCTTATTGGGCGCAGGTAAAAGAAGCTCAAGCACTGAGCACAGGAAATATTGCTGTAAAAGGCGTGTTGCGCAGACCGGAAGATCAAGAAGTGGCTACCTTTACGGCAGAGCTTAAGCCCATATTATGGAAAAGCATGAAAACCTATGCTGTTATCTCTTTAACAACTACCCAAAAAGGGAAATAATACCATGAAAAAAATATATTCCTCACTACTTTTGCTTGCTTTCACCTTTATACTTCCCTTACACGTATACGCTGAAGAAAAGCCTAAAACACCTTCATGGGAAGGCGTATATTGCAAC
>CAYJDE010000384.1:0-1161 GCA_964368805.1 uncultured Desulfovibrionaceae bacterium
TAGATGGTGATGGCGATACACAAAACCATACTATCACCTTAAACGGTAATGATGCCCCCACCGTTGGGGATGCAAACGCTGCACAGGTCTTTGAAGCAGATTTAGCTGATGGCACCAACGCCGATGCGGATGTAGAAGTAGCCACGGGACAAGTGGATTTAGACTTTGGTAGTGATGGTGAAGGCGCATTTATTTGGGATAGTGATAATCAGCCAAGTTTAACCACCAGTGATGGCAGCGAAATTACGTGGGTAAGTGACGGTACTGTTTTGCGTGGTATGGCCGGCGATGAAGAAATTCTTACGGTAACCATGGATACAAGCACCGGCGAGTATACGGTGGAATTGCGTGAAAGCATTAACCATGCAGAATCATCAGAAAATAGTGCTGATTTGAACTTTGGTTTTACCATTGCCGATGCCGATGGCAATGTGGCCTTTGGCCAAGCCTCGGTGGAAGTGGTAGACGATGTTGTAACAGTCAACGAAGATGCTACCCTCGACGTGAATACCGGCGATACAGCAACCTATCAAGCTGCGGACTACTTTACCGAGGGCGCCGATAGAGAAGGCGGAGAGTACACGGTATTGGGAGCCGATGCAGCCACACAAGGCGAAGATGGTACGACCACGTATACCTTTGAATGGGGCTCTGTGCAGATGAATACAGCCACAGGCGAATATACTATCAAAGGTAATGGTATGGGCGATGCCAGCATGGAAGTGCAATACAAAGATGCCGATGGCGATAGTGCCATAGCCAACGTCGCTGTAGAAAATAGCGTGGTCATTGCCGATATCACCATTGATGAAGTACAAGGCTTTGTAGGTAATACCGTAATAGCAGACGCTGTTGTGGTGACAGGTACTATTCATGTGGTAGATACTACTGGCGAAAACAATACCGTAGAAGTGGTTTTAAACTTTCTTGATTATGAATCGGACCCCATCATTGCCACACGCAATGAAGATGGCAGTTATTCTTATACGGTGGAAATCCCCAAAGGGGAAATCTCTGCTACCACAGAATTTGGTACCAATGATATTGAGGTAGACTTAGAAAGCACCATTACCACCAAGGTGCAAATCGTCAATACAGAAACTCAAGAAAGTCTTGCCAATGATAGCACCGACTTTAGTTATTCCTATTTTGACGCTTCGG
>CAYJDE010000385.1:0-1130 GCA_964368805.1 uncultured Desulfovibrionaceae bacterium
TTATGCATCTACTCTGCTCATGGCAAAAGTCTCATACCATACGGGTACATCTTTTCCTAAAATTTCAGCGGCAAGGGCAATACCGGCCGCTGGGGCCAACATTAAACCATGCCCATTATAGCCAAGATTTTGATAGTAATTTTTTATGCCGGCAATCTTCCCAAGATAGGGTTTACCGTCAGGTGTTGTTTCATAAAATCCTGCCCATTGGCGTACAATTTTAATATTTTTTAAAGCCGGCACCAAACGAGATACCGCCGCCGCCGTTTCTTGAGTAAAACGCAGCGTTGTCTTTAAATCGTTACGCTGTTTAATTTTCATATTTGCGCAACTCATCAAAAAGGACCCACAATGGGTTTGATTAAAATGCAAGGTGTGTAAGGGCGAGTGGCATAAAAATGGTTGGAAAAACTTTACCCTTTCAGTAACAATTTTTTCTCTTGCTAAAGGAGTAACAGGAATGTGCACCCCAAGCATATCACCAATTTTTTTGCCAAAAGCTCCGGTACAGTTGACCACTATGGAACAAGAAATTGTTCGTGTTTCGGTACACACCACAAAGCTTTCGCTTCCCTGCTGCACAAGGCTTTTTACGTCGCTATGCGGATATACCTTGCCCCCCAAACGCTTAAAAGCCTTTTCATAGGCAAGCACCATTTTAAAGGGGTTAAGCACGCCGTCAGTGGGGCACCATGCCCCACCAATGAAACCTTCATCGGCATTGAGCCACGGGGCCATCTGCACCACGTCGGCATGTTTTTTCCACTCTACACCAAGCCCCACCCCCTGCTGCATGGCCATGGTTTTTTGCGCTTGGGATGCATGCTCTTCATTGTAGGAAAGCACCAGATATCCCCCTTGCCTAAACTCAAATTCAGACTCAAGCTCATCTTCTAAACTTTCCAAAAGTTTAATGCTATCCATGGCCATTTGCACTTCAGGAACTGTTGCAAATTGTTGTCGAAAACCACCGGCACAACGGCCGCTTGATCCGGAACATACCGCATCCTTTTCTATAACAACAATATCATTCATGCCGTTTTTAGCTAAATAGTACGCCGTAGCCATTCCCATGACTCCACCGCCTATAACCACCACTTGGGCTGTTTCTTTTTTCACTACCTTACCTC
>CAYJDE010000386.1:0-1111 GCA_964368805.1 uncultured Desulfovibrionaceae bacterium
TTATGCTTTAAGCTTTCACCGCCGTAAATGAAGTAGGTATTTTCGGCCAAATTCATGGCATGGCGCCATACCCTATTTAAAGCACGGCTAATAAGCATCAAGTAGATGGGTATTTGCGGGTCTTTATTGGGGGTACTGGTAAGCTTATGCATGATGCGTACGTCTAAAAGGGCCGCTTGGTCTTCGTGCTGGCGTACACGTAAGGCTTTTTTGGCATCTCCTTCACGGAAAGCATCAATGGCTTGACTATAAATAGTACGGGCAAGCAACATGAGTTCATTGAGCTCATCTTCAATTTCAGTCAATACGTCTAGCTGATCGCCCATAAGCACAGTAAATTCTGAAAGGCGTGCAGCTTCATCGGCAATGCGTTCAAGGTCAAGGACAATGCGCATGGCAGCCACCACAAGGCGTAAGTCGCCGGCCACGGGCTGCGTGCGGGCCAAGATGCTTAAGGCTTTGGCATCAATTTCATTTTCAAGGTCATTGATGGCAGCGTCACCGTCAATGACAGCACTAGCCCTGCCAACATCCCCTTCTATAAGAGATTTACAGGCATCATCAAGGGCAAGGCCTACCATGGCAGACATAACTAGAAGGCGTGTGCGCAAGGTCACAAGCATTTGTTGTAATTGTGTTTCGCTATTAGACATTAACCAAATCTCCCTGTGATGTAATCTTCTGTTTGTTTTTGGTTTGGACGTGTAAAGATGGTATCTGTCACGTCATGTTCGATAAGCTTACCCATATAAAAGAAAGCTGTAAAGTCTGAAACACGGGCTGCTTGCTGCATATTGTGGGTAACGATAATAATAGTCAACTGATGTTTGAGCTCGTGAATGCCTTCTTCAATTTTTTGGGTGGCTATGGGGTCAAGGGCAGAGGCTGGTTCGTCCATAAGTAAAACTTCTGGTCCCACAGCCAAAGCACGAGCAATACACAAGCGTTGTTGCTGCCCACCGGAAAGCCCCAAGGCAGAGGTGTGCAATCTGTCTTTGACTTCTTCAAAAATGGCGGCACGTTTCAGGGCTTCTTCTACGGTACCGGCAATAAGGTTTTCATCCTTAATACCATTAACACGTAAACCATAGGCCACATTTTCAAAAATGGT
>CAYJDE010000387.1:0-1101 GCA_964368805.1 uncultured Desulfovibrionaceae bacterium
AGAGAGTTTTGCCATAAGAGTCCTCACAGGTCAAGCATTATTTATATCTTTTTTTTCAAATATTTTTTTTGAACCAACTTACTGTAGAGATAAATAGTTATACTGCTAAAATTATTAAAGAAAAAAATATTATTTGTGAAAAAAATCTTAAGTCATGTAAATTTTTAATTGCAAAATACAGTAATTTTTGTATACTGAAACATAATAGAGTGTGGCAATTTTTTTTAATTTTTTACAAGGAAGGTTCCTTTGCAAAAACGTTACGTACCTGTAGTAATTTTTGCAGTTGTTCTTATGGCTGTAGCTGGCGTTGGTTACCTTATGCCGGAACCCGAACAAAAGGTTCCGGAGCGCATTTTGTTAGATAATGCGGCTGGTAAGGTTGTTTTTAACCATCAAAAACACTTGGCAGATGATGCATTAACGTGCGCTTCATGTCACCATGAAATGATTGTAGAAAAAGAAAATGCCATGAGCTGTAGTAGCTGTCACGGCATTGCCTTTAACGAGGCATTTCGTGTAAGTCATACATCGCAAATACAAGGACCTGATGCTTGTGCTACCTGCCATCATATGGAATTTGCAAAGAAAGTAACCTGGAGCCACACAGAGCACGGCGAAGATTACGGCCTTGACTGTACTTCTTGCCACCATGAAGATACTGACATTGAGCCAGAACCACAAAACTGTGCCAACTGTCATAGTCCCCTTGGTGATACTGGCAAAAAAGACAGCACCAAAAAAGTTTCTACGCTCTCTTTACGTGACGCAGTACACGCAAAATGCCAAAGCTGTCATGAAGATATGTTCTCCAACGGCATTAAAGATTGTGCTTCCTGCCACACGTCCATTGATAATCGCAAAAGGCTTAAAGACCAAGGCGCAGAAAAATTTGCCTTAAATAATGCTTATGCCAATTGCGCCGTCTGTCACACACAAAAGCCGGGAGAGCTTATCCCTGATCGCATGACAGCCTTCCATGGACAGTGTATCACCTGCCATACCGATGCCAAAGCAGGCCCTTACACCTCTGAACAATGCAACCAATGCCATACCAAGTGAGTTTAGTATGAAACAGAATTTTCAAATACTTAACGACCC
>CAYJDE010000388.1:0-1101 GCA_964368805.1 uncultured Desulfovibrionaceae bacterium
CCTGCAGTGAAAGAAGCCAAGGCACCGGTGGTAAAAGAAACTGCTACGCCAGCGGTAAAGGCCACTGCCACACCAGTAGTGAAAAGCGCCGATACCCCTGCAGTAAAAGAAAAAGCTGAAGTTGTGGTGAAAGAAAATACCGCAATGGCAGTAAAAGAACCTGCCAAAATGCCTGTCGTGAAAGAAAAAGCTGCTGTGCCAGCGAAAAAGGAAGAAGCTCAGGTGTCTAAAAAAGAAAACACATTCACTCCCATCAATTTAGGACCAAACCCCTATTTGCCCCATGTGGCAACGGTGCTAGAAGTGGTGGAAGAAACACATAATATCAAAACATTTCGTGTGGTCATCGACGATGCCGAAGTCATGCGTAATTTTACCTTTGGTGCAGGCCAAGTGGGTCAGCTTTCGCTGTTTGGCGCAGGCGAATCCACCTTTGTTATCAACAGCCCACCATCCAACAAAGATTATCTGCAATTTTCTGTCATGCGCACCGGCGAAGTGACAGAAGCTTTGCACAAACTTTCTGCCGGCGACAAAGTGGGCGTACGTGCCCCCCTTGGTAAGCCCTTCCCCCGTGAAGAATGGAAAGGCAAAGATATTTTCTTTGTGGGCGGTGGCATAGGCATGGCCCCCATCCGTACCATCATGCTTGATGTGCTAGAGCACAAAGCAGATTACGGTAAAGTAAGCCTGCTCTACGGCGCTCGTAGCCCCAAAGACATGGCCTTTAGCTACGAATTGGAAGATTGGAAAAATAACCCCGATTTGGACTGTCACTTAACCATTGACAATCCCTTTGAAGGATGGACAGGACTGGTGGGGCTTATTCCTAATATCCTTACCGAGTTAAACCCTGATCCTAAAAAAACCATCGTGGTACTCTGTGGTCCGCCCATCATGATTAAATTCACCGTGCAGGCCCTCGAAAAGATGAACTTCCCTGATGAAAGCATCATCACCACCTTGGAAAAACGTATGAAATGCGGTATCGGCATCTGCGGACGCTGTAATATCGGTAGCGAATACGTATGCGTTGACGGCCCCGTATACTCATGGGCGCAGTTAAAGCAATTACCCCCTGAATTATAAGAAGAATTGGGA
>CAYJDE010000389.1:0-1083 GCA_964368805.1 uncultured Desulfovibrionaceae bacterium
TACATCAGCGGTCTGAATGTTTTAACTGACGCAGTAGCTTGCCTTTTTCAACAGTCACCAGAAGGGGGGAGCTCATTATAGCTTTAGCGATAAACCCATAGTAAAGAACTTGCTTTTCTTTTAAAAAATGTGTACAAAGCCAAAATTGAGGAAGTTGTAAGCCTCAAAATTTACTTTTGCAGTAACATAACTCAAAAGATGCCTGCAAAATTCTTTGAGTATTTTATGGAATCTACAAGAAAAATAATTGAAATTAATGAAGAGCTTTGTGATGGATGCGGTTTATGCTTACTTAAGTGTATGGAAAATGCCCTCACCATCGAAAATGGTAAGGCAAAAGTTATTTCTGATGTACTTTGTGATGGGCTTGGTTCTTGCCTTGCGGCTTGCCCCCAAAATGCCCTTAGCATTATAGAAAGAGAAGCCTTGCCCTTTGATATTAATGTTGTGCGCTTGCTACATGAAAAGACCTTCTCAGAAAAAAATAAAGAGTCTTTCGGTTGCCCTTCCTTGAAAAATGGTGGGTATACCAGCAAACCTTGGCCCATAAAATTACGCATCTTGCCAGCCAATTCACCTTTTTTACAAAATGCCCCCTGGCTTTTAGTGGCAGATTGTGCACCGGCTGTTTACACAAATTTTCATGCCCAACATGGCAATAAAATCAAAATCATGGCTTGCCCAAAATTTGAAGACCATGAACTGCTTTTACAAAAATTAACAGAAATACTTACAGAAAATACCCCACAAAGTTTGGAGGTATTACGCATGGAAGTGCCTTGCTGCTCTGCCTTACAAAGCATCACCAATGCAGCCATAAAAGCGGTACAAGAGAAAACTACGCAGTCACTCCCTTTCCCAAAATATGAGGTCTGCAATAGAGACGGGCAGATTTTACGTGACGTACTCTAAAAGGCTATTTCACATTTTATCTTGTGTACTGCCTTAGTTAAACAAGCTAAGATTTCAATATATAAAAGTTAATATAAAATCCCCTCTACCATCTGGCTAGGGGATTTTTTATTAACAAACTTAGCTGTATTTTTTACGATCTACAGTATAACGCTTGTGTCGTCTGCGCCG
>CAYJDE010000390.1:0-1069 GCA_964368805.1 uncultured Desulfovibrionaceae bacterium
TAGCTCACCAATAGCCAAACGATAGCTCACCAATAGCCAAACGATAGCTCACCAATAGCCAAACGATAGCTCACCAATAGCCAAACAATAGCTCACCAATAGCCAAACAATAAAACACCTTCAGAATCACACAGAATGGCACCTATAAGGCGTTGTACTGGAAAACGTGAGGGAAACACTAGGGAAACGAAAGGACGTAGGAGAAAGGAAATATGAGCACATTTGAAAAGTTACTGACACCACAACAAAAGAACAAAGCAAAAGAAACAGCAGGGAAGGCTTGTTTTATTTACTGGGTTTTATGTTCTGCATGGTTTTTATATGATGTACCTACTTTATATTTTTTATCTATGAACTTTCTAATACCTTTTACTATAGGTTTTTTCCTTATTCCTATAGTTTGCGGAGGTGTTTTATATCTTTTAAAAGTTAAACTACCTTTAAATCTTTTTTGTAGCCTTTTTGTGTTAGTTAGTGAATTTTTAATAGCTTATCCTATTTATAAAATAGCTGAATATGTTTACACTAAAATATACTGGTAAAAGGAAGAACATCATGGAAAACAAGAGCGACACCAAAGAAGAAAAAGACCTCCACAAAACGGCTTTACCTGACTACTATACCGCACAGGAAGCAAGCAAAGTTTTAGGATATAGTGACCACTCATACATATCAAGACTTTGTCGTGAGAAAAGAATAAGAGCTTACAAGTTAGGTACTTACTGGTTAATTCCTAAAGAGCAAGTGAAAATCTTGATAGAAAATAAAAAAAGTAGTTGACAAAGTACCACGAGCGGAACTATAAAGAACTTACGGAAGGACGGAAACAAAGACCGAAGGCAACAAATAAGCCAAGTCAAGGCGAAGCTTAGGGGCACAAGGTCAAGACTTTAAGAAACGACAGTCCTAAAATTTTTCTTGACAAAGTACCACGAACGGAACTATAAAGGACTCACGGAAGCAAGGGAAAGACCTTGCCACTTTTTGACCCTCTTAGTACCACGAACGGAACTAAAAGCTCTTAAACATAGCCACCATAAAAGAACTTGGTGAGTCACCGTAGCACCTG
>CAYJDE010000391.1:0-1064 GCA_964368805.1 uncultured Desulfovibrionaceae bacterium
AATTATGAGGCACTATGAAAAAACTTTTAGATGTACTTGGTAAAGTTGCTGTTGTTGCGATTTTTTGTTTAGCTATTTGGCTTTTATACGATAAATTGAGATCGTATAGCCTTGACGAGATTCGTTTGGCACTTTCGCAAATATCAGCCTTTAATTTATGTCTATCATTTGGTTTTATGATTTTGAATTACCTTGTGCTTATGGGGTATGATTGGCTGGCTTTGACAGCTATTAAGAAAAAACTCACGTTGCCGAGAATAAGTCTTGTTTCCTTTGTGGGGAGCGTTATCAGTTTGAATTTTGGAGCCTTGCTTGGCGGCAGTACTGTGCGTTACCGTTTATATTCTGCATGGGGCTTTAGTCCTTTGGATATTATACGTTTGGTACTTATGCTTGCGGTAACCTTTTGGGTCGGCGCTATGGGGCTTGCGGGACTACTTTTTATTTTTGTCCCTTTACAACTACCGCCCGAACTTTCGGCAGGATTTTCGTCAGTACGTCCTTTAGGCTATATTTTATTCGGAATTTGCGTGGCTTACCATATACTTTGTTGGAAAGTTGACGGAAAATCTATATACATTAAAGGAAAAGAATTTGCTCTGCCTCCTTTGAAAATTGCCATCGTGCAAACCATTGTGGCAGGCATTGACCTTATTATTGCCGCAGCCTGTTTATATGTGCTTTTTCCTTTTTCTTCGGAATTGGATTTCTTAAGTTTTGTGCCTAATTATTTGCTTGCGCAGGTGGCTGTAGTGCTTACGCACGTACCCGGTGGAGTGGGAGTTTTAGAGGTTGTCATTATGAATTTGACTACAGATTTACCTGCCACCTCAGTTTTTGCCTCTATCTTGATGTTTCGTGTGATTTATTATATTATACCGTTGCTTTTTGCATCGGTAATGCTTGGAATAAATGAGGTTATGCTCAGAAGAGCCGAACAAAGCGATGATAGCAGTAAAACAGCATTGAATGAGTGGTTTTTAACTATCATGAAATACATTGTTTTTGTAATCGGAGTGATTTTCTGTTTATCTTCGGTTGTGCGTCTTATGCCTGACAGTGTT
>CAYJDE010000392.1:0-1036 GCA_964368805.1 uncultured Desulfovibrionaceae bacterium
GAATACCAAGAACTCTTCGGACACTCCTTTGTAAAAAAGAACTTGCAACTTATTCAAGCCCTCGGTAAACACCAACTTATAAAAATCAGCAAAGACTACATAGCACTCAGCCCCAACGGCATGCTCGTTTCAAACAGCATTATTGAAAGATTTTTTTAGGAGGGGGGATAAGATTCATCAGGAGGAGATTTTCTTGAGGGGGGAAACCCTCTTTTTGAGCCAAAAATAAGGTTAATCATCTGTTGTTTAATTACAAAATTTATAGTATTGAGTTTTTTTTTATTTTAAGATAGCATGTTGCAAGGGTGAAGCTATTTATAAATCAACTTTAGATTTTATTCTTTTATATATCCTTAACCTAAATCAATGTACATCCCAATTTTGGGATTATAAGGAAACAAACATGCCAAAATCCATTTGTTTTTTCAATCACAAGGGTGGAGTTAGTAAAACTACAACTTCATTCAACTTAGGGTGGGAACTTGCTAGCATGGGCAAAAAAGTACTACTAGTAGATCTAGATTCTCAGTGCAACTTAACTGGTTTAGTTTTTGGAATGGATGCTGTTGACGATGAAATCATGGAACAATACTATGAAAAAAAAGGTATTGTCACGGTGCGAGAACTTGTAGATGATATTATAAATGGTTCGGACAACACTGAAAAAAACATTGATAATCTTACATTAAAAACCACCAATAATTATAATTTATTTTTACTACCTGGGCATCTTGATATCTCTGAATTAGATTCTCAAATTAGCGTTTCATTAAAAGTTTCTCAAGGAATACCTGTTGCCAGAAATACACCAGCAAAGCTACCAAAAATCCTTAATCTAATTGCGAAAAACAAAAATATTGACTATATGATTTACGACTTAAATCCAGGAATCGGAGGACTAAATCAAGTAGCTCTAATGTCTAGCGACTTCTTTATCGTTCCAACGTCACCTGATTATTTTTGCTTACAGTCTATAATTTCATTGAGTAAAAATATTCCAAAATGGCATGCAGAAATTGCTCAATTTAAGACCGCT
>CAYJDE010000393.1:0-1018 GCA_964368805.1 uncultured Desulfovibrionaceae bacterium
CTTTAATTTTAGAACAAAATTCTGCCTTAAATATGGGGAATAACCAGCTTACAGCAAACTTGGCTGACTTTGTCCAATTAAAAGTCAATGATGCAGGGCAATTGACAGGTGAATTTGACGCTTCCACAGCAGCTGTAGACAACATCTTAGGCACCATATCCACCACAAACAGTACTGGTACTGTAGATCTTAATCTTGTGGCTTCCGATGCGGGCATGCTCTATAAGGATGAACTGACTCAGCTACAAAAAGACCTCGAAGAAAGATATAATGACGGTGATGCAAGTGATGGCGAAATTCTTGGCACCATTAATCTTGCCAACATTACCACCTACAGAACGTTAGAAGATTTAAAAGGTACTGCTCAAGAAGCTAGCTTTGTTGCTGGTGCCGGTGTTTATGATAACGAAAACGGCGACTATGTACTTGCAGGCATTGACCCTGCCGACAGAGCCGGAACCATTGTAGACTCTACCCTTGTCAATGGCACCCTTTCCCTCACGGGTTATAATAATGCCTTAAGCGAAGGTAGCATTGATGTACAAGGTGGCACCTTGAACCTTGGTTATGATAGCACTAAAGCTGCTGGTACTGAAGCCACCCAAGGCGGTACTGTTAAAGGTAGCTTGACTGTGGGCATGGGCGATATGAGTCCTACTGGTGCTAGCCCCGTAGTTAATATCTACAGTCAAGCCCCTACCGAAGAAATACAAAATCCTGCTGTAAACATTATGGGCAGCGTGCTCGTCAAAGCTGAAGGTACCATCAACGTCGAAGAAGGTGCCAACCTTACCATTGCAGGCGAAACTCTTGAAGGGCAAAAGCCCGTCACCTTAGGCGGTACAGACCTTGCCGGCCTTGTAGTGCGTGGAAATATGAATGTCATGCAAGGGGCCACAGCAAATGTCACAGGTGCTGGCGGTACCATGGTTGGCTATGAAAGTGGCGATGCCGCAAACCTAACCATTAACGGAGCCATGACCACAAACACCCTTGCCATCAATGAAGGTGGCACAGT
>CAYJDE010000394.1:0-1016 GCA_964368805.1 uncultured Desulfovibrionaceae bacterium
TGTAAAATAATGGGCTTTTCACGAGATACTTTTTATCGTTATCAGGCTGCAAAAGAGGCTGGTGGGGTAGAAGCACTTTTTGACGCTAACAGAAGAAAGCCAAATTTGAAAAATAGAGTTGAAGAAGCTATTGAGCAGGCAGTTGTTCAATTTGCCACGGATTTCCCTGCTCACGGGCAAACTAGAGCCAGTAACGAGTTGCGTAAACTTGGGATTTTTATTTCACCTTCTGGAGTGCGTTCCGTCTGGTTAAGGTATGATTTGGCATCTATGAAGCAACGCTTAATTGCCCTAGAGAAGAAATCAGCAGAAGAAGGCATTGTCCTTACGGAAGCCCAAGTTCAAGCCTTAGAACGCAAAAAGGACGACGATTTAGCTTGTGGTGAGATTGAGACCCACCATCCAGGTTATCTTGGTAGCCAAGATACCTTTTATGTTGGTTATGTTAAAGGTGTTGGTCGTATTTATCAGCAAACATTTGTTGATACATATTCAAAATGGGCTTCAGCAAAACTTTACACCACTAAAACACCTATAACTGGTGCAGACCTTCTGAATGACAATGTTTTACCCTTCTTTCAAGGCCAAGAAATTGGGCTTATAAGAATTCTTACGGATCGAGGAACTGAATATTGTGGTAAGGTTGAGCATCACGATTATGAACTATATCTGGGTGTAAATGACATAGAACACACCAAAACTAAAGCGAGACACCCACAAACTAACGGTATTTGCGAACGCTTCCATAAAACTATCTTGCATGAATTTTATCAGATTGCATTTCGTAAAAAAATATATCAATCTGTGGAGGAGCTACAAGCCGACCTTGATGTGTGGATAAACCATTATAACACTGAGAGGACTCATCAAGGTAAAATGTGCTGCGGTAGAACACCAATGCAAACATTCCTTGATGGAAAATACCTCTGGCAAGAAAAGGTCGGACAACTCAACTAATCGGACAAAAGGAACCATCAAAACGGAGCTTACTGTACGATTAAGTCTGAACCACTACA
>CAYJDE010000395.1:0-1011 GCA_964368805.1 uncultured Desulfovibrionaceae bacterium
AGTTTTCAAATTTTAGACACAAAGCTATATTTAAAACTAATTGTGCAGAGGTTTCAAAAGGATAATTGCGCAGAGGTCTTCTTTCAGGAAAAAGAATGCACCAGCATTTCCTCATAAAAAGCCCCCGATACTGCTAGGCATCGGGGGCTTGCATTTAAAGGCTCGTTGAGGCCTAGATGTTTTCTAGTAAAGTTTTGTTCACAAAGATAGTCACATTACTATCATTTTCATACACAGCGTACTTTTGTCCATTAGCCTCAAAGGTTTCTTTAGATGTCCAGCCGTTGCTGTTCATATCAGCATCTGTGGTGTCTTTGTCCAAGAAGCCTTGAAGCTCTTGAGCTTTCGTTGCATCGCCACCCACCATAATAACTTCGGTATTTGTTACAGTATCAGCGTTGGAACCTTGGAGGAATGCTTTTGCGCTGTCCAACGTATCCACATTGGTAAGCAATACATCCATGCCGTCGCCGCCGTCTACTTTCACAATATCATCCAAGCTAAGTCCGTTAACAGCGTCAGCATCAAGGATAATCAAATCGTTATTGGCACCGCCCATGGCTATATCGTCCTTGCCAGCAAAGAGAATGTCATCACCGCTGCCACCCATCAGAATATCTGCACCAGCACCACCTACAAGAGTATCGTTACCAGCAAGGCCAAGAAGGATGTCTGCACCGTCACCACCGTAGAGGGTGTCATTGCCATCGTCGGCAGATTCCATGGCATGCGCAGCAGCTTCAAGTTTGCCAAGGTTTACATAGTTACCATCAACATCTTTTTCAAGAGCTTTATCCATTAAGTCTTCCACAAGGCCCTGAACTTTTGTTGTGAATGCATTGGCTTCAGCTTCATCCAGATTCTCACCGGCAACTATATTGCTTTCTTCATAATCAGCCCTAGTAAGACCAAGAGCATCAGCTAAATCGGCAATATCTTCAGTTTTGCCATCACCGATAAGCAAATCATTACCACCTTGACCGTAGACAGTATCATTGCCAGAACCGGCAA
>CAYJDE010000396.1:0-1010 GCA_964368805.1 uncultured Desulfovibrionaceae bacterium
GCATCGGTGTTCACGTCAGGTGCTGGGATATCACGCTCAGGCCCAACAATGGGCAGAATTTGCGCCATATAACGCTTTGAGAGGCGAGCCAGCTCGCTTCGTGAAAGCTTGGATGGGTCTACTTTTACGCCGCCTTTGGCGCCACCATAAGGAATGTTAACAATGGCGCACTTAAACGTCATCCATGCGGCCAAAGCTTTTACTTCGTCAAGGTCTGCGTCGGGGTGGAAACGTATGCCGCCTTTACACGGGCCACGCGAACTGCAATGTTGCACACGATAGCCTTGAAAAATTTCTACGTGCCCGTCGTCCATGGTCACTGGAACAGATACAATCAATTCACGCTCAGGGTGGCACAAGCCAACATATTCATCACGTTGCATACCAAGCTTTTCAGCAGCTGTATGTAGTACTGAGAGCATGTTTTCATAAGGATTGTAATTTTTCGACATGATTGTCTCCTTTTATACCACCTATCCATTAGATGGTTTGTACGGTATTTCTGGTACAGGAACCTTTTCACTACGTATACCCCAAGCCTCTGCCATTCAGACGACTACAAGTAAGGCGTTATAATAAAAAACTTTTTTTGCTCCTACCTCACGATCAGGTGAAAAGGCTGTAGCACCTGAGATGAGATATACGATTTTCTTGTCTTGTGCAAGACTATCTCCTTTAAAAAGCTATCCCCGGCAAAAAATGCTTCATCAATATTTTCCCAAAAGAGGCCTCAGTACAACGTTTTTTGGATATAAAAATCACATAAAAAAAGAAAATTGCTCATTATATTAATTTTATATACGCAGAAATAAAGGTACAAAAAAACATCGTTTTGTTCTTGATTTACGTAGGACTTGCAGGTTCATCGAACGTAAATCGCTACACCACCTGTGGGGTCGGGCCTAACTACAAAGAAAAAACATGCCACAACTCATTGTTTTTAAAAACATTAATCAACTGCAAGGCTTTATAAAGCCCTGCGCAATGAATGGCGCAAAGGTTTCTATATA
>CAYJDE010000397.1:0-1010 GCA_964368805.1 uncultured Desulfovibrionaceae bacterium
CCTGTATTCAGCGTCATGTGATAGGCCACAGGGTCTGTCCATGATGCGCCATTGGTGTAATATTTGTAATAATCTGCGCGATATTTATCCGTCTTTTGAATCATTTTGTGAGCCTCTTCTTCTGTGAGGCCCAATAAGTCCACCACATTTTTTACACACACAGCACGCGGTGCTTCCACATATACAGAAACAACATTGGTTTTTTTTTGCAAAATATGATTGGCACACTTACCTATAATGATACAAGAACGCTCTTCAGAAAGTTTTTTTATAAGTTCCGATTGAATATTGAAAAGATTATTGTCAGAAACAAAATCTTTCTCCATGGGGGTAGCTATATATTTTGTAGTAGCTTTACTGAGTGATTTAAGAAAATAAGATGTATTTAATTTTTCATCTACTTCTGCAAAACGAGCCTTATTTATACCAGAATAATCTTCAAGCATAGAAGGTAATTGCGTATCATAACATGGTATATTAAGTTCTTGAGCAAGAAGAGAACCAATATGCTTACCACCGCTGCCAAAACCTCTGGCTATAGTAATGACAAAATTTTTCATACTTATCCTTTATGGTATTTTGTTTCTACATAAGTAAAAAATATATACCGAATTGATGCAAACTTCTTCTCCATTAAGCAAAGCCTATGCCAAGGAAGAAAAACCTTACTATTATAGAAACTAACGAAAAATATGAGCGATTTTACAGTACTTGAAATTACAAAAATGTATATTTATATTTTTAGAAATGCGGATTTTTCATATACTGCGAGATTTTATGCACAGATAATGAGGAATTATATGGATTACACTTTGAAATTTTAGATAAAAATATAAATTCTACAAAAATGTAATTTTACTCTTTGTTTTACGGCGCAAAAAATTCTACTACGGAACAAATAGAAGTAAACTTATTTAAGATACTAATTTTACATCAGAAAGTTTAATATAAAAAATTATAGAATTCTACCGAAAAGGATTTTATAGAATTACAAAACGAATATGCTCTAG
>CAYJDE010000398.1:0-1006 GCA_964368805.1 uncultured Desulfovibrionaceae bacterium
AGCATAGAAATGTTACTTATATTCAAAAAAAAGCCCTCAGTATAACGAGGGCTTTTTCACTACTATCCTTCATAAGCAAGAGCAGACTGCGCTAAAAAACCGGAGCGAGTCATGCCATAGCTTTCCGCTTTTTTATCTATCTGTTCAAGCACATTTTTAGGAAAACTTACCGAAATTTTTACCGGCTTTGTTTCCACGTTGGGCATTTTCAAGAGCTGATAAAATACGTCACGACTTGTATCTATATGCTCTTTGTATTCTTCCATCTCTTGCAATGTTTTTTGCTTGATAACCTCAAAACTTGAAGGCGCAGGAATGGGCCTTCTTTCTCTGGTATATTCTTCAGCAGATATGGCCAGAGTGTCTTCTGCCATTTCAATGGCTTCTTCTATGGTGTCCCCTTGAGTTATGGCTTCTGGGAAGTCGTAAATAGAGGCCGTATATCCGCCCTCTTTAACAGGTACTATACTGACATAATAATAGCGCGACATATGTACTCCTTTTTGAAAGTGGGGGAGGTTTCCCTCCCCTTTGAGGTTATCGAAGTTTGATTCCAAGCTGTTTCTCGATTTTCATAACGATAATTTCGTTTATTTCTGCTTGCCGTGATAGGCAGCTCATGTAAACGCCGTCTTTGTAAATCTTGGTATGGTTTCCACCTTCCTCCAGCTTGAAGCCTAGCTTCGATAACTTTTTCAGGATTTCTTTACGCTTCATTGCGTCCTCCTGTAAGAAAGAGTATGCAAAAATTTATGCATTTTGTCAAGAAAAATTGCATAAATTTTTATATAAAAAAACAACTCACATAAACCTTCTCTTTGATATAAAATTTTACTATTTACCCGATTTTATTTGATTTTTCATTGACGCCACAAATCACTATGGTAGTATTTTCTTATGTGATTTTAACAATTTAACCCAAAAGGAGTTCACATTGGAAAATCTTATCAGCATTTTACAAAAAAGAGACGGCGTCACAAGACAAGAAGCCATAGCCACGCTCAAC
>CAYJDE010000399.1:0-1000 GCA_964368805.1 uncultured Desulfovibrionaceae bacterium
TGTCTACCATGAAAGCCTGTAACTCAGGAAAAGAAAGGGATAAAATATCTATCATAATATATTTATTTCAACTGTGTAAAATGTACATTTTTGCGTAGAAGAACTTTTTTCATAATTTTTTTTTGGTTTGAATGTAAGCATCATAATAACTTTCTAAAAAAATTCCCACCTAAAAGTGTAGCTATAATAGTGCAAACAATAGTTGTGGTAGTAGAGAATTCATTTTTCTGAGCAATAAAATAGGCCGTAAACGCATAACACCCTAAAATATAAGCCCAAAAAATCACAAGAAATACTGTTCTCCATGGATTTAAAAATTTTTTAATATATCTTAACAGAAAGCGTAAAAGCAGCCAGATGAGCACAGTAAGAACAACTATAGATACTATGTTAAGGGCAAAAAGTTTTAAACCACTAACAAATAATGCATACACTTTATGCCAAAGATATACATTAACGAACCAAGCAGGAAAAAAAGCCGGAAACCCTAAAACAATCAAAGCCATGAAGACTGAGCCGAGCTGAATAGCTGACATGGGCGAAGAAGCTGATGGGTCAGCAAGTTCTTCCGCGTTTCGTCTTTTTTGCTCAGCTTGATCCCTTTCATATACCATATAATCAATCTGCGCTTTATGCTCGGCACTCCTCTTTGCGTGCTCAATTTCTCTTTCTAGATCATTTTTTAGTGGCATTCATCCCCCTTTTTTACCAATTAAGACTATAAAAAAAGATTTATCCAACATATATTCGAATTGAGAATTCAAATCGTTACCATAATGCAGCTCTCTAAAATCAAAACAGTAAAATTACATAAGAGGTTAAGCGAATGTTGCGTAGGCGCATATTAAAGATATGCGAAACTGAAGCAAAAAATACGTCCTTCTCAAAACGGAAGACACAATTTATACTTTTTCAACAGGTTGTCATACATAATAAGCGTATTTCGAGGAGGAAATGGGGGAAACTTTTTGACACAAGCAAAAGTTCCCCCGAAAAAAAG